>JAHEFX010000155.1 GCA_024639975.1 bacterium
CCTCGATGAGCATGGCGTCGCCGTGCGCGCCGGACACCACTGCGCCCGACCGTTGATGGGCCACCTCTGCGTGCCGGCCACCGCCCGGGTCTCGTTCTCCGTCTACTCGACGGAGGCCGACCTCGATCCGCTCATCGAAGGGCTACGCTCGGCTCGCCGGATCTTCGGCTGACACCATGTCCCTGAACGACTTGTACCGCGAGGTCATCCTCGACCACTACCGCAGCCCCCGCAACCGGGGCTCCCTGCCTGCCGCCGACGCCCATGGCGAGGGGCACAACCCACTGTGTGGCGACGAGATCACGATCGACCTGTCCCTGGCAGACGGCGTCGTGACCGACGTGGCCGTCTCCGGTCAGGGTTGCTCCATCTCGCAGGCATCGGCCTCGATGATGAGCGAGGCGATCAAGGGGCACACGCTCGACGAGATCAAGTCGGTGTCCGGCGATTTCATCGCGCTCATGACCGGTGACGGGATCGAGCTCGACGAGGAGAAGCCCGGCACGGTCCTCGGGGACCTCGAGGCACTGGCAGGCGTGCGGGAGTTCCCGGTCCGGATCAAGTGCGCGACTCTCGGCTGGCACACCATGCTCGACGCCCTCGATCTCTCCGACGCCTGATCCGAGGAGCATCGCCGACCTTTGGAGGGCCCTCGTTGGCGAGGAGGGGCCAGACCGATACGCTGCTCGCCCCCCAAGCAGGAGCATCCCCATGTCAGGCGACTACGAGGTCGACGCCCAAGCCTTCTGGATCGGCGCCACTGCCGTGGCAGCCATCGCATCGACCGCCGCGGTGGTGACCCAACTGGTGCTCCAACTCGTCTTCGACACGACCCTCACCGAGGGGGGCGGTGCCGAGCTTTCCTACTGGAAGACCTTCGGCGTCGCATTCGCGGCCACCGTGGTCGGGATGGGCGTGCTCCACCTGTTCCTCGCCGGCGTTCCCCGCGGCAAGACCCTCTGGCAGCTGTTGGCCTCGCTCGTGCTGATCGCCTCGCTCATACCGATCACCCAGCTGGACTCGGCCGGGGACAACAAGCTGTTCCTGCTGTTCCTCCACCTCGTCACGTACCTGTTCGCCGTGCCGACCATGGTCGGCATGATCCCGCGGGTGGCGAGGCCGGTCCAGCGTTAGGCCTCGGCGGCGGCCGCCTCGGTGGCGACCCACCGGTCGACGCGCTGCCACTGGTCGACCAGCCATTCTTCGAGGCGGTCCACGTCGACGTCGGCGGCGGCAACCCGCCAGGTCTCGACCCGCACCCGGGTGCCGATGAGCGCCCCTCCGAGGAGGTCCTTCACCCCGGCGAGGCCCTCGAGGCCGCGATGGGCGAGGAAGACGATGTCGTAGCCCGCCTTGGCGAGCGCAGCCGCACCACCGGGCCGGGGCGGGAGCGTATGGGTGAGCGACGACGCGACCCTGGCGATCTTGGGGTTGACCGAGGACTTCAATCGGTCGAGCTTGGCGTCCGTGAACCGGGTTCCCTCCGGGTAGAGCAGCACGGCGTCGTTCGGGCCGAGATCCTCCGCCAGCGCTGCCACGGCCGAGATGTCGGCTCCGGCACGCCCACGTCGGACGAACACGTTCGGTAGCCGGTTGCCGGCAACGTCGAGGCACGGGTCGGCGAGGAGCTCGGCCTTCAACACATACCGCAGCCGCATCCCGAACGGGCGAGCGATGAAGGAGGCGGGAAGCAGCGTGTCCACGATGGAGGCGTGTCGCATCAGCACGACGTAGGGCCCGGCGGAGAGGTCAGCCCCGCCCACCTCGAAGTCGAAACGGACGCCGAAGAGCAACCGGAGCGCACCACCCAGCGCGGCTGCCCATCGGGACTGGATGGCGTACGCCTGGCGGATGCGCGCCGGCGGCCTCCCGACGGTCACGAGCCATGACATCGCCAGGAACCCGAGTCCCGCCGTCTCCGCCAGCAGGTACCACCACCCGAACCCGACGAGACGGGTGATCGGGAGGGGTAGGCGGCCCATCAGTAGGTCGGCGAGCAACGACACGACGACGAGCGCCGGCAGCAGTGCCGTCACCAACACGAACCCGACCACCACCGTCGGGATCGTGATCAACCGTCGTCTGAGCAGAGGACTCATCCAAGCTCCTACGTGGCGACCGGCGGGCCCGGACGCCTAGTGGAGACCACCCTCGGTCATCTTCTTCAGGTCGAGGGCGGCATCGAGCTCCTCGGCCGTCATGAGTCCCTTCTCCAACACCACCTCGCGCACGGTGCGACCCGAGGCGAATGCCTCCTTGGCTGCGGCAGCACCGGCGTCGTAGCCGATGTGGGGGTTGAGGGCCGTGACGACGATGACGTTCTTCTCGAGCAAGCCGAGGGCTCGCTCGGGATCGGCTTCGATACCGGAGACGGTGCGTTCTGCCAGGACCCGCGACGTCGCGGCGAGCAGATCGATCGACTCGAGGAGGTTGCGGGCCATCATCGGCATCATCACGTTGAGCTCGAAGTTGCCGTTGGCGCCACCCCAGGTGATGGCGGCGTCGTTGCCGACGACCTGTGCGGCCACCATCATCGTTGCCTCGGGGATCACCGGGTTGACCTTCGCCGGCATGATCGAGGAGCCGGGCTGGAGCGCCGGGAGCTTGATCTCGCCGATGCCGGTGACCGGCCCCGACGCCAGCCAGCGGAGGTCGTTGACGACCTTGAACAGGCCCTGGGCGATGGTTTTGAGGGTGCCCGATGCCTGCACGACGGCGTCCTTGGCCGCCTGGGCCTCGAAGTGGTCGGGGGCCTCCACGAAGGGGTGTCCCGTCCGCTCGGCCATGAGCGCTATCACCTCGGCGGCGAAGCCCTCAGGGGCGTTGATGCCGGTCCCGGTCGCCGTCCCGCCGAGGGCGAGCTCGCAGAGCTCGGGCTGCACCTTCTCGAGGCGATCGATGCCGTTGCGCACCTGCTTGGCGTAGCCACCGAACTCCTGGCCCAGGGTCACGGGTACGGCGTCCATGAGGTGGGTCCTGCCCGACTTCACCACATCGGCGAACTCGACCGCCTTCGCCTCGAGCGCTCCGGCCAGGCCATCCAGGGCCGGGAGGAGGTTCGTCGCGATGGCGTCGACGGCAGCGAGGTGCATCGCCGTCGGGAACGTGTCGTTCGAGGACTGGCCGAAGTTCACGTGGTCGTTGGGATGCACGAGCTTCGATCCGCGTTCGCCGCCCAGGAGCTCCGAGGCACGATTGGCGATCACTTCGTTCGAGTTGGTGTTCGACGAGGTGCCCGATCCGGTCTGGAAGACGTCCACCGGGAACTCGGCATCGAAACCGCCTTCCATGACCTCGTCGGCAGCCCTTCGCACGGCGTCGGCGGTCTCGTCGGCGACCCAGTCGTGCCTCGCCGCGACGGTTGCGGCCGACCCTTTCAGGAGTCCGAACGCCC
>JAHEFX010000074.1 GCA_024639975.1 bacterium
GATGCCTGGAACCCTTGGGAAGGCCATCACTCGGTGGTCGCCGCACACGACCTCTCCCTCCTCGACGCTTCCTTCTGGTCGGCCGACGAGGTACCGGGACGGGACCTCGCGGAGATCCCACACCCCCTGGTTTCCGACACCATCGCCAGATTCGACGACCTGGCGGACCGAGTGGTGCTCACCCACCTGAACCACACGAACCCCCTCTGTGACCCGGACTCGCCCGAGTCGGCGCAGGTCGGTGATCGGGGATTCCGGGTGGCCGGGGACGGCGACCGCTTCGAGCTCTAGGCCAGGTCTTTCACGTGCCGAGGTGGCTCGGCGTCCTCCCATCCGTCGGCGGGCACGGGAGTGCCCGCCACGAGCGACATCGGGACGACGCCGGCCCACACGTCGACATCGGCCTCCTCGCGATCGCCGGGACCTCCCGAGCGCACCTTCACCGAGATGGCGTCGATCGGCATCCGGATGACCTTCGTCCCCCGGACCTCCTTCTCCGTCATCTGCCGCAGGTGCGGCCGTCGGCCGGGCACGAGCTTGTCCGTGACCAGGTCGAGGAGGCGGGCACGCTCGTCCAGGTCGTCGACGACGACCGGTTTGCCGAAGCAGACGACCGAGCGGTAGTTCATCGAGTGGTTGAACGCCGATCGGGCCAGCACGAGGCCATCGAGGATCGTCACCTCGGCGACCGCCTCGTTGGTGCCGTCGAAGTGGCGCAACAGCCGGGAAGCCGGGGACCCATGGATGATGAGCTCATCGCCCGCCCTGGCGAACGTGACCGGGATCACGAACGGCTGGTCGTCGACGGCGAAGCCGAGGTGGCACACGAGCGATTCATCGAGGATCGCGTACCCGTCGAGCCGGTCGTTCGAGCCCCGCTCGGCATGGCGGCGGACCTCGGCCCTTCCGTCGGACATCAGCCCGTGGAATCGGCCGCCAGGGCCCGAATCGCGCCCACCAGGGCGTGGTCGCCCTCGACCACGAACGAGTCGTCACCGCCCCGACCCCAGAGCCATAGGTAGAGGTCGGCGGCGTCGCCGACGATGATCACCGAAGGATCGCCCAGCGACTCGCGTCGCTCGATCACACCGAGGTCGTAGTGACGACCCGATGCGAGCGACGTGCCGACCATCCGGCCCATCTCGAAGGCGAAGGTGCGGTCGGCGTCCCGGGCGTGGAGCTCGACGGTCCCACCCCCCGGCACGTACTCGGCCCAGCCGGGGATGCCGCTCATCTGGACCCCGAGCATCTCGTCGATGCCATCGGCGGCGACGTCCACCGGAATCGACGCCGGTTCCACGCCGGCCGCCAGCTCCGCATCGACGCGGTGGATCACCGCCTCATGCGCCTGACGCCGACGGACCCAGGCCACGCTGCCGCCACCATGCTCGTCCCAGGACCAGCACTCGTCGTAGGGGTCGGCCTCGGCCAAGGCCGCGGCCAGTCGGGCGCTGGCCGAGCGGAACGCCGCCGGGAGGTCGGCGTCGTCGGGACGGACCGGGTCGACGTCCGGTCGCTCGTCGGCGAGCTGTTCCACTACCTCGGCCCAGAAGTCCTGCACCTCGGTCAGGTGCCAGAGCAGGTCGGCTGCCCGCCAGTCCGGACAGGACGGGACGTCGGCATCCAGGTCGGTTGCCTCGAGCACCTCGATGAACCGCTCCGATGCGTCGGCCACGGTTTGGATGAAGTCCATGCTTCCCAGCCTACGGTCGCCGGAGTCGGACTCGGGTGCCGCCGGTACCCTGCCGCCGTGCTCCCCATGATCAAGCTCGAAGGGGTCGGCGTGACCCGTTCGGGTACGACGATCCTCCATGACGTCGAGCTGGCCGTCTCCGCCTCGGAGGTCGTCGGCATCACCGGTCCGAACGGCACCGGCAAGACGACCCTGCTCCGCGTGGTCGCCACCCTCCTGATCCCCACGGTCGGCACGGCGACCGTCCTCGATGCCACCGTCGGGAGCCCCCAGGCCCGGCGAGTCCGGCCGGCGATCGGCCTGGTCGGTCACCAGCCCGCCCTCTCCCCCAACCTCACGCTGCGCGAGCAGCTGGCCTTCCACGCCGCCCTCGCCGGCATCGAACCAGAGCGCGTCGACCGTGCCCTCAAGGCCGTCGGCCTTCACGGAGCAGGAGACCGACGGGCATCGGCCGTCTCGGCCGGGATGGCGCGGCGCGCCGACCTGGCTCGGGTCGTCATGACCAAGCCCACACTCCTCTTGCTCGACGAGCCCGACGCCTCGCTCGACTCGGACGCCACCGAGGTGATCGACGCACTCATCGGCTCGGTGACCGGGCGCGGCGGGGCCGTCCTCATGGTCAGCCACGACCCCGAACGGGTCGAGCACCGGTGCGACCGGGCAATCCGGCTCGTCGACGGGACCCTGGAGGCGGCATGAGCTTCTGGCGCCAGGCAGCCATCGTCACCCGCCGGGACCTCCTCGCCGAGGGCCGATCCGGCGAGGTGTGGTGGGTCGTGCTCCCGTTCGGCCTCGTGTCGCTCTTCCTCATACCCGTTGCGGTCGGGAGCCAGCGCAGCCTGCTCGCCGACATCGGCCCGGGCATGTTCTGGACGGTCGTGCTCCTCTTCGGGATGTTCGTGACGCTCCGACGGTCCGCACAGGCGACCCCGGCCGAGGCCGACGTGTTGGCCCTCGTGGTGGTCGACCCGGCCGTGGTCTTCGTCGGACGCTCGATCGCGTCGTTCGCCCTCGTTCTCGTGTTCCAGGCGGTGACCGCCCCGGCCATGGTCGTCCTGTTCGGTCCCGACATCCCCGAGCGATGGGGGTGGCTGCTGCTCCTGGGTCCGCTCACGGCGCTGGGCATGGCCATGACCGGGACACTCGCCGGCGGGCTTGTGGCCGGCACCCGGCTGGGGACGACGCTCGCCCCGCTGATCGCCATCAGCCTCTCGTTCCCGCTTCTCGTGGGCGCATCGATGACCACCTCTGGATTGGTCGCGGGCACCGATATCCTCGCCCCATTGATCCTCCTGACCCTCGTGGTGGTGCTCGTCGCCATCGCCGGGGTCCTGACAGCAAGACCTCTGGAAGAGAGCGGCGCATGATCGCCCAACGCATCCTCGACTGGCTGGCCGGCATCGCGATCCTGGCCGGCGCCTGGCTGGCGCTCACCGTGCCGCCCGACGCCGTCCAAGGTGTCTACGCCCGGGTGTTCCACGTCCATGTGCCGTCGGCGTGGCTTGCCTTCCTCGCCTTCGGCGTCACGCTCGTCGGTTCGCTCGGCTGGCTCGTCGCCAAGCGCCCGTGGTTCGACCGCCTGGCCCACTCGTCGGCCGAGATCGGCGTCTTCTTCACCGGGCTGGCCATCATCACCGGCATGATCTGGGGCTACCCCGTGTGGGGTGTCGCCTGGGACTGGGGCGACGCCCGCCTCATGGCCACGGCGGTCATGTTCTTCGTCTACGTCGCCTACCTCGCCCTCCGACGCACGATCGACGACCCGGACGTCCGCGCCACCCGCTCGGCCGTGCTCGGGACCGCGGCGTTCGTCCTGGTGCCAGTCGTCTACTTCTCGACGATCCTCTGGCGCACCCTCCACCAGGGCATGACGATCCGCCCGGACGGGACCGACATGGGTCCCGAGATGCTCACGGCATTCCTCGTGAACCTCCTCGCCTTCACGATCCTCTACCTCGCCTTCCTCACGCACCGCATGCGCATCGCCCGCATGGAGGACGAGGCCGCAGCTCGCGCCACCCGGACGGCCGGCACCGCCGTCGAAGCTCCCGACCTGGGGTTGATCGATGGATGAGTTCTGGGTCTGGTTCGCCTACGTGGCGACCTACGGGTTCGTCGTCGGCTACGCCATCTACCTGCGCGTGCGGAGGCGCCGCCAAGAAGAGGTCGAGTGATGGGCCGTCGGTGGTTCCTCGTCGGGGCCTCGGTGGTGGCGGTTGCGCTCGTCGCCGTGCTCATGGGCCAGTTGTTGGGCTCCAACACCGTTTACTACCTCGAGCCACGCGAAGCGCTCGACCAGCGCGGCACCCTCCCCGATGGCGAGTCGTTCCGGCTGGGAGGCGTTGTCGTGGAGGGCAGTCTCACGAGTGCCGAGGGCACGACGACCTTCGCCGTGACCGACTACGCCGACGAGATCGTCGTCGAGACGACCTCCACCCCGCCGGAGCTCTTCGACGAGGGCATCCCGGTCCTGCTCGATGGCGCCTTCGACGGTGACGTGTTCGTCGCCGACGAGGTGATCCTCCGCCACGAAGAGGAGTACGAGACACCGGAGGGCTCCCTCCCGTGATCGCCGTCCTCGGCACCGTCGCGGTGCTGGTGGCGCTGGCGGGAGCGATCTGGCTGGCGGTCGCCGGACTGTCGGCCGTGTCCGGTCGAACCGTACCGTCGCTCCGCACCCCCGCCGGCCTCCTGTTCGGTGGCAGCGTCGCCGGCATGGGCCTCCTGGAGGTGGGCCTCCTCACCGACGACTTCTCGATCGCCTACATCGCCAACCACTCCTCCACCTCGACACCGCTCCTGTTCAAGTTCGCCTCGGCCTGGGGCGCCCTCGAGGGGTCGATCCTCCTGTGGGGTCTCGTCCTGGGACTGCTCGCCTGGCTCCTGCAACGCCGGGTCGGCGAAGGCGATCGCCTCGGCACGGTCGCCCTCGGGGTCATCGGCGTCGTGTCGGTCTTCTTCTTCGGGATGATGGCGTCGGTGGCCAACCCGTTCGAGGTCTGCACCTCGGCGGGGACGGTCGGCTGCCTCGAGTCGTCGGCCTGGCCGTTCGCCGGGTCTGCCGCCCCAGGCGAGGGACGGGGCCCGAACCCGCTCCTCCAGAACCACATCCTCATGGCGATCCACCCGCCGATGCTCTATCTCGGCTACGTCGGCCTGACCGCCCCCTTCGCCTTCGCCATCTCAGCGCTGCTCCTGGCCCAGCCCGGTGCCGCATGGGCCGCCCGCACCCGCCGCTGGACCCTCGCCGCCTGGGCATTCCTGACCGTCGGCATCCTCCTCGGCGGCTGGTGGTCATACGAGGTCCTCGGCTGGGGTGGCTACTGGGGCTGGGACCCCGTCGAGAACGCCTCCTTCCTCCCCTGGCTCACCGCCACCGCATTCCTGCATTCGGTAGTCGTCCAACTGCGGCGGGGCGTGCTGCAGTCGTGGAACTTCGTGCTGGTCATCGCCACCTTCGCCCTCACGATCTTCGGTACGTTCCTCACTCGTTCCGGGTCGATCACGTCGGTCCACTCGTTCACCCAATCGGCCGTCGGCCCCCTGCTCCTCGGCTTCTTCGTACTGGTGGTCGTGGCGGGCCTCGGCCTGTTCGCCTCCCGGGCCCACCTGATGGCCGAGCGACCCCGGGTGGAGTCATTCGCCAGTCGGGAGGGCGCGATCCTCCTGAACAACCTGCTCATGACCGTCTGGACGGCGACCGTCCTCGTGGGAACCGTCTACCCGATCCTCGTCGAGGCCCTCACCGGCTCCACGATCGGGATCGGCGCCGGCTTCTTCGAAGCGACCTCGGGTCCCATCGCCCTCGTCCTCCTGCTGGCGATCGGCGTCGGGCAGGTGACGCCATGGAAGGCCTCCAACCGGGACGTGATGATCGAACGCCTGCTCGTCCCGGCTCTCATCGCCGTCGCCGCCGGGGCACTCGCCGCCATCCTCGGCCTCCGGGACCGGGCCGCACTCGTCGTGCTCGTACTCGCCGTGTTCGCCGCCACACCGCCGATCGTTCTGCTCGTCCGCCAGGCCGCGGCAAGACCGGAGTCGCTCGGGAGCGGCATGCGCCTTCTCGTGATGAACGACCGCGGGTACTGGGGCGGGATGCTCAGCCACCTCGGCGTCGCCGTCCTCGCCCTCGGGATAGCCGGATCGGCCGGCATGGCCATCCACGCCGACGACATCACCCTGCCCATCGACGAACCGGTACCCGTCGCCGGACACGTCATCGAGTACCAGTCCGGCTTCACCGACACGGACGACCAGCGACGGGTCGTCGGTGCCAACATCGAGGTCACCCGTTCCTCCGCCACGGTCGGGACCGCCCGCCCCGCACTGCAGGACTACGGAACCCAGGTGATCGCCACCCCGGGTGTCCTCACAGGTCCGGTCCGGGACGTGTTCATCGTCCTCCGCTCCATCGACAGCGCCCAAGTCGTCGTCGATGTCTCGGTGTTCCCGCTCCAGTGGATGGTCTGGGTCGGCGGCTTCCTCGTCGCCGCCGGCGGCGCCTGGTCGTTCACCGCCCGCCGGAGTCGCCGGGAGGTCGCCGCATGACCGCCCGCCGCTGGCAATGGCTGGCACTCGCCGGGCTGGCCCTCGTCCTCGTCTGGGGCCTCGTCGTGGCAGATGCCCCTGCCGACCCGGCCCTCGCCGTGGCGGAGGCGATCTCCTGCCCCGTCTGCGACGGGGAGTCCGTCGCCGCCAGCCAATCCGAGATCGCCGAGTCCATGTATGCCCAGATCGGAACACTCCTCGACGCCGGGTACACCGAACGAGAGACCCTGGAGTGGTTCGAAGCTCGATACGGACCCGAGATACTCCTCGAACCGCCGCTCGATGTAGGCGGCATCCTCCTCTGGACGCTGCCCCTGCTGATCGCCGCCGGCGGGGTCATCGTCATCCTCCGACTCAGACGACCCGTCGCCGCCGAAGTGACCGCCGAGCCACCCACCAGGTCGGGCCGCTCCCTGCTGGGAATCGGCATCAGCGCCGTGGTCCTCGTCGGGGTGGCCTTCGCCCTCGGATCCTTCCTCGAGCCAAGGGCCGACGGGAGCCCCATCACCGGCCAGTTCGATGCCCCCACGGATCTGGAGTCCGTGTCCGACGAGACCCTCGCCCTGACGATCGCCAGCTTCGAGGGTGACCCCGACGTCAGCCCCCAGCAGCTCAACGGCATGCGACTGGCATTGGCCGAGCGCTACTTCGAGGCCGGCGACTACCGGTCGGCCACCGAGGAGTTCACGACGGTGCTCGAGTCCGAGCCGACCCCGGCACAGGCGTCCGAGGCACTCGGTCGGGTGGGGTGGATCCTCTACGTGAACGGTGAGTCCGCCGCAGCCGAGGAGGCCCTGGGGCAGGCACTCGACACCTTCGACGGGAACGGCGAGGCCCGCTACTTCCTGGTCCTGGTCCTCATGGAACAGGACCGGGGGTCCGAGGCGGTGCCCCTGCTCGAAGCGCTGCTCGATGACCCGTCCGTCCCGGCGGACCTGCAGCCGGACCTCTTGGCGATGCTCGAAGCGGCCAAGGCGTGAAGGCCTCCACGATCACCTGGATCGTGATCGGCATCGTCGTGGTCCTCGCCGGATTCTTCGCCGGGCGACTCGACCTCATCGAGACGGTGCCCGACAGCCCACTGATCGGGTCGACGGCCCCCGACCTCGAACTCCCCTTCCTCGAATCGGATGGGACGGCGCCGCTCTACGACGGCGCTGCCGAGGTCACGGTCATCTCGTTCTGGGCGTCATGGTGCGAGCCGTGCAAGGCAGAACACCCCGACCTGGTGCGTGCCGCCGAGTCGCTCGGTCCCGACGGGGTGCGGTTCGTGGCGGTCGACAGCCAGGACCCCGAACGTTCCGCCATCGCCTTCCTCGACGAGTACGGCCGCTCCGACCACCAGGAGGTCGTCGCAGACGAGGACAATCGGGCCTCGATCGAGTTCGGCATCTGGGGACTGCCAGAAACGTTCTTCCTCGACGCCGATGGCGTGGTCGTGGGAAAGGTCAGTGGCGGGGTGGACTTCGTCACCCTCGTCGACCTGGTCGGTCAGGTCCGTGAAGGCGTGGAGATCGGCGAGACGTCCACGGGCGACGTCTTCCAGGGCGGCTAGGCCCCCGCCGACGCCTGCACGAGCGCGTCGATCCGGGACCGCAGTTCGTCCTCGCCGAGGACGCCGGGCCAGCGATCGAACTCGATGTCGTCGCCGGTCAACAGGACCGTCTCGGGTTGGTAGGGGACGCCCCAGGCCGAGAAGAAGTCGCCCGTGTCGTCGAGGCCCCAGGTGACGAGACCCGAGGTCAGTAGCTGACCGGCCCGCTCCCGGGTCGCCTCGAGGCTGCCTTTCCAGGCCACGGTGATGAATCGAACCTCGCCCTCGTACTCCTTGGCGATTTCGTCGACGACGGGCAACTCCCGTCGACAGCTACTTCACCACTCGGCCCAGAAGACGAGGTAGACCGGCAGGACCTCCTGGTTGAGCAGGATGTCGTTGCCGCCCTCGAAGGGCACCGGGAGGCTGGGGGCCGGCGGACCGTCGACACCCGACACGGGAGGAAGTGCTTCGCCGCCGGATCCCTCGGTGGTAGCAGGGGCGTCCTCGGGGGCATCCGTCGTCCCGGTCTCCCCATCCGTCGACGG
Organism: bacterium; assembly: GCA_024639975.1. Classification (GTDB taxonomy): domain Bacteria; phylum Actinomycetota; class Acidimicrobiia; order Spongiisociales; family JAENVV01; genus JAHEFX01. The sequence continues at coordinate 8,324 of JAHEFX010000074.1, forward strand.
TGTCGTCTCGGCCGGGGCGTCCGAGGTCGGAGTGGTCTGGTCGACGGCGACATCGCCTCCACCGCAGGCAGCAGCCAGGAGTGCGAGAACGAGCAGCAGGAGGACGAATCGCTTCATCGCCACGGAGAATATGGGCCGTCGGCCTGTACGAGTGTGGATCAGGAGCCGAGCTGGTCGGCCCGCTCGAGTACCTCGGCGAGCTTCGCCTCGACCGCTCCCGAATCGAGTGCCTCACGAGCGACCCGGACACCATCGACGAAGCCGGTCGCCAGGCCGGCGGCCACGATCGGAGCGGAGGCGTTGACGAGCACGATGTCACGCTTGGGCCCCCGCTCGCCGCCGAAGATCGACCGGAGGATGGCGGCGTTGTCCTCGGCGTCCCCCCCGAGCACGTCGTCGAGGCTGCCCCGGTCGACGCCGAAGTCCTCGGCGGTGAACTGGGCGTGGGTGATCTCACCCTCACGGAGACGGAGGATGAGTGTCGGCGCCGCAGTGGAGACTTCGTCGAGACCGTCCTCACCGTGGACGACGAACGCGTAGGACGCCCCGAGGTTCTTCAGGACCTCGATCATCTTCTCGGCCATCGAACGATCCGACACACCGACGGCGAGGCTCTTTGCCCCGGCCGGATTGGAGAGCGGGCCGAGGAAGTTGAAGACGGTCGGGATTCCCAACTCCTTGCGGGTCGGCATGACATGGCGCATCGCCGGGTGGTGGTTGGGGGCGAACATGAACCCGAACCCCGTCTCGTCGATCAACGTCCCGGTCGCCTCGGCCGAGAGGTCGAGGGGGTAGCCGAGCGCCTCGAGCACGTCGGCCGATCCGGCCTTCGAGGAGGCGGAACGATTCCCATGCTTGGCGACCTTCGCCCCGGCAGCCGCGGCCACGAGAGCGGCGGCCGTCGAGATGTTGAACGTCCCCGAGCGGTCGCCGCCCGTGCCGACGACGTCCACGAGGTCTCCAGCGGCGTGGACGGGGACGGCCGCCGCCCGCATACCCTCGACGAGGCCCGTGAGTTCCTCGGTCGTCTCGCCCTTCATCCGGAGGCCGACGATGAACGCGGCGACCTGTGCGGTCGTGGCGTTGCCGGCCATGATCTCGTCCATGGCGGCGCGTGCGTCGCTACGACTGAGGTCGCCACCGGCGGTGAGGTTTCCGAGGATCCGCGTCCATTCCACGCTGGTTCTCCGAGTCGAGGGGTCGGCGCAGGATAGGGCGGGACGGCTGCCTGACCACCGCGTAGACTGGCCCATCCCCCTCCCACCACCCGAGGAGTGATGGCCGACCACCTCTACTTCGCCTACGGATCGATGCTCGAGCCCGAGCGTCTGGCCGAGTTCGCCCCGAACGCCGTCTTCCAGAAGGTCGCCCACCTCCCGGAGACGAAGCTCTACTTCGCAGAAGCCAATGGCAAGTGGGACGGGGCGCTACCGACCATCCGGGCCGAGGAAGGCAACACCGTCTGGGGCGCCCTCTTCGAGGTGGCCAAGGCCGAGCTGGGGGCAATCACGGCCGCCGAGGAGGCTGATGGCCGGGTCCCGACCAAGCAGTTCTCCGTCGTCGACCGCGAGGGAACCCGTCACTGGGTGACGACCCATGTCGTGGAAGGTCCCGAGGGAGGGGAGCCTTCCCACACCTACATCGAGCATGTCGTGGCGGGCGGCCGCCACTGGCAGCTGCCGATGGGATGGGTCATCAACCTCGAGGAAATCCTCGAGGACGACCTCCTCTGACGCGGGAAGGGCCCCCTCTCGGGGGCCCTCCGACATCTCGGTCGCGCGGAGGATTACGCGTCGGATGCCGCTGGCTTGACGACCTGTGCGATGACCCAGGCGAGGACGCCGCCGACGAGCGGGGCGACCAGGAAGACCCAGAGTGACTCGTACGCTCCGGCGGCTATCGCCGGGCCGAGCGAACGGGCCGGATTCACCGACGTGCCCGTGAACGGGATGGAGGCGAGGTGGGCGGCGACGAGGGTGAACGAGATCACCAGACCGGCTCGCTTGGGATCGGTCTTCGTGGAGATGAGGATCACGGTGACGAAGATCGCCGTGAGGATCACCTCGAGGAGGAAGGCAGCCCCCACCTCGTCCTGCATGCCCGGTGAGTTGTTGATGAAGGTGGCGGCCTCGGATGCCTCGCCCCAGGTCGAAGCGACCACGGCGTAGGCCGCAACGATGGCACCTGCCACCTGGGCCACGACATAGCCGACGGCGTCGCCGACCCCGGTTCGACGATCGAGCACCATGGCCAAGGTCACGGCGGGGTTGAAGTGACCTCCCGAGACGTGGCCGACCGCCCAGATCGCGGCCATGAGACCGAGACCGAAGCCGAACGCTCCCGGTACCAGCGGTGACATGTCGTGCTCGACGGCGGCCACGACGGACAGCCCACCGATTCCGACGAGGATGAATGTGCCGATGAATTCGGCTGCGTACTTCTTCATTCCCTCTCCCTTCCTTCTCCGACCCGCAGTTTGGACAACGACGGTGTCGATTTGGTTGCACCTACGATGAGTCCGTGCGCATGCATCCCCTCGGCATCGCCTACGGCCTCGGTGCCGGCTTCCTCGTCCTCGGTCTCTTCGCCATCGTCGGGTGGCTGCTGCTCGCCGTCGCCGGCGTGGACCGGGCCGGGACTGCCGCCGTCATCGCCGGCGCCCCGCTCGGGGCTATCGCCGGCGGTTGGGTGGCGGGCCGCACCGCCGTTCGGTCGGTCTTCCACGGTGGGCTGACGGGCGTCTTGTACGCCGCCGGCATCACGATCCTGTCGATACTCGACGGGAGCCCGGCCACGATCGTGACCCTCGCCGCCTTCATCGCCGGCGGCGTCCTCCTGGGCGGCCTGGGCGGCTGGCTCGCCGAGCGCCGTCGACTCTCGCGACAAACCGACTCCCCGTAGACTTCGCCTCGAG
>JAHEFX010000156.1 GCA_024639975.1 bacterium
ACCGGTATTCGACGATGCGATCGCATGGATGGAGTGCGAGGTCCGCCGAGCCGTCGACTGCGGGAGCCACACGTTCTTCATCGGGGAACTCGTCGGGGCGGCGATCAACGACGACGAGGCCCGGCCGGCTTCGATGGCAGACACGCGGATGAAGTACGGGGGCACCCGAAGAGGTCACTGACCGGCGATACCCTGCTCTCGATGGACGCCCCACGAACGAACGACGACGAGGCGATCGCCAGGCGACTGGTGATCGGACAGCTGATGCTGTTCGTCGGTCTGGCAGCGGTCGCCTTCTGGGACCGCGGGGCGGGCTGGCCGTTGCTCGCCGTCGCTTTGGCGGTGCTCGGAGCGCTGCTTGGCGTGTGGGCGGGTGTGGCACTCGGGCCCGCGCTGACGGCTTCGCCGATCCCCAATGGTCGCGCCGGCCTGCGGACTGCCGGCCCCTATGCGTTCTCCCGCCACCCGATCTACACGGCTGTACTGCTCGGCGGGCTCGGCCTCGTCGCCTGGTCGGGGAGCTGGATGGCCGGTCTCGTGTGGTCGGTGCTGGCCTGGTACCTGCGGATGAAGGCCATGTGGGAGGAGGAGCGCCTCGAGCGTCGCTACCCCGACTACCGGGCCTATGCCGAGCGCACCGCCCGCTTCCTCGGTCTTCCGAAACGCTAGGGCCAGGTCGGCGAGGGATCCGTCTCCAGGCCCTTCTCCGCCCGAGCGGTTCGAACGCCAGTAGTTCAACGACCTGAAACATGGCCGAGATCGGTCGTTCAATGGCGACCGATACCTTGGCCTCATGTCCACCGTCGTCGTCGAACCGATGTCCACCGAGGCATTGGGCCGGTTCGCAGAAGACATCGATGCGATCACCGGCAGCGTCCGATGGCTCCCGGTGCCGAGCTTTCCCTCGGATCGCACGACGTATCGGTTGGCACGAGTGCTCCTCTGGGCTGCGTCGCTTCGGGAGCCCCGATAGGTCATCGTCTCCCGGCCGATCCGTAGGCTCGCCCGGAGCAAGCGCCCGGAGGACGGTTCGAAGATGGATGTACGACTCGACGGCAAGGTGGCCATCGTCACCGGCGGCAGCCGGGGGATAGGCCAGGCCATCGCGGAGGAATTCATCCGATCGGGCGCCGAAGGCGTCGTGATCACCTCTCGTCGGGCAGAGAACGTCGAGCAAGCTGCGGCCGAGATCGCCGAGTCCACCGGCGCAGCGGACCGAATCGAGGCCGTGGTTGCCCGCGCTGATGACCGAGACCAGGCCGATACGACGATCGCCCACGCGGTCGAACGCTTTGGCGCCGCCGACATCCTCGTCAACAACGCCGGGACGAACCCCGCCGCCGGCCCGCTGGTCGACGTGGACCTCGGTGCCGTCGAGAAGACCTGGGCGGTCAACCAGATGGGCCCGCTCATGTGGTCCCAAGCCGCTTGGCACGGCTGGATGAAGGACAACGGGGGCGTCATCCTCAACATGGGCTCGGTGGGTGGGCTGCGGCCCGGGCCCATGATCGGTGCCTACAACATCTCGAAGGCGGCGCTCATCTACATGACGCACCAGCTGGCGATGGAGTTGGCCCCGACCGTGAGGGTGAACGCGCTGGCCCCGGCGGTCGTGAAGACCCGTCTCTCGGCAATGCTCTGGCAAGGGAACCCGGAGGGTGCTGCAGCGATGCACCCGATGAATCGCCTCGGCGAGGTGGAGGATGTCGCGGCTGCAGCGACGTTCCTTGCCAGCGATCAGGCTTCTTGGATCACCGGTGTGGTCTTCCCCGTCGACGGCGGCCAAGACGGCGCCTCGACCCTCCCACTCGGCTGACCCGGACCCAGGGTTCCCACCTACCGCGATCGGCGGTTCTGTGGGCCCCCGCCTACCGCAGCGGTAGGCCAGAGCCCTCGGTTCAGACCCAGGGGCCGCCGGACGGGTACTTCCAGCCGGGGTCGGGCAGGATCGCACCGGCCGTCGCACCGGCGTGCAACTGAAGAACCGGAAAAGATTCGTGTCAACCGATCCGCCTGCTCATGCGTGGTATCAGTATGAGCACTGAGGAGGACATGGCCACCGAGGACTCGCCGATCGGCGGAGAGACGTTCGTCGATGATTTCGACACGTTCTACCGACGGGAGCGGCGCGCCGTGGTGGCCTTGGCCTATGCCTTGTCGGGAAGTAGGGCCGCGGCCGACGACCTGGCCCAGGAGGCCTTCCTCGCTGCGTATCGCCGGTGGGACGTCGTGGGTGGCTACGACGACCCGGGGGCGTGGGTGAGGCGGGTCGTCTCGAACGGCTCCGTCTCGCGATGGCGCAAGACCAGGAGCGAGGCGAAGGCCGTTCTGCTCCTCGGCGCCGGTCGCCAGCACCACGTCCCGGCGCTCTCGGCCGAGTCCCACGATGTGTGGGCAGCGGTTCGGAAGCTCCCCAAGCGGCAAGCGCAGTGCATCGCCCTCCACTACCTCGACGGTCGATCCGTGAGGGAAGTCGGGGAGATCCTCGAGTGCTCGGAAGGCACCGTGAAGACGCATTTGAGCCGAGGTCGCGAGACCTTGGCCTTCAAGCTGGAAGGAGGTCGCGAATGAGCCGTGTCGATCAGTTGCTCGAGAGTGCCTCAGGCGAGATGCGCGAAGCGGTCGGACGTATGCCCGAGCGAGAAGGACGCACCGTGGAACAACGCAACACCCGCAGGAACGTATTGACCGGAGTCGCAACCGTGGTCCTGGTGATCGTCGTCGGCTTCATCGGCTGGCAGGTATTCGGTAGTGAAGACGTCGGTCCCATCGACGACCCGGAGTCCGCCACGACGATCGCCTTCGTGGGGGACCCGATACCTGCAGACCCGGATGCCGAGGACTGGAGCCGGTTGGCGTCCGGCCTCGCTGGGACGTATCGCAACGATTCGTTGTCGGTCCCGTTCTCGGCCACCCTCGAAGGGACCGATGGTGAGTTGCCTTGGATGTCGCTCGGACGTAGCCCGTGGGAGGTGGGTCTTGGCCACCCCAACGCGAGCGAGCTTGGCGACCGTGAGCTGGTGTTCATGGTCGCGGAGCGACTGAGCGATCCCCAGAACCTTCGGGATGCGACGTGGCCGGTTGGGGACATCGAGGGCTGGATCGACGCCGCCGGATCGGACGTGGTCATCGATGGTCCCACGAATGTCGCGGTGGCCGGTCGCCCAGCTCTTCGTTTCACCATGAAGGCGCTGGGCCCATGTACTGACGACGGTGGGGGCGAGGTCGCGAACCTGCCCTGTGACACCTTGGCGTATTCGGCGGAAGGTACCGGCGGTCAACTCTTCATCGAGAGCTCGTTCGCCGAGGTCGAGGTGTGGTGGGTACCGAACGTGGACGGGGACTCGGCATTCGTGGCCTTCGCCTCGGCCTACCCCAGCAGCTGGAACTC
>JAHEFX010000157.1 GCA_024639975.1 bacterium
CCTCGTCCTCTGCGGACTCGTCGGACTCCTCGACCTCGGTGGTCACGGTGGTCTCGGACGATTCCTCCCCCTCCTCGGCGGCGGCGCCGACGGCACCGGCGATCACGAGCAGGAGGGCAAGCAGGAGTAGGACTGATCGGCGCATGGTGAGACCATACCATGCAAGCACTCTCCGTGGGGAAGATTTCACTCTACGTATTCATCCCCACGATTGGGGATTCGTGGCAGGCTTTCGCCGGTGGAATCCTCCCAGGCCCGATCGGCCTTCCTCGAAGGGGTACGGGCCGTGGCCGCCCTCGCGGTCGGTGCGCTGCCATTCGGGCTGGCCTTCGGCGTCGTCGCGGCGGCATCGACCGCCGTCCCACCCCTGATCGGCGGCCTGTCCTCGACCATCGTCTTCGCCGGGGCCTCGCAGGTCGCCTTGATCGACCTGCTGGACTCCGGTGCCCCTTGGTTCCTCGCCATAGGCACGGCCCTCGTCATCAACGCCCGCATGGCGATGTACTCGGGGGCGCTCGCAACGGCATTCGCCGAGTTCCCGACGAGATGGCGATTCGGACTCCCCTACCTGATGACCGACCAGGCAGCGGTCGTGTCGATCCTCCGCTTCGAGGAGATGACCGACCCGGATGAACGCCGATGGTTCTTCCTCGGAGCGGGCCTCACCATGTGGACTCCTTGGCATATCGCGACGTGGGTCGGGGTGCTCGCCGGCGGCCAGATCCCGGCGTCGTGGCGGATCGACTTCGCCATACCGTTGATGTTCACCGCCATGCTGGTTCCATCCGTGCGGCGCCGGTCCGACCTCGTCGGGGCGTTGGTGGCCGGGATCGTCACGATCGCAGCGATCGGTGTGCCCCTGAACCTGGGGCTCCTCATCGGCACCTTCACCGGGATCGGCGTCGGCATGCTGGTCCGGGACCCGGAGCCGGCGACGTGAGCCCGCTGCTCGTCGTCGCCATCGCCGGACTGGGCACCTACCTGATACGGGTCTCACTCATCGCCGTCCTCGGGAAGGTCACCATCCCACCCCTCGGCGAACGGGCGCTGAAGCTGGTCGCTCCGACCGTCCTCGCTGCGATCGCTGCCCAGGGTGTGTTCACCGTCGACGGCGGCCTGCGGCCCTTCGACGTTCGACACGTGGCGGCCCTCATCGGTGGACTGGTCGCCTGGCGCACGGGATCGGTCGCCTGGACCCTGGTCGCCGGCATGGGGTCGCTCTGGCTACTCGGCTGGCTGGTGCCCGGCTGGTAGCAGCGAACCGGTGATCCACGCCTCCGGAAGTCCATGTGAACGGGCGCCGGCAATGGCCAGGTCGACGTACCAACCCGCCGGTCCCTCCGCCGTCGGTTCACCCGGCCAGCGATACGTGCGACACCGAATCCCCGCTGCCACCACAAGTACCCGCTCATATCCCGGCTCGGCCGCGTCGAGGGCCGGGGATTCCTCCTGGCCGATCCGATAGACCACCCCGTGCGCCGCCCCACCCGGACGCTCGACGAGATCGAGCTTCGCCGTGCCATCGACGCCCGGCTTGCGATAGGCGACGTCGAAGCCATCCACCGACCCGGTCGCGACCACGGTCGCAGACGGGCACCGCTCGAGCATGCGCGGGTGCCAGAGGTTCGACCCGTAGGCGAAGTACAGGAAGGTCACCGCACGACCGTACCGCCCTACCCTCCCCACGATGCCGACCGCAACCCTGCTCATCTCGGCCCCGGACCGCCCCGGACTGGTGGCCGCGGTCGCCGGTTTCCTCGTCGAGCAACGAGCGAACATCGTGCACGCCGACCAGCACGTCGACCCGAGCGTCGGCCTCTTCGTCCAACGCGTCGAGTTCGACCTCGACGGAATCGACACCGACCACCTCGCCGACGCCTTCGCCCCCATCGCAACGTCGCACGGGATGGAGTGGGTGCTGCATCGATCGGACGCCTCGCCCCGCGTGGCGATCCTCGCGTCCAAACAGCCCCACTGCCTCGTCGACCTACTCGGCCGATGGGGCGGTGGGGAGCTGCCCGGTTCCCCGGAGCTCGTCATCTCCAACCATCCCGACCATGAGGCGATCGTCGGTCACTACGGGGTCCCCCACCACCACCTCCCCATCACCCCGGCGTCCAAGGACGAGCAGGAGGCAGCGATGCTCGACCTGCTCGATGGTCATCGGATCGACCTCGTGATCCTCGCCCGGTACATGCAGATCCTCTCCCCCACGGTGGTCGATGCCTATCCGGGACGGATCATCAACATCCACCACTCCTTCCTGCCGGCCTTCGCCGGCGGCCGGCCGTACCACCAGGCGCACGATCGCGGCGTGAAGGTGATCGGGGCCACGGCCCACTATGTGACGGCCGACCTCGACGAGGGTCCGATCATCGACCAGGACGTGACCCGGGTCTCGCACCGCGACTCGGTCCACCACCTCGTGGCGAAGGGACGCGACCTCGAGAAGGTGGTGCTCGCCCGGGCCGTGCGCCTGCACCTGGAACGGCGTGTGCTCATCGTGGGCGGCAAGACCGTCGTCTTCGACTAGCCGGCCGCCAACGCCCGCTCCCGCCCGAACGCCAGGTCGACGACGGGCTGGGGGTAGTCGAGGCCCGACCGGACCTCGTCTGGTAGCTCCCACGGGGCATGCACGTCGGCACCCTCGATCTCGGCGAGCTCGGGGACCCACCGGCGCACGTACTCGCCGTCGGGATCGTGGCGACGGGCCTGGAGGACCGGGTTCATGACCCGGAACCACGGGGCACTGCCCGGTCCGATCCCGGCCACCCACCGCCAGTTGCCCACGTTCTGGGCCGGGTCGCCATCTCGGAGGTGCCGGCGGAAGAAGGACTCCCCGAGCCGCCAGTCGATGAGCAGGTGCTTCACGAGGAAGGAGGCCGCGACCATTCGGACGCGACCGTGGATCAGGCCCTCGGCTGCCAACTGGCGCATGGCGGCGTCGACGATCGGGATCCCGGTGCGACCCCGCTTCCAGGCATCCAGGCCTTCGGCGTCGGCCCTCCACTGCTTCGGCTCTGGATCGGACCCGAGACCGTGCCACATCTGCTGGGCCCAGAAGTCGCGCCAGGCCACCTGTCGCACGAGCGCCGCCGGTCCCGGATCGGACCGGCCCACCTCGGCGACCAGGGCCGCCGGGGAGAGCGATCCGAACTTCAGGTCGATCGACAGCTGCGACGTGACCGGCCGGTCGACCCGGTCACGTTCCGAGTCGTACCGGGCTGCGCCGTCTCCCAGCCAACGCTCCACCCGCCGCCACGCCGCGGCGGAGTCGGTGGGCGACACCGAACCGAGCTCCGGCAGGCCGGTACCGACGTCGGAACCGAACTCCGGGGTCGGGGTCTCATCGACCA
>JAHEFX010000011.1 GCA_024639975.1 bacterium
TTCCCGATCGTCTCGACGATCGCCCGCGACGGCCAGGCGGTGGAGGGGATCGGCGTGCCGGCCGACGGCGACGACCTCTCCGCCCTCCTCGACGTGATCGTCGGGCACATCCCCGCCCCCACCGGCGACCCTTCCGCACCGGCCCAGGCACTCGTCACGAACCTCGACGCGTCCGACTACCTCGGCCGGTTGGCGATCGGGCGGGTCATCCAAGGGACCCTCACCGCCGGTGAGACCATCGCCTTGTGCCACGCCAACCCCGCCGAGCCACCGCTGCGACGCCGCCTCTCCCAGCTCATGGGCTTCGAAGGCCTCTCCCGCGTCGAGGTCGCCGAGCGGGTCGCCGGTGACCTGTTCGTCGTTGCCGGCTTCCCGGAGGTGGAGATCGGTGACACGCTTGCCGACGCGGCCGACCCGGTCGCCTTGCCCCGCCTGGTCGTCGACGAGCCGGTCCTGCGCATGACGCTCGGTGTGAACACCTCGCCCCGCGCCGGCAAGGAGGGCACCTACCTCACGTCCAACCAGATCAAGGAACGCCTCGCCCGTGAGGTGCTCGGCAACGTCTCGATCCGAATCGGGGCCACGTCGAACCCGGAGGCGACCGAGGTCGCGGGTCGGGGTGAGCTCCAGCTGGCGGTCCTTGTCGAGTCGATGCGCCGTGAGGGCTTCGAGATGCAGGTGAGTCGCCCCGAGGTGATCCTCCGCGAGGTCGAGGGGAAGCCGCACGAGCCGGTGGAGCGCGCCGTCGTGGATGTCCCCGACGAGCACGTCGGAACGGTCATCCAGTCGGTGTCCACCCGGAAGGGCTCCGTGGAGGACCTCCGGCCGGGCGATGCCGGTCGGACGATCGTGACGCTGACCGCCCCTGCCCGCGGCCTGCTCGGGTTCCGTTCCCTGCTCATGACCGCCACACGCGGCACGGCGCTCGTCCACCAGCACCACGATGGGTGGATGCCATGGGTCGGGGACCTGCCGCACCGCCAGGGCGGAGCCATGATCTCCGACCGTGAAGGGGTCAGCACCGCCCATGCCCTCGAGAACCTCCAACTCCGTGGCGAACTGTTCGTCGGCGCCGGTGAAGCGGTCTACGAGGGGATGATCATCGGCGAGCACTCCCGACCCGACGAGCTCCCCGCCAACCCGACGAAGACCAAACAGCTCAAGAAGATGCGGACCGCCAACACCGATGACGGGGTGAAGCTCCGGCCGCCGAAGGAGTTGACGCTCGAGACGGCCATCGAGTGGATCGGGTCCGACGAGCTCGTCGAGGTCACCCCGAAGTCGATCCGGGTCCGCAAGCGCCACCTGACGGAGTCCGCGCGCAAGCTCGCCGCCAAGCGCTGATCAGCGCTCGGCCATCCATTCCCGCAGACCGGCGTCGGCCTGCTCCCTGACCTGCGTCTTCACCATCGGCGACCAGCCGAGCAGCGTCCCGGTGGGCCCGAGGGCCTGGCGGGTCCATGCCCAGAGGTCGAAGTCGTCGTCATGGGCGAGGATCTTGCCGTCGGCGAAGACGAATGCCGCCTCGATCCGGTTGTGGACCGGACGCCGATCCTTGCCGAACGAGTAGCGGGCCTCCCATCGCGCCGAGCCGGTGTCGCCGTTCGAGCTCAGGTCGGCGTACGTGACCTCGAGGTCGGGCCCCTGCTCGATGAGCATCTTCCACATCGCCCCGATCTCGTCGCCGCGCAGGTCGGTGAAGACGGGGTCCGAGAAGCGCGCTTGCGGGTGGTAGCACTCGGCCATCGTGGCCGGATCGCGCTGCGAGAACGCCTCGTAGAACCGCTCGAGGATCTCGACGCTCACGTGGATGTCTCCATGTCTCGACGCTACCTCTCCGCGGGCCGGCTCGCCGTCCATCGACCGCTCGATCTCTGCCCGGAGTACCCCCATGGGTATCGATGGCGGCATACGGAGCTCGCATAGGCTTTGTGGTGGGTCGAGACCAGAGGTGCTCGTGTGACGACGACCGTCGAAGACCAGCCGGAGCCGAAGGCGGGCAGCCACCCGTCCGGGGACGACCGGTTCGGCCTCGTGGACAAGGCCCTCAAGCGGACCCGGTACGAACAGCATGCGCTGATCGAAGTCCTCCACGTCGCCCAGGACGTCTTCGGCTACCTCGACGCCGACATCCTCATGTACGTGGCCAGAGCCCTACGCCTCCCACCCAGCAAGGTGTATGGGGTCGCCACCTTCTACAGCCTGTTCACCTTCGAAGCTCCTGGGGACCACTCGTGCATGGTGTGCACGGGAACGGCCTGCTTCGTCAAGGGGGCCGACGATGTCGTACGTGACATCGCGACCGAGTTCGACGTTCCCGAGGGCGGTACGTCGTCGGACGGTCGGCTCAGCCTCACCACGGCCCGGTGCATCGGTTCGTGCGGCCTCGCGCCGATGGTCCTGCTCGACGACGAAGTGCTCGGCAAGCTGGGATCCGAGGAGATCCGCCAGCGGATCCGGGACCTGCTCGCCACCGAAGAGGAGGTGGCGTGATGGCCGCGATCATCGACCTGCACGAGGTGGCCGAGAGAGAGCTCGAAGCCCGAACCCGCTACCCGTGGCGGGTCAAGGCCTGCGCCAGCACCGCCTGCCAATCCGCCGGAGCGGATGCGGTCGTACGGAGCATCGAAGCGACCGTCGCGGCCGAGCACCTCGAGCTGGACGTCCAGGTCGTACCCACCGGGTGCATGGGCCTGTGCAGCCGCGGTCCGCTCGTGCGGGTGCTGCAACGCGACGTGGACACCGAGACGATGTACGCCGACCTCACCCCCGAGGTCGGCGAGCAGATCGTGACCTCCCACATCAAGGCGAAGAAGCCGATCGACACCCACGTCATCGACGAGAAGATGCCGTTCTTCGCCGGTCAGGAGAAGGTCGTGCTGGCCAACGGCGGCGTCATCGACCCCAATCGGATCGAGGGCTACGTGGCCCACGGTGGCTACCTGGCACTCCAGAAGGCGCTCACCTCCATGCGGCCCGAGGAGGTGCTCGACGAAGTCGTGGCCTCGGGCATCCGCGGTCGGGGTGGTGCCGGCTACCCGACCGGTTCGAAGTGGAGCCTCCTCGCCGGCGCCCCCGGTGACGTGAAGTACGTCGTCGCCAATGGTGACGAGGGCGACCCCGGCGCCTACATGGATCGCACGATCATGGAGGACGATCCCCACCGGCTCCTCGAGGGCCTGGCCCTGGCGGCCTACGCGACCGGGGCGACCGGTGCCTACATCTATGTCCGCGCCGAGTACCCGAGGGCCATCCAGCGCCTCGACCGAGCCATTCGGGTTGCCCGCAGGAGCCGACTCCTCGGGCGACGAATCCTCGACACCGACTTCGACCTCAACATCGAGCTGCGGATCGGGGCGGGTGCTTTCGTCTGCGGCGAGGAGACGGCGCTCATCTCCTCGATCGAAGGCAAACGCGGTCAACCGAACCTGCGGCCGCCCTATCCCACCGAAGCCGGGCTCTGGGGCCAGCCGACGATGGTCCAGAACGTCGAGACGCTCGCCAACATCTCCTCGATCATCAACCGCGGGGGCGAATGGTTCTCGTCGATCGGCACACCCAAGTCGACCGGGACGAAGGTGTTCGCGCTCGCCGGCGACCTCACCAACACCGGACTGATCGAGGTGCCGATGGGAACGACCCTCAGGCACATCGTGGAGGTGATGGGCGGCGGCGTCCCCGACGGCCACGAGTTCAAGGCAGCCCAGACGGGAGGGCCCTCCGGTGGCTGCATCCCGGCCAGCCACCTGGACACACCGGTCGACTACGAGAGCCTGCGGCGGCTCGGCTCGATCATGGGCTCCGGCGGGCTCGTCGTCATGGACGACCGGACGAGCATGCCCGAGCTGGCCAGGTACTTCATGGAGTTCTCGATGGACGAGAGCTGTGGCAAGTGCGCGCCATGCCGAACCGGGACGGTCCAGCTGCACGGGCTGCTCGATCGGATCGCCACCGGCACCGGCAGCGAAGGCGACGTACGGGAGTTGGAGCACCTTTGCCAGGTCGTCCGCGACACGTCACTGTGTGGTCTGGGCCAGGCGGCACCGAACCCCATCCTGTCGACCCTCCACTTCTTCCGTGACGAGTACACCGATGCCGTATCCGGGAAGGAGCCGGCCGATGCCTGAGCGCCGGACGGCGGTCCCCGTGACCTTCGATGGGGAGGACTTCGAGGCCTACGACGACGAGTCCGTCCTGCAGGCGGCCCGCCGCAACGGCATCGCGATCCCCGCGCTCTGCTACCTGGAAGGACTGTCCGTCTGGGGCGGGTGCCGAGTCTGTGTCGTCGAGGTGGCCGAGGACCATCGCCTACGCCCGGCCTGTGCCACCCCGGTGAAGGCGGACATGGAGATCAAGGTCCACACGCCGCGCCTGGACTCCTACCGCAAGTCGATCCTCGAGCTCCTCTTCGCCGAGGGCAACCATGTCTGCGCCGTCTGTGTCAGCAACGGGCGTTGCGAGCTGCAGGACACGGCCGTCGAGGTCGGCATGGACCATGTCCGTTACGACCAACAGGCTCCCGCCCGCAAGGTCGACGCCAGTCACGCCAAGTACGTCTTCGACCACAACCGCTGCATCCTCTGCACCCGGTGCGTCCGGGTCTGCGATGAGATCGAGGGTGCGCACGTCTGGGACATCGCCGAACGCGGGGCCGGTTCGGAGATCATCGCCGAGATGGATGTGCCGTGGGGCGACGCCAAGTCCTGCACGTGGTGTGGGAAGTGCGTCGCCGCGTGCCCGACGGGCTCGCTCTTCTACCACGGCAAGGCCGTCGGCGAGATGGAGCACTCCGCCGACATCATCCGCGTCCTCGCCTCCGCCCGCGGGAAGGGCGAGTGGCTCAGCCCGGAGGTCAGCCTGTGAGCAAGCTCAAGTTCGCGAGCGTCTGGCTGGGTGGCTGTTCGGGCTGCCACATGTCGTTCCTCGACCTGGACGAGTGGCTCTTCGACCTGGCGGACCTCGTCGACGTGGTCTACAGCCCGATCGTCGACACGAAGGACTACCCCGACGGCGTCGACTTCGCCCTGATCGAAGGCGCACTCGCCAACGAGGACAACGTCGAGGTCGCCGAGGAGATCAGGGCAAAGACGAAGGTGGTCGCCTCCTTCGGCGACTGCGCCGTGTCGGGCAACGTCACCGCCATGCGCAACCCGCTCGGCGACCCGAGGAAGATCATCGAAGCGGTCTACGTCGACGCGGTCGACCGAGATCCCGTGTACCCGGAGCGGGAGGGCATCGTCCCGCCGCTGCTGCCGAAGGTGCTCCCGGTGCACAAGGTGATCGACATCGACTACTTCATCCCCGGCTGCCCGCCATCGGCGGCGGAGATCCGCCGTGCGCTCGAGACGCTCGTCTCCGGCGGCTCCGGTCACGCCGTCAACGAAGACATCCGGCCCGGTTGAGGAGCGACTCGACATGCACGACCTGACCGTCATCGACCCCGTCACCCGGATCGAGGGCCACGCCAAGATCACCATCGCCATGGACGACGCCGGCCAGGTGGCAGAGACGCGCTTCCACGTGACCGAGTTCCGCGGTTTCGAGGAGTTCTGCAAGGGCCGGCCGGTCTGGGAGATGCCCAGCCTCACCGCCAGGACCTGTGGGATCTGCCCGGTCAGCCACCTCCTCGCCTCGGCGAAGGCCGGCGATGCCGTGATGGGTGTCAACATCCCGCCGACGGCCGTGAAGCTGCGCCGGGTGGCGAACCTCGGCCAGATCATCCAGTCCCACGCACTCAGCTTCTTCCACCTGTCGGCTCCCGACCTCCTCCTCGGCATGGACGCCGATCCCCGGATCCGCAACGTGTTCGGCCTCATGGCCCAGGACCCCGACCTTGCCCGCAAGGGGATCCGGCTCCGCAGCTTCGGCCAGTCGGTCATCGAGGCGATCGCCGGCCGCAAGGTGCACGCCCCCGGCATCGTCCCGGGTGGCATCGCCCAGCCCATGACCGCCGAGACCCGGGATGACATCCGCGAGAGGCTCGACGAGGCGCATGGGACCGCCACCGAAGCGCTCGGCCTGTTCAAGAAGCTGCTCGACGAGTTCGACCGCGAGGTGAATGCCTTCGGGTACTTCCCGAGCCTCCACATGGGCCTGGCCAACCCGCAGGGGACCTGGGAGCACTACGACGGCACCCTCACGCTGGTCGACCACGACGGCTCGACGGTCGTCCGAGGGGTCGAGCCGGCCGACTACCGGACCATTCTCGGGGAAGCCGGTCGCTGGGACTCATACCTGAAGTCGCCCTACTTCAAACCGCGGGTCGAGGAGGACGGCAAGCCCGAGGACGGGCTCTACCGGGTGGGTCCATTGGCCCGACTCAACGTGTGTGACACGATGGGCGTCCCGCTCGCCGACGCCGAGCTGGCCGAGTACCGGGAACGGGCCGGCGGTGTGGCGAATTCGTCGTTCTACTACCACTATGCCCGGCTCATCGAGATCATCGCGGCGACCGAGCGGATGGCCATGCACCTCGACGATGCCGACATCCTCGACGAGAAGGTCCGGTCCCAGGGCGGGAACAACTTCAAGCATGCCGTTGGCTGCTCGGAGGCGCCACGGGGGACGCTCTTCCACGAATACACCGTCGACGACCACGGGATCCTCGAGGACGTCAACATGATCATCGCCACCGGTCAGAACAACCTGGCGATGAACGCGACGGTGCACCAGATCGCCACCGAGTGGATCGATGGTCCAGACATCCCCGAGGGGGTCCTCAACCGGCTCGAGGCCGGCATCCGCGCCTTCGACCCATGTCTGAGCTGCTCCACCCACGCGATCGGCCAGATGCCGCTGGTCGTCGACCTCGTGGGTCCCGACGGGGAGACGATCGCCCGTCGGAAGCGTGACTGACCTACTCGTCGTCGGCTACGGCAACGACCTCCGCTCCGATGACGGGGCCGGCCGGGTGGTTGCCGAGACGATCGACGAGATGGGACTCGAGGGCGTCGAGGTTCGGTCCCAGTCCCAGCTCACCCCGGAGCTGGCCCTGCTGGTGGCCGGTCGCGAGCGGGTCGTCTTCGTCGACGCCAACGTCGATGCCACCGAGCTGACCCGGTCGGTGGTGGCCCCGGGACCGCCGGGCGGCGGCCCGATGACCCACCACGGGGACCCGGCATCGCTGCTCTCGCTCGTGGGCAACGTGGGTGACCCCCCGGGTGAGGCGATCGTGTTCTCCATCCCGGCGTCGAACCTCGAGATGGGTTTCGAGCTGTCCGAGGCGACGGCGGCCGCCGTCGAGCGGGCCATCGCCGAGATCGTCGAACTGAGCAGGGCACCGAGGCCTTCTTGAACGATCCCCCCGCGCGCCGAGAGATCCATCGGCAAGCCGTCAGGCGGTGGCGACCCCGTACCGGCGCTCGAAGATCCGGGCGCCGCGGAGGATCTGCTTGGGCAGCTCGAGGATCTTCTCCTGGAGAATCCTTCCCTCGGGTGTCAGGTCGGTGAGGTCTGCAATGCCCCAGTCCCGAAGCAGTGGCTCGACGATCTTGTCGTGGTGGATGCGGAGGTTGTAGATGCCGATCTTGGCCATCTCCATGGCCCGCTTGCCGAACTCGGGGATACCGATGCCGGGCATCTCGAACGTCGAGAGGACCCGGTGGAGGGGCTCGAGGACGACCGACGGGGCCAGGTCGAGCATCGCCTGCGTGACGCCCTTGTAGAAGAGGTAGTGGTGGTTCTCGTCGGCGGCGATGCGGGCCATGACCTTGTAGGCGACCTCGTCGTCGGTGAGGGTCCCGGCGTTGCGATGGCTGATCCGCGTCGCCAGCTCCTGGGCCGAGGTGTAGACGAAGAGGGCGACCGGGTCGTCGTACGGCGAGTCGTAGCCGACCTCCATCGTGGCCATTCGATCGTCCTCGAGTTCGTGGGGGTCGCAGTTGCGCGACGTGAGGAGGTAGGAGCGAAGGGCGATGGCGTGCTGGGCCTCCTCGGCGGTCCAGAGGTGGTTCCATCGGTCGTAGGCCGAGCCCTTGGGCATGCGGTCGGCGATGGCCAGGTGGTAGTAGGGGAGGTTGTCCTCGGTCAGGAGGTTGAGCACGAGCGCGGTGCGGACCTCGGGTCGGACCGAGGCCTGGGACTCGTCCCAGGGTTCGTCGATGTAGCTCCGGCCCTGCTCCCACGGGACGAACTCGTGGAAGTACCAGTCCTTGCGCCGCTCGCGGTGCTCGTCCATGAGGCGAGCGACGTCGCCTTCGACGGCGGCTATGAGTTCCTGCTGTTCCTCGTGAGCCATGGCTCGTCCCTTCAGGGCTTCGAGCCTGCTGGCGACCCGCTTTGTTCGATCGTATGACCGGCAGCATTGCCGGGGGGTTTCAGATACCTCGGTCGGCCCGTGCGATCGCGACCGATGGGGTCACCGGGACTCGCACCAGGCAGTGGTGACGGCCCGCAGCTCGTCTGCGGCCGCCGTGACCTCCGCAAGGTCGGCGAACTTCATGTATCGGGCGGTCTCGCCGGTGCCCTGGAGGCGGGGATGGTCCCCGGGGATGGACGCGCCGGTGTGGAACATGAGGCTGACGTGGGCCTTGGTCCGTGGGTTGAACGAGGCCATGTTCCCCTCGTGCATGAAGGTCGGGCTCTTCCATTTGATGGTCTCGGTCATGCGCTCGTCGGCGAGGATGATCTCCCGGATCCGCAACATGGCGTCCTTGGCGGGGTGCTCGTAGTCATCGAACCAGGCATCGACTTCGGGTGAGGTCGGCATGGGTCGGGAAGCTACCCGGACGCGAGTGGCCCCCGCCGGAGCGGGGGCCACTGGTTCGGTCGGGGCCGATCGGATCAGGAGCGGGGGTGTGCCTCGCGGACGGTGAGGTCGCGGCCACCGAGATCGGCACCGTTCAGGTCGGCGATCGCCTCCTTGGCGCCGGAGCCCATGTCGACGAAGCCGAAGCCCTTGGATCGGCCGTTGCGACGGTCACGCATCACGATGGCGTTGTGGACCTTGCCGTAGCTGCGAAAGATCTCGTCGAGGTCCTCCGAGGTGGTCGACCAGGGGAGATTGGCCACGTAGACGCTCGTCTGGCCGTTGGGCCGACGACGCTGGGGCCGGTCCTGGTCGTCCGAGGCGTGCTGCTTCGGACGGTCCTGGCGGGGCCGCTCGGACTTGGGGGAGCGATGGGCCTTGGGGGCCGGTGCGGCGCCTGCGGGCAGCTCTTCGAGGTTCGGCCTTCCGATGGTGGCATCGAGGTCGAGCTCCCGGAGCAGGCCCTTCACGGCACGCTGCTTCTCGCCGGTGACGAGGGTCACCACGGTGCCCGTTGCACCGGCGCGGCCGGTACGCCCGGAGCGGTGGAGGTAGTCCTTGTGGTCGGCGGGCGGGTCGTAGTGCACGACGGCCTCGACGTTGTCCACGTGGATGCCTCGGGCAGCCACGTCGGTGGCGATCAAGGCGACGGCCTCGCCGTTGGTGAATGACTTCAGTGCCCGGTTCCTCTGGCCCTGGGAGCGGCCCCCGTGCATGGCGACGGCCGTGACGCCCTCGCGGCCCAGCTGCTTGGCGAGCCGGTCGGCACCGTGGCGGGTGCGTGTGAAGACGATGGCCCGTCCGGTGGTCCGGACGATGTCGCCCGTGTGGGACACGCGGTCGTGGTGGTCGACGCGCCAGAAGTGGTGGCGGACGTCGAGTTCCTCGGTCTCCACGTCGGGGGCCTCGTGCAGGACCGGGTTGGTCTGGTAGTCACGGGCCAGGGTGGCGATGTCACCGTCGAGTGTTGCCGAGAACAGCAGGGTCTGGCGGTTGGACGACGTCTGGTCGAGGATGCGACGCACGGGTGGGAGGAAGCCCATGTCAGCCATGCGGTCCGCCTCGTCGATCACGACGCGGTCGACCTCGGAGAGATCCACCGAGCCACGCTCGATGAGGTCCTCGAGTCGACCGGGAGTGGCGATCAGGACGTCGATGCCGCGTCGCAACGAGCCCTCCTGGGGTCCGTATCCGACCCCGCCGTAGACGGCGAGGACGAAGCGATGGACCGACTTGGCGTGGGGGAGCAGCTCTCGCTTGATCTGCTCGGCGAGCTCCCGGGTCGGGGCGAGCATCAGCGCACGCGGCTTGAAGCGGGTGCCTTGCTCGACGGTCGCGAGGACCGGGAGCCCGAAGGCGAGTGTCTTGCCCGAGCCGGTCGGGGCCTTGCCCGACACGTCGCGCCCGGCGAGGGCGTCGGGGATGGTTCCGGCTTGCACCGGGAATGGCTCGGTGATGTCGTGGCTCGCCAGTGATGCGGTCAGCGCGCGGGGCAGCCCGAGTTCGTCGAAGGTGGTCATGGTGACTCCTGGCCCACCGGGGGCCGGTCGTTGGATATGCCGTTCTCGCTCGACGCGCCCAAACGGAGGACGGATTCGAGAGCGGAGGGAGAGGCGGTCCGACCGGGTGAGAGGGGGTCCGTGGATCACCGGGGAAGCGCGGTTGCGCTGGCCTCCACCCGGTGCGGTACCGACAAGGTAGCGGTTGTGGCGGTGTACTGGGTACCTCCCGGGGAGAGATCTCCCGGAGGTGGGGTGTCCCATCCTTCTTTCCGGGGCAGATCTCCCGTCGTCAGTACCTCAGTACGTGCATGCCCTCAAAGGACCTTGCCGGGGTTCAAGATGCCCTTGGGGTCGAGGGCGGCTTTGATCGCTCGCATGGCGATGAGCTCTTGCGGGGTGCGCGATCGGTCGAGGTATGGCCGCTTCACCTCACCGATGCCGTGCTCGGCACTGATCGATCCGCCGTGCTCGACGAGGGCGTCGTAGACCACGCGATTGGCGTCGGCCCCGTACCCGCCGTCGGCAAGGATCACGTGCAGGTTGCCATCACCGAGGTGCCCGAAGACGATGAGGTCCCCGAGCAGTTCACCGATCTCCGACAGGTAGGCCTCCATGGCGGGGAGGGGCAGGCTGACGTCGTAGTTCAGCTTCGTCCCCACCGCCTCGACGAGGGCGGGGATGTCGTCGCGGATCGCCCAGAGCCGTTCCCGGTCTGCCGCGCTCATGGCCAGGGCCGCATCGGTGACGAGACCAGCATCGGAGACCGCCGCGATCGCTCTGTGGAATCGCTCCTCGTCGCGATCGGGGTCCCCGCCCTGGGCTTCGACCAGGGCGTAGAGGGGCGAGTCCGCCGGGAGCGGTGCCTGGTGCCGGCCAGAGGCGAGCACGACCTCGTAGAACGAGAGCCACAGGGCCTCGAAGGCGGAGAGCGACCCGCCCAGCCGCCCCTCGAGCTCGTTCAGGAGTCGCGCCATCGCGTCGAAGGAGGGGACGGCCAGGAGTGCGGTGTGGCGCGAGGCGGGGGCCGGCCGAAGCCGGAGGACAGCCCTCGTCACGACACCGAGTGTGCCCTCCGAGCCGATGAACAGGTGCTTCAGGTCGTACCCGGTGTTGTCCTTCACCATCGCGTTCATCGACTCGAGGACGGTGCCATCGGCCAGTACGGCCTCGAGGCCGAGCACGTTTCCCCGCATCATCCCGTACCGCACCACGCCGTTGCCGCCCGCGTTCGTGGCGATGAGGCCGCCCACCTGGGCACTCCCCCGGGCTCCGAGGTCCACGGGGAAGGAGAGCCCGTGCACGCTTGCCTCTCGGTGGACCTCTGCGAGGACGGTGCCTGCCCGCACGTGCATCGTCCTGGACACCGGGTCCACCGCCTCGATGCCGCGCATTCGTTCCAGGGACAACATGACCTGCCCGGGTCCGGCCTGCGTCCCGTCGACGAGGCCGGAACCGCCGCCGAGCGGCACGACCGGGACGCCTCGCTCGTGACAGGTCGCCAGCACGGCGGCGACCTCGTTGGTCGATGCCGGGCGCACCAGCAGTCCGGGTTCCGCCTGCCGGCCGGTCACGCCGACCAGGTCGCGCGCTTCGAGGTCCGGGCCGTCCACGACGCCCGCGGGCCCGAGTCGATCCGCCAGTACGCTGGCAAGGGTGTCCACGCGCGCCAACGCTAGGCAGGCGGCTGGCCGGCGTCGCAACGTCGAGCCACCCGACCCCACGGGAACCACCAAGGAACGATTCGGCCAGCTCGGCTCGCTCCTGGCCTTCGTCCGGCCCTACCGGGGGTGGATGGTCGGGGCGCTTGCCGGAGTGGTGGTGTCCGCAGCGCTCGGTCTGGTGTTCCCGATGATCATGGGCGGCCTGGTCGACTCGGCACTCGAGTCAGCCGGTTCCACCGGCGAGCTCGACCGCATCGCCTACCTCCTGCTCGGCGTCTTCGTGGTGCAGGCCGTGTTCAACTACCTGCGCATCTACGCCCTCGATGTCGTCGGCGAGGGGGTCGTCGCCGACCTGCGTCGGAGTGTCTATGACCGCGTCGTCCGGCTGCCGGTGCCGTTCTTCGACCAGCGACTCACCGGAGAGATCACCGCCCGGTTGACCTCCGATGCTGCCGTCGTGCAGGCGACGGTCTCGTCGTCACTCGCCCAGGTGCTGTCGCAGACGATCACGCTCATCGGCGGGGTCACGCTCCTCATCGTGCTGAGCCCCGTGCTGAGCCTCTCGGTCCTCTCGTTCCTCCCGCTGGTCATCATCGCCGCCACCGTGTTCGGCCGCCGCCTCCGGCGCATCTCGACGGAGTTCCAGGACCTCGTGGCGGAGGCGAATGCGCTCGCCGACGAATCGATCGCCTCGATCCGGGTCGTGAAGTGGTTCGGGGCCGAGGCCGACGTCATCAACCACTACGACCGAGCCATTCGCGACTCCTATCGGACCGCCCTGCGACGAGCGAGGTACCGAGCGGTGTTCGTGCCCCTCGTGACCTTCGTGGCCTTCTCCACGCTGGCGCTCGTGCTCTGGGCGGGCGGCCGCCTGGTGCTCGCCGGCGACCTCACGGCCGGCGAGCTCGTGTCGTTCCTCCTCTACACCCTGACCGTGGCCGGTGCCATCGGCACCTTCACGGGGCTCTACTCGCAGCTGCAGGAAGCACTCGGGGCGTCGCAACGCATCTTCGAGCTGATCGGTGAGGTGCCAGAAGGGCATGCCGGCGACGCCGTGGAGCCTGACCAAAGGGTGGGGTCGATCGCGTACGACGGCGTCGACTTCGTCTACCCGGGTCGGGATCTCCGGGTCCTCGACGGCATCGACCTCGAGGTGGCGCCCGGTGAGACGGTGGCGCTGGTGGGGCCATCCGGAGCGGGGAAGTCGACGCTGACACAACTCCTTCCGCGGTTCGCCGACCCGACCCACGGCACGGTGTCGGTCGATGGCGTCGACGTTCGACTCCAGGACCTGGAGTCGCTCCGGGCGACGATGGCAGCGGTGCCACAGGAGACCGAGCTGTTCTCGGGCACCATCGCCGAGAACCTGCGGGTGGCCAGACCAGGTGCGACCGACGAGGAGTTGGTGGCCGCTGCGTCCTCGGCGAACGCCCATGACTTCATCTCGTCGTTCCCCGACGGGTACGACACGGTGGTGGGTGAGCGAGGCGTCCAGTTGTCCGGCGGCCAGCGACAGCGGGTGGCGATCGCTCGGGCGGTGCTCGCCGACCCTCGGATCCTCATCCTCGACGAGGCGACCTCGTCACTCGATGCCGAAGCCGAGGGCCTCGTCCAGGAGGCGCTCGACCGGCTCATGGTGGGGCGGACGACCATCGTGATCGCCCATCGCCTCTCGACCGTCCAGGCCGCGGATCGGATACTCGTCCTCGCCGCCGGGGCCGTGGTCGAGGAGGGCACCCACGACGAACTCGTCGCCGCCGGGGGCCTCTACAAGGAGCTCTCGGCCCGACAGTTGCTGGGACCCACCACCGACGCCCCGTAGAGTCGGCAGCATGGATTTGGGGATCATCGTCACGCTGGCCGTCTTTGCCGTCATCGTCGGTTGGGGCATCTCGACCTACAACGGCCTCGTCAAGGGCAAGAACCGGGTCGAGAACGCCTGGGCACAGATCGATGTGCAGCTCCAGCGCCGTCACGACCTCATCCCGAACCTGGTGGAGACGGTGAAGGGGTACGCCGCACACGAGCAGGAGACGCTCGACCGGGTGATCGCCGCCCGCAACTCGGCCCTCACGGCGTCCGGGCCGGCGGAGACCGCCGAAGCCGAGGGCGTCCTCACCGGCGCGCTGGGGAAGCTGTTCGCCCTCTCCGAGGCCTACCCGGACCTCAAGGCCAACTCGAACTTCGAGGCGCTGCAGGACCAGTTGGCCGAGACCGAGAACAAGGTCGCCATCGCCCGCCAGATCTACAACGACTCCGTGCTCAAGCACAACAACCGCATCGAGACGATCCCGAGCAACGTGGTCGCCTCGATGGCGGGCATGGAGGCGCTCGAGTACTTCGATGCCCCCGAGGGCTCAGAGGCACCGCCGTCGATCGAGTTCTGACCGTGCGCCGTCTGCTGCTCGTCGGCCTGCTCGTGGCGGCGGTCCTCGGCTCGGCGCTCCCCGCCGCCGCCAAGTCGTTCGACCTTCCCGGGGCGGACATCCTCCTCGAGCTCCAGGACGACGGCTCGGTCGTCGTGACCGAGACGATCACCTACGACTTCGACGGGTCCTTCTCGGGCGCCTACCGCGAGATCCCCGTCCGGGGCGGCGAGTCGATCGTGGACGTGTCAGTCGTGGAGGGCAAGACCGAGTACCAGCCGGGCGCCTGCGCCGAGCTCGGCTGCTCCAGCCCGGCCGGGAGCTTCGGCACCCGCGACCTCGGGGGTCGACTACGGATCGTGTGGCACTACGCGGCGGCGAACGAGCAGCGGACCTTCGTCGTGTCCTATCGGTTCCTGGGTCTGGCCAAGGCCTACGACGACGTGGTCGACATCCAGGTGCAGGTCTGGGGTTCCGAGTGGCAGGTCGGGCTGCGTCGGCTCGGCGCCTCCCTCGAGTACCCGGGCTCCGTCGAACCGGGTGAGGCGCTGGTCTGGGGCCATCCGGCGTCGGTCAACGGCGCGACCGACCTCGGGTCGAACGAGGTCTCGCCGTTCCTGTCCGCGACCGGAATACCCGCAGGCCAGTGGGTGGACTTCCGCGCCGTCCTGCCGCGTTCCGTGCTCGCATCGACCGACGGTGCGACGGTGATTGCGGGCCCCGGATTGGAGGAGATCCGGGCCGAGGAGCTCGCGCAGGCCGAGGCGGCCTCGTCCCGGAGCCGCCTGCTCGGTTGGTTGATCGGCGTCGCCATCGTCCTTGCCCTGGCGCCGGGGGCGGTCGCAGCGTCGGTCATCTGGTGGCGCCACGGTCGGGAACCGATCGTCGACTACGACCGCGACTACGAGCAGGAACCGCCGTCGGACCACACACCGGCCGTGGTGGAGGGCCTCATGGCCCAGGGCGCGGTCGACGAGCGGGGCTTCACCGCGACCGTCTTCGACCTGGTTCGCAAGGGAGTCCTCGATGCCCAGCCCGTCCAAGTCGAGCGATCCACCTGGGGTGGTCTGCGCTCGGAGACCATCACCGACCTCGAGCTGTCATTGGCCGACGGTGGCGCGGTCCTCACCGAGCACGAGCGCCGTGTCCAGACCGTCATGGAACGGATCCTCGAGGACGGCCCGGCGCCGCTCCACGAGTTCCGGGAGAAGATCCGAGATGACGCCTCGGCCAACGCCACCACCTACCAGGGATTCCGGACCGAGGCCGTCGAGGCCCTCGAGGACGCCGGTCTCTACGACAAATCCGGTGGCACGGCGCTGGCACTCGGCTGGCTTGCCCTCGTCGTCATGTTCGGCCTGGTCGGATGGGCGGTCGGGCGGCTGACCGCCTGGAACCCGGACTTCATCGTGCTGATCCCGATCATCGGTGTCGGGATCGTCGTGAACGCCCTCGTCATGATCGTGTTCACGTTCAGTCGACGCGGCTGGGTGAAGCGGACGCCCCAAGGTGCCCTGCTCTTCGCCCGCTGGTCGGCATTCCGCAGCTACCTCCGGGACTTCAGCCACCTGGAGGAGGCACCCGTGATCTCGCTCGACCTTTGGGACCGCTTCCTCGTGTACGCCATCGCCCTCGGCGTCGCCGAAGAAGTGCTCGAAGCGGCACGGCTCCACGCGCCGGTCGAGCTGGAGCGAGCCTCGCACCTCTACTGGTACGGCTCGTATGGCTACACCGGCGGTCCGACGGAGAATGCCTTCGCCGGGCTGACCTCGGCACTGGACGGTGCCTTCGCCCCGCCGTCGAGCAGTGGCTCGGGTGGCGGCTTCTCCGGCGGTGGCGGCTTCTCCGGCGGCGGGGGTGGCGGAGGTGGTGGGGCCTGGTGATACGCCGGCTCGTCGTCCTCGTCGCGCTCGGCCTCGGGTTCGTCGGCTGCTCGTCGGGGGATCGGGTGGTCGTGTCGGCCGCTTCGTCGCTCACCGAGGTCTTCGGTGCATTGGAGGACGCCTACGAGGACGCCGAACCCTCCGTGGACATCGTCCTGAACCTCGGGGGGAGCGGCGCCCTCCGCGAGCAGATCCTCGCCGGCGCGCCCGCAGACGTCTTCGCCCCGGCTTCGTGGGATCAGATGGAAGCCGTTGCCGACGAGTCCATCGGCCCGCCGGTTGCGTTTGCCTCCAACACCATGGTGATCGCCACGACGGTGGGGAACCCGGCTGGGATCACCGATGTCGGCGACTTCGCGGACCCCGATCCGTTCCTCGGCGCCTGTGCTCCCTCCGTGCCGTGCGGCGCGCTGGCATCGGAGGTGTTCGAGGCGGCCGGGGTCGATCCGCAGCTCGATACCGAGGAGGCTTCGGTGCGGGCCCTTTTGACGAAGGTCGAGTCGGGGGACCTGGACGCAGGGATCGTCTACGCCACCGATGTCCTGGTCGCCGACGTCGATGCGGTCGCCATCCCGGAGTCGTCGAACGCCGTCACCCAGTACCCGATCGCGCTCCTCTCCGACGAACCGGGCGCCTCCGGGTTCGTCTCGTTCGTCTTGTCGGAGGCCGGGCAACAGATCCTCGCCGACCACGGATTCGGTGGGCCATGAGACATCGCCCACCTGTCGCCGTCCTCGTCGTGGCCGGCCTGGCCATCGCCTTCTTCGCCCTACCCCTGATCGGGCTGCTCGGACGCGTGCCGTGGGGATCGCTCGACGAGCTGCTCACCTCCGAGCTCGTCGGCGAGGCGCTGGTCCTCTCGGCCGTTTCATCCGTGTCGGCCACCCTCCTGTCGCTGCTCCTCGGCGTGCCGTTGGCTTGGGCTTTGGCCAAGGTCCCGTTTCCCGGACGGTCCCTGGCCCGGGCCGTGGTGCTCCTCCCGCTGGTCCTTCCGCCTGTCGTCGGTGGCGCGACCCTGCTCTTCGCCTTCGGCCGGACCGGGCTGTTCGGGGCACCGCTCTACACGGCGACCGGATGGGTGCTCCCGTTCTCGACGGCGGGTCTCGTCCTGGCGGTCACGTTCGTGTCCATGCCATTCCTCGTCGTCTCGGTCGAGGCGGCGCTGCGGGGGGAGGACCCGGAGCACGAGGAGGCGGCGGCGACCCTCGGGGCCGGGTCGTGGTCGGTGTTCTGGCATGTGACGCTGCCCTCGATCCGTCCGGCGTTGCTGGCCGGCGCCGTCCTCACGTGGGCTCGGGCCCTCGGCGAGTTCGGTGCGACGGTGACGTTCGCCGGGAGTGTGCCGGGTGCGACCCAGACCCTGCCCCTGGCCATCTACTCGGCGCTCGAGACCGACCGGGATGCAGCGGTGGCGCTCTCCCTGGTCATGGTGGCGATCAGCCTCACCGTCTTCGCCGTCCTGCGCGACCGCTGGTGGAGCCGCTGATCAGATCGGCAGGGACAAGCGCTCCAGGGTGACGTCCCGGGTGTCGACGAGCCCTGCCAACTGGTTGAGGACGGCGTCGTAGTTCACCCGCCATCCGGAGAAGGCGATCCAGGCGTCGTCGAGGGGCCGCCGGGGCTCGATACCGGCGTCCTCGAGCTCGGCGACGACCCGGTCGAACTCCTCTCGGGTCACCGATATCGGGTCGTCGGGGCGCGGGTCCGGGTCGAACTCGAAGTCGAATGACAAGGCGATCTCGCGCAGCGTCAGGAACCCGGACCGGATGCAGAGCTGGGCCTCGGCATCGAACGTGTCGGTCAGCGACACCTTCAGGGCGGCGGCATCGAGCACGACGCCGACCGCGCCGACCCACGATCGATGCGGATGGGAGGACTGGAAGAGGGCGAGGGCGGGTAGGGCCGTATGGGTCTCCTGGGCTTCGGCGAACCACATCCGCCACTCGGCCCAGATCTCATCCAGGCGTTCCCAGCCCCCGATGCGATACATCCGCGACAGCATCTCGGCGGCGCGAGGTGGCTCGCCTGCGAACGACTCGAGGGCAGTGATCGTTGTTTCGCGGGACGAGTAGGCGGTGTAGATCGTCGGGAGGTAGGTGACGAGGAGGATGCCGAGGACGGAGATCGTCAGCGCGGCTGCGAAGAAGCCGACCGCAAGCCGAGGGAGGTCGTCGACGTCGTAGAACCCGAGGGTGAGCATCGACGAGCCGGCGAGCTTGAAGGCCGCGAGGAACGGTTTGGTCCCCAGGCCCCAGAAGATGAGCGTGAAACCGCCCAGAGCGAGGCTCAGCCAGACCAGCGGAAGGCTGAGGAGGGCGATCGGGGCGTTGAATGACAGGACTGCGTGCCTGCGGCGATCCTCATTCGTGAGGCGGGCAGCGACCCGGACGACGGCGCGTGAACCCCGGAAGACGAGGCGGGTTATCCGTACCGGCCGTCCGTGGGGGAGGACGACCGTGCGAGCGGCGGACAACGCCGTACCCGTGACGACGATGACGCCGCCGAGCACCGCTATCCAGTCAGGGAAGTCCATCGAGGCCGGGACGCTACCCGTCGGGCGGTCGCTCGGAGCGGAGCGAGGACGGCATGCTGCCGTGCGGGTGCCCATCGTCCGCCGGTCGATGGGCGGGGTCGTCGAGCATCCACCCGCCGTCGTCGGAGTGGAGGAACGAGCTGCCGTAGGCCGCGTTCAGGTGCTCCCGCGTGAGCACGACGCCGGGCGTCCCCGAGGCGATGACCCGGCCCGAGACGAGTACGACGTGGTCGGCGACCTGCGCCTCGGTCAGGTCGTGGGTGGTCATGACGATCGAGCAGCCACGTGCCCGCTCGTCGTGGATGACGCGATCGATGGCCTGGGCAGCGGCGACATCGATCCCGGTCATCGGCTCGTCGAGGAGCAGGAGGTCATGGTCCTGGGCGAGGCCCTGGGCCACGAATACCCGTTGGCGCTGGCCGCCGGAGAGCTCGCGGAGGTGCCGGTTGGCAAGGTCGGTGACCCCGACCCGCTCCATCGCCTCGTCGACGGCTGCCCGGTCCTCTGGCCTGCCGACGCTGCGGAAGGGTCCGGCGGCTGCGAACCGTCCCATCAACACGACCTCCCGGACGGTCACCGGCAGGGCGTCATTCACCTTCGTGGTCTGGAGGACGTAGGAGATGCGGCGGGAGCCGTCGGTTCGAGCAGGTACTCGGATCGTGCCCGAACGTGGCTCGATCAGGCCGGCGATGGCACCGAGCAGCGTGGACTTGCCGGACCCGTTGGGTCCGATCACGGCCGTGACGCCACCGACGGGGATCTCGAAGCTCGACTCGGCCACCGCCACGACTTGGCCGTAGGCGAGGACGAGGTCCGTCGCTGCGACGGCGTGGCTCAGTGGCACGAGCGACACCGGCCCTCGATCTCGAGGGAGTGGCCGGCCGGCTCGAAACCCTGGTCGTCGGCGAGCTCCTCGACGACGGCCTCGACCCGCTGTTCGAGCCCCTCGGGTATCTCGAGGTCGTCGACGGTCCCGCACTCGATGCAGACGAGGTGGTGGTGATGGCCCGTTGCCCACTCGGCGAGCTCGTAGCGTGTCAGACCACGGGTGCCGTAGTGGGGCACGACCACGCCCGACTCCTCGAGGACGGTGAGCGTCCGGTACAAGGAGGAGACAGGAACGCTCGGGCCGAGCACTTCGGCGAGCTCGGCGACCGTGCGGGGCCCTTGTGCCTCCGCCAGTGCGAGGACCACGGCGCGACGGCCCCGGGTGAACCGGACGCCATAGGCGGCCAGGCGGGACTGGGCTTCTCGTTCGAGCGTGGCGGTTGTCATGTGTTCGGCGTGAGTGTATCGTCCTCAATAACGATACTCATTCTCATTCAGTAGGCCCAGTTGAGAAACCCGATCAAGCGCTTCCTCGTCCCGCTCCTGGTCCTTGCCCTGTTCGGTGCCGCCTGTTCGGCCGACGCCGGTGACCGGGCTGAGGGCCCGGCGGTCGTGGTGACGACGACGGTCCTGGGCGACATCGTCGGCCGGGTCGTCGGTGATGCCGGTTCGGTCGAGGTCCTCATGCCGATCGGCGCCGACCCCCACGACTTCTCCGCTTCGTCGGCACAGGTCGCCGCCGTGAGTTCGGCCGACCTCGTGGTCGCCAACGGACTCGGACTCGAAGAAGGTCTGGAGGACGTGCTCGAAGCCGCCGCCGGCGACGGAGTCGTCGTCCTCTACGCAGGCGAGCTCGCAGACCCGCTCCCGTTCGACGACGACCACGATCACGACGAAGACGAGGCCGACCACGACGACGAAGACGAGGTCGATCACGATCACGACCACGGTGACTACGACCCGCATGTCTGGATGGATCCGTCCCGCATGGTCGAGGTCGTCGGGGAGGTTGCCGAGGCACTTGGGGCGATCGACGCCGAGGGTTCCTGGGCCGAGAACGCCGACGCGTACATCGGCGAGTTGACCGGACTCGACGCGGACATCGAGGCATCGTTGGCCGTCATCGATCACTCCGACCGCAAGCTCGTGACCAACCACCTGTCGTTCGGCTATTTCGCCGACCGCTACGACTTCGAGGTCGTCGGCGTCGTCGTCCCCGGCGGATCGACCTTGGCCGAGCCGAGCTCGGCCGAGTTGGCGGCACTCGTCGAGACCATGGAGAGCGAAGGCGTCGACGTGGTCTTCGCCGAGACCACCGAGTCGGCGACGCTCGCCGAGGCCCTCATCGAGGAACTGGGTGAGGACGCATCGGTCGTCGAGCTCTACACCGGGTCGCTCGGCGGGGACGGCTCCGGCGCCGAGACCTACATCGGGATGATGTCCACCAACGCCGAGCTGATCGCCGCCGCCCTCGGGTAGGACGGTACGTTGAGCGCATGGACTGGTTGATCGAGCCGTTCGAGCTTGCCTTCCAGCAGCGGGCGCTGCTGGCAGGGGCGCTTGGCTCGGTGGCCCTCTCGGTGGTCGGGACCTGGGTGGTGATCCGGGGTATGGCGTTCCTCGGGGATGCCCTCGCCCACGGCGTGGTCCCCGGCATCGCACTCGCCGTGCTGTTCGACTTCAACCCCCTGCTCGGTGCGGTGGCCGCGGCGGTGGTGATGATCGGGGCGATCAACCTGGTCCACCGCCAGACCCGCATCACCGAGGACACGTCGATCGGGCTCCTCTTCGCAGGGATGCTCGCCCTCGGTGTGATCGTCATCTCGATCACGCCTTCCTATACGGGGAGCCTCACGTCGATCCTGTTCGGGGACGTCCTCGGAGCCACGACGGTCGACCTGCGCAACCTCGCCATCGTCGTGGCCGTCGTACTCGTCGCCTCGCTGCTCTTCTACCGCTCGTTCCTCGTGCTGTCATTCAACGAGCAGAAAGCCGAGCTGCTCGGGCTCCGGCCCCGAACCGCGCACGTCGCCCTTCTCGGTCTGGTGACGCTGGCGATCGTCGGTTCGGCACAGACGGTCGGGACATTGCTGGTCTTCGGCCTGCTCGTCGGTCCGCCGGCCACTGCCGCCCTCCTGGTGCGGCGCGTGCCGGCGATGATGGTCACCGCTGCCGGGATCGGGCTGGCCTCGGTGGCAGGCGGGTTGGTCATCAGCTACCACGCCGGGACGGCCGGTTCGGCGACGATGGCGATCCTCCCGGTGGTCCTCTTCTTCATCGTGCTCGGTGTCCGATCGCTCGGTGCCGGTCGCCACGCCTCCACCGCTGCCTGACGTCGCGAACCCGAGCCCGCAAGCGCACCGAAACGGGCGTCACGGACCGGCCGTCGAATAGGGTCCCGGTCCGTGCGAACCCTCCATGCCGACCTCGTCGTCGACTGTGCCCAAGCCCTCGGGGAGGGTCCCATGTGGGATCCGGAAACGGAAGTCCTCCACTGGGTGGGCATCGAGGACCAAGCGCTCCACCGCCTCCTGCCGGATGGATCGTGGCACACCGACCATGTCCCGGACCGGCCGGGCTGCGTCGTGCTCGACGAGGCGGGCAGACGCGTGGTCGCCTTTCCTTCTGGGATCTACGTCGAAGGTGACGGCTGGTCCCCGATCTCATCGATCTGCGCCGATCGCGACGATGCCCGACTCAACGACGGCAAGGTGGCCCCGGACGGCCGTCTGGTCGTCGGGGAGATGCTCGAGGGCTCGGACGAACGAGATGGTCGCCTCTGGGCGGTCTCCGCAGACGGGACGTCGAGGCTCCTCCGGGACGACGTGACGATCAGCAACGGGCTTGCCTGGTCGGCCGACGGCGTCCACTTCTTCTACATCGACACCCCGAGTCGACGGATCCGACGCTACGACTGGGTCTCCGAAGGCCGACTCGGCGACCCCACCGAAATCGTCCGGGTCCCCAACGAGGCCGGCTTCCCCGATGGGATGGCCGTCGATGACGAGGGCTGCCTCTGGGTTGCGCTCTGGAATGGACGCGGGCTCCACCGCTACACGCCGGAAGGTGTCCTGGACACGAGGATCGAGGTGCCGACCAGCAACGTGACCTCGTGTGCTTTCGGTGGCCCCGACGCCACGACGCTCTTCATCACGACCGCCAACGAATCCCTCCCGGACGAGCCGCAAGCCCATCCCGGAGGCCTCTTCGCCGTCGATCCGGGTGTCTCCGGGCCGTCACCCACGAGGTTCGGGTCGTGAGCCGGCCCCTTTGGGATCCGAGCGCGGATCGGATCGCAGCGTCGGCCATGGAGCGGTTCCGTCGGCGGGTCGAGGCCTCGGGGGTGTCGGCTCCCGACTCCGTCGAGCTGCACCGCTGGTCGGTCGATGACCCGACGGCCTTCTGGTCCGCTGCATGGGACGACCTCGGGGTGCTCGGGGAGAAGGGCGATCGGATCATCGAGACGGGCGAGGACATGGCCGGCACCCGGTTCTTCCCCGATGCCCGAATCAGCGTCGTGGAGAACCTGCTCGACGGTCGTGGTGCCCCCGACGACGCCCCGGCGATCGAGTACCGGCGTGAGGACGGTGTCTCCCGGACGTTGACGTGGGCAGGCCTGCGGGAAGAGGTGGCGGCCTTTGCCGCCGCCCTGGCGGGGCAAGGTGTCGGGGAGGGCGATGTGGTCGCCGCCTGGATGCCGCACGTGCCGGAGACCATCATCGCGATGCTCGGTTCGGCGAGCCTCGGGGCCCTGTTCACGTCGACGTCGTCCGACTTCGGGACTGCCGGCGTGGTCGATCGTTTCGGCCAGGTCGAGCCGTCGGTCCTCGTGGCGGCCGACAGCTACCTCTATGGGGGCAAGTCGTTCGACCGAACCGAAGCCCTGGCCGAGATCCGGGCGGCGCTGCCTTCATTGCGAGCGCTCGTCGTGGTCTCGCCGCTCGAGCCCCGCCCGATCGACGCCATCGACGACGCGACCTCATGGGATGAGTTCACCGGTCCCCATGCCGGTGCCGCACTCGTCGTCGAGCGCCGACCATTCGATCACCCCTGGTACGTCCTGTACTCCTCGGGCACGACCGGCAAGCCGAAGTGCATGATCCACCGCACCGGCGGCGTGCTCCTCAAGCACCTCCAGGAGCAGCAGCACCAGTGCGACGTCAGGGCCGGCGACCGGCTGTTCTACTTCACGACCTGCGGGTGGATGATGTGGAACTGGCTCGTCTCGGGGCTGGCCTCGGGCGCGACCGTCGTGTTGTACGACGGCAACCCGGCCCACCCGGGACCCGAGGCGCTCTTCGACCTGGCCGACGAGCTCGACCTGACGCTGATGGGTGTCTCTGCCAAGTACATCGACGCGATCTCGAAGTCCGGGCTCCGACCGGTGGAGAGCCATCGACTCGGATCCCTTCGCACCATTGCGTCCACGGGGTCGCCACTGTCTCCGGATGGCTTCCGCTTCGTCTACGACGACATCAAGTCCGATGTCCACCTTGCCTCGGTGAGCGGCGGGACCGATCTCTGCGGGTGCTTGGTCGGCGGCGACCCGACCCGGCCCGTCTTCGAGGGCGAGATCCAGGGAGCCTGCCTGGGTATGGACATCCAGGTCTACGACGACTCCGGCAGCCCGGCGGGCGTCGGCGAGCAGGGAGAGTTGGTGTGTGCTGCACCGTTCCCCTCCATGCCCATCACGTTCTGGGGTGACGGCGGAGATGATCGCTACCGGGCGGCCTACTTCGAGCACTTCCCCGGTGTCTGGACCCACGGCGACTGGACCCTGCGAACCGTGCGTGGGGGGTTCGTGATCCTCGGCCGCTCGGACGCCACCCTCAACGCCGGCGGCGTCCGCATCGGCACTGCCGAGGTCTATCGGGTCGTCGAGCAGTTCGACGAGGTGGCCGAGGCGGTGGCGGTCGCCCAGCGCGTCGGCACCGACTCCCGGGTCGTGTTGTTCCTGCGGATGGCGGAGGGCGCGTCACTCCATGACGACCTCGCGGAACGGATCCGCCGTCGACTCCGGTCCGAGGAGTCGCCCCGCCACGTCCCGGCCGTCATGACGACCGTGGGGGACATCCCCCGAACCCGGTCGGGCAAGATCAGCGAGCTGGCCGTGACCGCCGTGGTCAACGGGGACCCGGTCCGCAACACCGAGGCACTGGCCAACCCCGAGGCGCTGGCGCTCTTCGCCGACCGCCCGGAACTGGCCCGCTAGGTCAATCCCTCGGAACGGTGCCGAAGGTGAATGCGAACTCGGTCGGGCCGTGTTCGCCCAGGTGGGCCAACCGCTCGGCCGACTCGGCGATCGTCGGTTCGTGGCCCTCGTCGATCGACCACAGTACGAGGTGGGGACCCTCGGGTCGCGTGAACCACTCCTGCCTGCGAACGAACGACTCGAGGTGGTCGCTCTTGTAGGTGTAGTGCTTGAGCGCCTCGGCAGACTCCCAGACCGACAGGTTGACCAGCATGTCGTCGCCGAACGGACGGATCGACGTTGCCGTCCCCTGGTCGTCCTGGAGTCGCCATACGAAGCCGGGGGAGTGGTCGGCCAGGGCGTTCAGCTCGTCGAGCCGGTCGGTGAACCCAGACATCCGTGGGTCCTCGAGCGGGAAGCGCATCCGGGCGACGTTGAACTGGGCGACGTGCATCGGCGCAGGCTATGCGGGCACGCAAGGAGATCGGGTGTCGTACCCTTCCCGGCGCGCCGGGTTAGCTCAGTGGTAGAGCAGCCGCCTTGTAAGCGGCAGGTCGCGGGTTCGACCCCCGCACCCGGCTCGACGAACCTTGGCCTACGGGTCTGCCATTCGTAGAGTGTCCGAGGCGTTTCGGACCCCCTGGAGTCGCTGTTGGGATCTCACCTGAAGCCCGGGCGTACCCGCTTCGCGTGGGAGCTCGCCCGGTATGTCATCGCATGGACTGTCGTGGTCGCCGCCGTCGTCGGCCTGTTCTGGCTGCTCCAAGAGGTGCTCCCCGAGGTCGTTGCCGACGAGACGACGACCACGACGGCCCCCGCACCCGAGACCACTACGACCGTGGCACCGGCCCCGACGACCACGACCACGCTCCCGGTCGTCCGGCCACCGGGGGAGGTCACGGTCCTGGTCCTCAATTCGACGCTGCGCATCGGGCTGGCTGCCCGGGTGGCCGCCGACCTGAACGACCTCGGCTACGTCGTCGAGCAACCCGACAACGCCCGGCCCATCCGCCAGTTCACGACGATCCTCCATGCCGAGGGCTACGGCCTCGAGGCGCTCGAACTCGCCGAGACGGCGTTCGAGGACGAGGCCATCGTCGGGGTCGACACCGAGGACCGAACGAGCGACGAGGTGAACGTCGTGGTGGTCCTCGGCAGCTCGTACGACTCGTGAGCGACGTGGCGGGCGACGCCGAAGTCCCACGCGACCCGTTCGAGGTGAGAATCGGGGTCGGGGTGTCGGGTGCCGCCATCTCGTCGACCTGGGCCTGGCTCGCCGTCGGCATCGCCCTCGTCCTCGTCGGTGCCTCCGTGGCCATCGGGTTCGTGACCCCCGCCATCCTCCTCGACCTCGTGGCGTCGTGGCCGGTGGCCGCCCTCGGTGTCGCCGCCATCCCGGTGGCGTTCGCGTTCCGGTCGCGCTGGCCGGTCCTCGTGGCAGTCGTGCCGCTCCTGTTCCTGACCTGGGTGCTCGCCGGCGTGGGCTGGTTCCTCACCGACGGCATCGCCGAGCCCCCGTCTCGGGCCGGGGACATATTCGGACCCGACACCGACCCCGACCTCGGCACCTTCGTCGTCGAGTTGGACGGCCGCCTCGTGGTCACCGATGTGGTCGGCGTCGACTACGAACTCACGACGTCGCGCACCGGCGGCGACACGTCACCGCCCGAGGTGTACGAGAGCATCGGGACGGGTCGGGTCGATGCACTCGCCCGCCCGCGCGGCCACACCGGGTGGTACGAGTCGTCGGGATGGCAGCTCGGTCTGCGGTCCGGCCCGGCCTGGACGCTCGACCTGACCGCCTCCGAGGTCGACGCGGACCTCACGACACTCACCGTCGCGACGGCGTCCATCGATGCCGACGGAACGGTCCGGGTCGGACGCGGGGCGGGGATCGTGTCGGTGTCTGCCGGTACGCTCACCATCGTGGTTCCGAGTGGAATGCCTGCCAGCGCCTCCGGCGCGACCTCGATCCCCGACGGCTGGACCGTCGAGGGAGGGATCGCGACCGCCCCGGCAGGCGCCGACGGGTTGGCGATCGACGTCGCCGACGGCGCCGACGTGACCGTCGTCGAGGACCCGTCGTGACGGCCGACGACTTCACCGACCGCATCCGACGAGTCGGCATCGTCGTTTGGAGCATCGTGGGCGTGCTCGTCCTGGTCGGGATACTCGTCTGGCTGCTCGCCCAGGCCCACGTCATCGTCATCCCGGTCGTGTTCGCCGGCGTGATCGTCTACCTGGCCAATCCGGTCGTGCGTCGCCTTGCGGCGGTCGGCGTGCCTCGGGCCTTCGGCACGCTGTTCACCTACGTCGTTTTCGCCGCCGCCCTCTTCGCACTGGGGCTCTGGATGGCACCTGCCATCCAGGAGCAGGCCGGCCAGCTCATCGAGCAGCTCCCCGTCATCTACGACGACCTGGCCAGCCGCGTGGAGAGCCTGCTCGCCCTCGTCGGCTTCGAGGTGGTCATCTATCGCCTCGACGAGCTGGCCGAGCTCATCCCCGACCTCGGCGCCGACTTCCAGACGGAGCTCCAGTCGCTGGTCGGCCAGGCGTTCGACGTCGCCCTGGGGGTCTTCGAAGCGGTGGCTCTCTTCCTCATCGCCCCGGTGATCGCCTTCTACGTGCTGGTCGACCTGCCCCGGCTCGAGGAGACGGGTCT
Source organism: bacterium (assembly GCA_024639975.1). Taxonomy (GTDB): domain Bacteria; phylum Actinomycetota; class Acidimicrobiia; order Spongiisociales; family JAENVV01; genus JAHEFX01. Next base: position 27,373 of record JAHEFX010000011.1, read on the forward strand.
CGAGCTGATGCCGGGCGGGATCGAGGCCGAGTCCCGCCACGTGCTGGAGCGGCTTGGACGGGCGCTCGGTGGCTTCGTTCGTGGCCAGCTGGTGGCGGCGACCGTCGTGGCGCTGCTCTCGGCGATCGGCTACCGGCTGGTCGGCCTCGAGCTCTGGCTGATCATCGCCATCATCGCCGGCCTGTTCAACATGATCCCGTTCGTCGGCCCGTGGGTGGCCGGACTGCTCGCCGTCGGTGTCGCGCTCGTGACCGGTGACCTGACCACGGTCGTCGGGGCGGCGATCGTCGCACTGGCCGTCCAGCAGCTCGACAACCACTTCGTCAGCCCACTGGTGCTCCGGGCGACGGTGAAGCTGCACCCCGCCCTCATCATCCTTGCGCTGCTCGTCGGTGGTTCGGTGGGTGGCCTCCTCGGTGTCGTGCTCGCGGTCCCGGTGCTGGCGGTGACGAAGGTGCTCGTCAGCCACTTCTGGCGCACCCGGGTCCTGGGCGAGCCATGGGAGCAGGCGGTCGAGTCCATCGTCTACCAGACCGACCCGTCCGCGACGGCCGAGATGCTCGCCGTACGCCTCCGGAGGCGACAGGCCGAAGAGATGCCGAACGAGTCCACGTCCGACCAGGACGAGTAGCCCATGGTCGACTTCGTGGTGGGACTTGCCTTCGCCGCGCTCGCCGTGCGTGGTTGGCTCCGCGGCCTCGTTCGGGAGTTCTTCGATCTCGTCGGACTACTGGTCGGCGCCTTCGCCGGCCTGCGCTTCTCCGAGCCCGCCGGGCAGTTCGTGGCCGACTGGTCCGGGGCCTCGCCCGGTACCGCCCGGGTCGTCGGCGGCATCTCGTTGTTCATCCTGGTCGGCATAGTGGCCTCGATCGCCGCCCACTATGCGGGACGGGTAGCACGACTCCCCGGCTTCGGTCTCTCGAATCGGTTCGGCGGAGCCGTCTTCGCCGCCGGATGGGGCTGGGTCCTGGCCACCGTCGTCTTCAGCGTGCTGGCGCTGGCTCCGCTCCCGGAGCGGGCCGAGGCGCTGCTCGACGAGTCGACGCTTGCCACGACGCTCTCGGACCCCGACCAGCCAGCCCTCGTGACCTTCCGGGCGCTGGCCGGTGACCGATCGCTACAGGCCGCGCTCGGACTCGACGAGTTGCTCGGAGACGACAATGTCGTCCTCGAAGCCGATGAGACCTACCCGCTGGAGCCGGCCGAGCCGGGAGAGCTCAGCCGCCGCCCGCTCCTCGAGCGGACGATCGAGGACCTGGTGAACGACGCCCGCCTGGATGCCGGCGCCGGTCGACTCGTCCGGAACGCCGCCCTCGCCGACGTCGCAGCCGCCTACGCCGAGCGGATCGCCCTCGAAGGCCGATTCGGCCACACGGATTCCGACGGGGGCTCGATCGCCGACCGGGCCGATGCCGCCGGCATCAACTATCGGGTGATCGGCGAGAACCTCGCGCTCGCTGCCACCGTGGAGACGGCCCATACCGGGTTGATGGCTTCCGAAGGGCATCGGGAGAACATCGTCTCCCCGCACTTCACCGACGTCGGCGTCGGCGTCGTGGAGGGACCACTTGGCCTCTTCGTCGTCCAGGTCTTCTCCGGCTGAGCGTCCTTTCGGGGTCGCCGAAGCTGGCGGACCCGGACAGGCATATCCTGCGGAGGTCCATCTAGGCCTGCTGGGAGAACACGTTGTCGGATGATCGTGCCGTCCTGAGTCGGCTCTCGTCGTTGGATCGGTTCCTGCCGCTTTGGATCGGTGCGGCGATGGCCGCCGGGCTCTTGTTGGGCACCTTCTTGCCCGGTCTGAACGACCTCTTGGATGCCGTCAAGATCGGCAGTGTCTCGCTGCCGATCGCCATCGGATTGCTGGCGATGATGTACCCGGTCCTTGCGAAGGTCCGCTATTCGCAGATCGGTGAGGTGACCACCGACCGCCGGCTCCTGTTCAGCTCCCTGTTCCTGAACTGGCTCCTGGGCCCACTGTTGATGTTCGCCCTGGCGTGGCTGATGCTCCCCGACCTCCCCGAGTATCGAACCGGTCTGATCATCATCGGGTTGGCGCGCTGCATAGCCATGGTCCTCATCTGGAATGATCTGGCGTGCGGTGACAGGGAGGCCGCAGCCGTCCTTGTGGCGGTGAACTCGGTCTTCCAGATCGTCGCCTACTCGGTGCTCGGCTACTTCTACCTCGAACTCCTCCCGAGGTGGCTCGGGTTGGACACGGCGAGCCTCGACGTCTCGATGTGGGACATCGCCAAGATCGTCCTCGTCTTCTTGGGTATCCCACTCGTGGCCGGCTACCTCACGCGGCGATGGGGCGAACGAAGTCGCGGCGTGGAGTGGTACGAGTCCAAGTTCATGCCCAAGATCGCTCCGTGGGCGTTGTACGGGCTGCTGTTCACCATCGTCGTCCTGTTCGCCCTCCAGGGAGAGACCATCACCTCCCAACCGCTCGACGTGGCGCGCATCGCCCTGCCGCTGCTCACCTACTTCGGTTTGATGTGGTTGTTCTCGTTCGCCCTCGGGCTCCGACTCGGGATGTCCTACGAGAAGAACGCCGCCATGAGCTTCACGGCTGCCAGCAACAACTTCGAGCTCGCCATCGCCGTGGCGATCGGGGTGTTCGGCGTCACCTCCGGCCAAGCACTGGCCGGGGTCGTGGGGCCGCTCATCGAGGTTCCGGTCCTCGTCGGCCTCGTGTACGTCTCGCTGTGGGCGCGGCGACGCTTCTACCCGACCTCTCCCGGTGCCGGCGAGCGACGATGATCGATCTCGGAGCGGCCTACTCGCGGACCATGAGGGCCAGCTGGTAGTGCCAGTCGATGTCCTTTTCGAAGTCGTCGCGTGACTCGAAGTCGAGGATCCTGAAGCGCGTCTCGTAGAGCTCGCGGATGTCGACATCCGATCGGAGGGCGTAGAAGCGCTTCGGCTCGTACCAGTCGTCCTCCCAGATGCCTTCGTCGGAGGTCTCGGCACCCCAGGTCCCGGCCCAGAAGAGGCCTCCCCGCCGGGTCACCCGGGCGATCTCGTCGAGCACAGCCGGGAGATCGGCCCCAGGAATGTGCATGAGACAGCTGGCGGCCCAAACGGCGTCGAACGAGGCATCCGGGAACGGCAGGTCGCCCATGTCCGCCACTTCGGCTCGCAACCCCTTCGCCCGACACAGCTCGATGTTGCCCGGTGAGAGGTCGGTGGTGGTCACGTTCAGACCTCGATCGGCGAACCAGCTCGAGGCGTAGCCGACGCCGGCGCCGACCTCGAGGAGTTCAGCGCCGGAGCCGAGCCGCTCGACGAGATCGGCTTGGGCGTCCCGGCGCCATTGCGGTTCACCCGCCTTCTCCCGGTCGTCGGCCCGGGCGTCATAGGCATCGGCGAGGTCTTGGCGCGGGTCCATGTCCGTGAGGCTATTGGCTACCGGCCCCAGCAGTGGGCAGACGGGTACCAGTGGCCCCAGCCGCCGCCGTCATACACGAGGTATGCAGCTGTGCCGACGTTGGCGATCGGGTCGAAGACGTCGATGCCGGCGAAGCCGGCGCTGACGGATCGGTCCGGCCACATGGACGCAAGGTGCTGGAAGAGGCCAGACGCGGTCGAGCGCGGGTTCTTGGCATCGGGGTCGCCACGGCTCTCGCAGCCCATGACCCGGAGGGCCTTCTCGACGTGCCGCTCTTCGAAGAACACCTCGACCAACGGTCGCCAGTCCTCCACGGAGGTCGGATTGGCCGGGACGAGGCGCTCGAGACCCGTCTCGGCGAGGGGTCCACACACCGTGTCGGTGTCGGGCGGTGTGCAGCCGAACCACTCGGTGCGCGATTGGCCCACGCCCGGGTCCGGGACGGGGGGAACGATCGGACGGAGCGGCTCGGGGGCGGTCGGTTCGTCGGTGAACGGGAGCTCGAACGGGACCGGGCCGAATCGGTCGATGGTGCCGGTCTCGTCGACGGCGCTGCTGGCGCCCCCGGCGGTGAACAGCCCCATGACGAGGCTCAGTCCGAGCACGGTGGAGAGGAAAGGTCGCATGGGTACCTCCAGCCCCGGGACCAAGGGTCCGCTCGGGGCTCGGGAAGAGTGCCGGGACGGTCCCGGACACGACGAAGCGCAGGCTTCCGCCTGCGCCGTCAGGAGGAGGTTAGGGGTGGTTTTCGCGTAGTTGCCCCAGCTGGCGTCAGCCGGCCGGGGTGCCGTACACGGTGATCTCCGCGATCGACAGGTCCTCGAACCCCGGCTGGACGTCCTCGCCCTCGCCGATCGACTCGCTGGGGAAGGTGGAGACGATCTCGATGGTGAGCGACACGCTGCCCTGGGTGCGGAAGTCGATCGGCGTCAAGGGTCCTGGGAGGTCGTCGAGCGTCTTCGAGAAGGGCGTGGAGACATCCGAGGTCGAAAGACGGACGGCCCGGGGCCGGTAGTTCCGACGGAATCGCTCGCCCTCGGCCAGGTTCTCGATGACAACGAAGGAGATGGCGGTGGGGTTCACGAACTCCATCGTGATGGTGAGTGTCTCGCCCGCAGCGGGGACCGGGGCATTCCAGTCGGCCTCGGTGCCGTCGATGAGGTTGCCGCATGGATGAGCCGTGGGGTACTCGGCCGAGCAGGTGACATCATTGATCACCACTTCGGCCGAGGCGGGCACGGTCGTCGAGGTCAGGGTCGTATCGGTGACCTCAGGTGTGTCCTCGCCGCGCAGGGCGTTGACGACGAAGGCGATGACGACCACGGCGACCAGCAGCCCGCCTGCGATCAGGGCGGTTCGCATCGCCGCAGTGGTCTGGATCATCGGTTGGGGCGCGACCGGGAGCTGGCCGGTCTGGAGGCGGGCGCCGCACTGCTCGCAGTGGCGGTTGTTGGGCGGGTTGTCGGTGCCACACAGCGGGCAGCGAGTCGACTGGGCCTCCTGCGCGGACGCGTAGGAGGCCGGCGGGGCGGTGGTGGCCTCGTCGTCCATCGACTCGGCCGAGAGGCCGAATTCCTCCGACTCGACGCCGCCCTCGATACCGAGCCATTCCCCACAGGTGGGGCAGAACTCCTCACCTTGGGTGACGAGTCCGGCGCAGCTGGGGCAGGTGCGGTCGGTGTTGGCCATCCGGCGGTATTGTGGCACGACGCCGGCTATCCGCTGGTCTATCCCATGATCTGGCTGCTACTGACGATTCGACCCACCGAAGAGTGGACTCCACTGGCCATCGGGCTCTCGCTCGGCCTGCTCGTGGTCGCCGTGCTGGCGCTCGGTTGGCTGCTTTCCGTCACAACCGCCAAATACGATCAGGAGCCATGAGCTACCGATGCGGTGAGTGCAGCTTCACGTCCCCGAAGTGGATGGGGTTCTGCCCACGCTGTCAGGGTGGACCGCTGGAAGAGGTTGCCGAGTCGACTGTGCCCAAGCAGTCGGGCCCCGCGCCTGTCACGACCCTCCTGAGCGAGACCAGCGAGAGCGGTGCCCCGCGTACCTCGTCGGGTATCGAGGAGTTCGATCGGGTACTCGGTGGCGGGTTCGTGGCCGGTTCCGTCGTCCTGCTCGGCGGCGAGCCGGGCGTCGGCAAGTCCTCGTTGCTCCTCCAGGTGGCGGGTCGCATAGGGGCGGCCGGGCGGAAGGTGCTGGTGGCCACGGCCGAGGAGTCCGCCGAGCAGGTCGCACTGCGGGCGCGCCGCCTCGGCGTCGGCGATGGCGAGGTCCACCTGCTCGCGCACGATGACATCGGCTCGATCATCGCCGCCGCGTCCGAGCTCGAGCCCGACCTGCTGATCGTCGATTCGATCCAGACGGTGCGAGCCGACGACCTCGGTAGTGCTGCGGGCTCGGTGGGTCAGGTCCGGGAGGCCTCGTCGCGGGTCATCCGGTTCGCCAAGGAGCGATCGATCTCGACCGTCCTCATCGGGCACGTCACGAAGGACGGCGGGATCGCCGGTCCCCGCATGCTCGAGCACATGGTTGACGTCGTGCTCTACCTCGAAGGCGAGTCGGATCGAGGCCTTCGCGTGCTCAGCGGGTTGAAGAACCGATTCGGTACCACCCACGTCTCCGGCCTCTTCGAGATGGGTCACGAAGGGCTCACGGCGATCGTCGACCCCTCGACGGCGTTCGTGACCGGTCGTCGATCCGACGCACCCGGCTCGATCGTCTTCCCGGCGATCCAGGGCCGCCGCACGATCCTCGTCGAGATCCAGGCCCTCGTCGGCGCGGCGAACGGGACCCCCAACCAACGGCGAAGTGTCCGCGGCGTCGAGAGCTCGCGCGTCCACCAGATCCTGGCGGTGCTCCAGCGGCACGCCGGGCTGGCGTTCTGGGACCGTGAGGTCTATGTCGCAGTCACCGGTGGCGTCACGATCGCCGAGCCGGAGGCCGACCTCCCCATCGCCGTCGCCTTGGCCTCTTCCTTGCTGGATCGGCCGATCGGCGACGTGGCGACCTGGGGCGAGGTCGGGCTCACCGGTGAGGTGCGCGCGATGTCGCAGTCGGCGCGTCGGGCCGAGGAGTCCCATCGACTGGGGCTCCGGCCGGTCGCACCCGCCGAGCCGACGCCGATTCCCAAGACACTGGCCGACCTCGGTCTCCTGCGCGCCTAGCGAGCGGCGCCGTCGCTAGCCTGCGGATCGATGTCCGAGGGCCCCGCCACGTTGCATTCGATCCTCCAGCGACTCGCCCCCGGCAGTCCGCTCCGACTCGCCATGGAACGGGTCGTGCAACAGAGCGACGGGGCCATCGTCGTGGTCGGCTACGACCGGGATGTCGAGTCGCTCTGCTCGGGCGGATTCGACCTCGACGGCTCGGGGTTCACCGTTGCCCGTTTGGCCGAGCTGGCAAAGATGGATGGCGCGATCATCCTCGACGAGAAGGCCGAGTGGATCCTCAAGGCCAACGTCCACCTCCTCCCCGACGCTCGCATCCCCACGACCGAGACCGGCAGTCGCCATCGCACCGCCGAGCGCGTCGCCGTCCAGACCGGCAGGCCGGTCATCACCGTCTCGGAACGACGCGGCACGGTCTCGGTCTTCCATGCGGGCGGGCTCCGCGAGCTCGAGCGCCCGTCCGAGCTGGTCGACCGGGTCAACACCTTCCTCCACACGCTCGAACGCTTCCGGCGGCGCCTGGATGACGCCGTCGCCCGGCTCGATCGCATGGAGGTGGCCGGTCTCGGCACCACGCGCCACGTGCTGGCCGTCGTCCAGCGAGCCGAGCTCGTGCTCCGAATCGCCGACCAGGTCGAGGCCGATGCCGTCGGGCTCGGCGGCAGTGCCGAGCTGATCGACCTCCAGATCGCCGACCTGTCCACCGGCGCCGCGGTGATCTCGAACCTCGTCTGCCGGGACTACCTCCCGTCGGACGATGAAGAAACGATCAAGGCCGCTTCGGCGGCCGTGGCCGCTTTGGGTCCGGCCGAGCTCGCAGACCCCTTTGCCCTCAGCGCTGCGCTGGGTCTCGACCACCCCGACGCCGAGACCGAACCGCGGGGGATCCGCCTGCTCGCAGGGGTGCCTCGTCTGCCGGCCCAGTTGCAGGAGGCGATGCTCGACCATTTCGGCTCCTTCGACCGGTTGATGGCGGCGTCGGTGGCCCGACTGGAGGAAGTCGAGGGCATCGGCCAGACTCGAGCCGTCCGTATCCGCCGCTACTTCGACCGCTGGGTCGAGGCTGCAGGTTGGGTCTCGGAAGACTGAGCCCAGTCGACCGGTAGACTCGCCCGTCCCGATTCCCCCGGAAGGTCCATGGCCAAGAAGAAAGAGTTCGAGGTCGGCGACAAGGTCGTCCACCCGCACCACGGCGCAGCGACGATCGAGCGGCGGGTCAACAAGAACGTCGCCGGCGAGCGGCACGAGTACTTCGAGCTGGAAATCGCCACAGAGCAGCTCACCGTTTCGGTGCCCGTGGCGAGCATCGGCGAGACGATTCGTCCAGTCATCTCCAAGACCGCTGCCCAGAAGGTGTTCAAGACCTTTCGCAGCGAACCCCAGGAGGCTGGGTCCAACTGGTCCCGCTGGTACAAGGTGCTCAACGAGAAGATGACGTCCGGCGACATCTACCAGGTCGCGGAGGTCGTTCGCGACCTCACCTTCGCCCAGCAGACCAAGGGCATCTCCCCGGCGCTCAAGCGCATGCTGTCGAAAGCTCGCATCACCCTCTCTTCAGAGCTTCAGTTCGCCCTGAATCTTGACGAAGAAGAGGTTGTGAAGAAGATCGACCGGGCCCTGCCCACGGTCGAGGCTTCAGAGGAGTAGCCGACAGACAGAGGAGTCCGCGTGCACGTTGAGGTCATTCGCTTCACCGTCACGCTCCTCGCCACGGCTCTCGGCTATCGCATCGGAATCGGTGCCGAGTTCCTCGATGCCGACCTGGCCCGACTGCTCGGCGCCGTCCTCGGTGCCGGCGTCGGCTACGTGGCCGGTGGTTGGATCGGTCGGTCCTTCAGTCGGCGGGTCGATTCGCTCGCCAGCACCGTCGCCCGCCGTTCCACGGGTCCGGAGCTGCTCTCGGGCATCATCGGCGGCGTCATGGGAATGCTGGTCGGGGTCGCCGTCGGCATCCCGCTGCTTGTTTCGTTCGACCTGCCAGTGGCCGTCACCGCCTACCTCCTGGTCATCGCACTCGCGGGAACGGCCGGTGCCATCGTCGTTTCGGCAAATGCCGTGCGCCTCCTCGGCGCTCTCGGCCTCCGACCGACCGGTGCCATCGTCGCCCGCCGTCTCGACGCAACCGAGACGGCCTACCTGATCGACTCCTCGGCGGCGATCGACGGCCGAATCCTCGACATGTTCCGCACCCACCTGCTCTCGGGCAAGGTGTGGGTGCCGACATTCGTCCTCGACGAGATGCAGGGTCTCGCCGACGCGGCGGACAAGGGCATCCGACGTCGTGGGCGCCGGGGTCTCGACGTGACCACGGCCCTCCGCTCCATCACGGATGTGGACGTCCTCGACGAGACGGTGCCCGAGGTGGACGATGTCGACGCCAAGCTCGTGGTGCTCGCCGCCCGCACCGGGGCCAACCTGGTGACCACCGATCGGAACCTCGCCCAGAACGCAGAGGTGCGTGGCATCCGCGTGGTCAACCCGGCGGTCGTTGCCGAGGACCTCCGCCGGTCGATCAGTACCGGAGAGAGGTTCCGCCTACCCCTGTCCAAGGCGGGGACCCAGCCGGGGCAGGGCGTCGGCTACCTGGATGACGGCACGATGGTCGTCGTCGAAGGGGCCGCCGATCGCGTGGGCGAGGAGCTCGACGTGGAGATCACGTCGACCACGAAGTCGGCCGTCGGCCAACTCCTGTTCGCCAAGCCGGTGGCCTAGGCCACGAGAGAGATCTCCCCGCAGGGGGATGGGCCCCTCGAGGAGCGACAGCGACGAGATGGGAGGGGGGTGCCGAGGTCGTGTCCCAGCGATCTGACTGAAGTGTTCCTGCCCGGCCCCTTTGGGTCTGTTGGAGCCGACCTGTCGGAGCGACAGGCCGGGTCGCCGTAGGCTGCCCTCCATGCGTGTCTGGGGCATCGTCGTGGCCGGTGGATCGGGTTCTCGATTCGGGGGTCCCAAGCACGTCGCCGAGTTGAACGGGATCCCCCTCTGGAAACTTGCCGCCGACACCCTCGCGGCCGCCAGCGTCGAGGGCGTCACCGTGGTGGGCGATGTCCCCGAT
>JAHEFX010000158.1 GCA_024639975.1 bacterium
TGGGCGGCGGCGATGGCTTCGATCCGGTCGGTCTCCACGGCTCAGACCAACCTCACGTGGCCCGGCGAACCGTCGACGAGCCGTCCCACGACCACGCCCCCGATGTCGAGGAGCGGGGCTTCTTCGCCCGGAGTGACGGCCACGAGCAAGCCTCCGCTGGTCTGGGCGTCTGTCAGCAACACTGCCGAGCGCTCGTCGTCGCCCAGGTCGGCGAACGCTGCGGCATCGGCGCGGTTCCTGCCGGATCCACCCGGCACGACGCCGGCTTCGGCCAGCGCCTCGACACCCTCGATGGTTGGGACCGAACGGGCATCGACCTCGGCGGCGACCCCGGACGCCTTGGCGAGCTCGTGCAGGTGGCCGACGAGGCCGTACCCGGTGATGTCCGTGACTGCGCTCGCGCCGGCACGCCGGGCGGCTCGGGCGGCTTCCCGATTGGTCTGCACCATCAGGCCGATGACGACGTCCTCCAGTCCGGGATCGGCGAGCCCACGCTTGATGGCGGTGGTGGCCACTCCAACCCCGAGCGGCTTGGTCAGGACGAGGACGTCGCCGGCCCGGCCGCCGGCAGAGGTCATCAGGTCTTCGTCCGAGACGATGCCGGTGATGGCGAAGCCGTACTGGGGCTCGGGCGAGTCGATCGAATGCCCGCCGACCACCGTGCAACCGGCGTCGGCCATCACGGACAGGCCGCCCTCGACGACCCGTCCGGCGGCAGCGAAAGGCAAGGCGCCCCTCGGCCAGCCGATCATCTGGAGAGCCGTGAGGGGCTCGGCGCCCATGGCGTAGATGTCGGACAAGGCGTTGGCAGCGGTGACCCGGCCCCAGTCGTACGGGTCGTCGACGACGGGGGTGAAGAAGTCGATCGTCTGGACGAGCAGGTCACCGGACGGCGCGCGGAAGACACCGGCGTCGTCGGGGACGCCGAGGCCCACGACGAGGTCGGGATGGGCGGTGGCCGGTGAGTTGTGCACGGGCGCCAGGACCTGGGCCAGCTCGGAGGACCCGAGCTTGCAGGCTCAGCCAGCGCCGTGGCTGTGCGCCGTCAGCTTGATTGCGTCCATCCCGACGATTGTGGCAGCGTTCTGACCGCGCCCCGACCAGCTCGCACGCTCCTGCCAGAATCAAACCCATGTCCCACGCCGACACCCACAAGCTCCCGCTCGACCCCCACGACTTCCTCGCGATCGACAGCCTTCTGGACGACCAGGAGAAGCTGATCCGGTCGACGGTGCGCGAGTGGGTGGACAAGGAGATCCAGCCCCACGTGGCCGACTGGTTCGAGGCCGGTGAGATCCCGACCGCCGAGCTCGGTCGCCAGATGGGCGCCATGGGTCTCATGGGCATGCACCTCGAGGGCTACGGCTGTGCCGGGACCTCGGCGGTCGAGTACGGGCTGGCGGCGATGGAGCTCGAAGCGGCCGACTCGGGGATCCGCTCCTTCATGTCGGTGCAGGGGTCGCTCGCCATGTTCCCCATCTGGAAGTACGGGTCGGAGGAGCAGAAGCAGCAGTGGCTGCCCGGCATGGCCGCCGGCGAGCTGATCGGCTGTTTCGGCCTCACCGAGCCGGACTCGGGATCGGATGCAGCGAACATGCGGACGACGGCCCGGCAGGAGCCGTCGGGCGACTGGGTGCTCAACGGCACGAAGATGTGGATCACGAACGGCAACGTCGCCGACGTGGCCGTCGTGTGGGCCCGGGCCGATGACGGGACCATCCGGGGCTTCGTCGTCCCCACCGACACCCCCGGCTTCACCGCCAACAAGATCACCAAGAAGCTCTCGTTGCGCGCCAGTGTCACCTCGGAGCTGGTGCTCGAGGACGTCCGGCTCCCGGCCGACGCGGTCCTCCCCGGCGTCGCTTCGATGCGAGGTCCCCTGTCCTGTCTGTCCGAGGCCCGTTTCGGGATCCTCTTCGGCGCCATGGGTGCCGCCCGCCACTGCTACGAGACGGCCCTGGACTACGCCAAGGAGCGCCACGCGTTCGGCAAGCCCATCGCCGGCTTCCAGCTGACCCAGCAGCGCCTGGTCGAGATGCTCGTCCGGGTCAACAAGGGCACGCTCCTCGCCCTGCATCTCGGACGGTTGAAGGACGACGGCCGTCTGGCCCCCGCACAGGTTTCATTCGGCAAGATGGACAACGTCCGAGAGGCGATGTGGGTCGCCCGAGAAGCGCGATCGATGCTGGGGGGCAACGGGATCACCCTCGAGTACCCGGTGATCCGTCACATGGTGAACCTCGAGACCGTCTACACCTACGAGGGCACCAACGAGATCCACCAGCTGATCCTCGGCCAGGCGATCACGGGCGAGACCGCCTTCTCGTGAGCCGGCTCCGGGCGGGGCTCCTCCTCGCCTTCTGGGGCGGCGTCCTCTTCGGTGGGATGGCGACCCTCGGCGGTTGGGCCGCCGAGACACTCGACCCCGTGCGGCTCGCCTCGATCCGGATGACCGTCGCCGGCCTGGTCCTCGCACCCATCGCCTTCCGGCGCCGCGCCGTGATCAAGCCGGTCCTGGCCGGGGTCGCCGTGATCGGCGTGCTGCAGATCCTGATCAACACCTCGTTCTACGCGGCGCTCCCGAGGCTCGGGGTCGGACCGGCGGTCGGTGTCGAGTTCATCGCCCCGGCCCTGGTGGTCGTCTGGGACCGGGTGGCCGGGCACGAGCACCCACGTCCGATCACCTGGCTCTCCGTGACCGGCGCCGTGCTCGGAGTCGGCCTACTCGTCGAGGCATGGGACCTCGCCAACCTCGACCTGGTCGGCCTCGGGTACGGTCTCGCCGCCGCCGTGTTCCTCGCCACCTACCTCAGGAAGGGCCAGACGGTGGGCGAGCATGCCGATGGCCTCTCCATCGCCTCCGGTGCGCTCGTCGTGGCCGGCGTGATCGGTCTGTTCATCGCGCGACCCTGGGACGTCCCGGCCGAGATCTCGAGCGAGCAGGTGTGGGCGATCGTCGTCCTGGGCACCGTCGGAATGGCGATCCCACTGTCCATGGAGATCTCATCGCTGGAGCGCGCCCCCGCCCGTCTCGTCGGCATCGTGATCACCATCGAACCGGTCGCCGCCGCCATCACGGCGTGGGTGTTCCTCGGTGAATCCCTCAGCGGACTCCAGATCGGGGGGATCGCTTTGGTCGTGGCATCGATCGGGGCGATCTCTCTGACCGCCGGCCAGCCGAAACCCGACAGGGAACCGAGTCCGGCGTGAACCGGTTGGTCGCCATCCTTTGTCTGGGCCTGGTCGGCTGCATCTCCGCTGCCGATGCCGGCGTCACCGAGC
>JAHEFX010000159.1 GCA_024639975.1 bacterium
ACGGCCAGGAACAGCCTCCCCACACCGGCCATCAGCCCTGCTCCAGCACCCGACGCAGTTCGTGCAGGGCGGCCGTGGCACCGTATCGCCTGACCCGCTCCCGGTCACCGGGTAGCCGGATCGTGCGCATCGTCGTCCCGTCCGGGCCGGCGACCCCGATCACCACCGTTCCCGGATCGACCCCGCCGGCCGGACCCGGACCGGCGACCCCGGTGATCGAGAGCCCGACGTCGGCACCCATCCGTGCGGCGACCTCGGAGGCCATGGCCCCGGCGACCGGCTCCGATACGACCCCTTCTCGTTCGATGAGCTCTGCCGGGACTCCGAGCGGGTCCACCTTCGTCTCGGTGGCGTAGACGACCATTCCGCCCCGCACCACATCACTCGCCCCGGGTGGGTTCGTCAGCCGATGGGAGACCAGCCCGGCGGTGATGGACTCGGCGACGGCGACCGTCCAGCCCCGCTCGGCCAGCAATCGATGGATCCGACGCTCGACGGTGTCCTCGTCGTAGCCGAACACCGCGGCGCCCAACCGCTCGACCACGATCGCCTCGACGGGCTCCACGAGGGCGCGCGCCTCGGCGTCGGTGTCGGCGTCGGCCACCAACCGCACCTTGATCTCGGCTTCGGAAGCGAGCAACGCCATGGACGGGTTGCCGTCGACGACGAAGACATCCTCGAGACGCTCGCCCACCGTCGATTCCGGCAGGCCCCAGGTTCGGATGACCCGGATCACCCTCCGTCCGACCCAACCGGCCTTCCGCCGCAGCCGGGGGACGACCTCCCCGTCGAAGAGGCCCTCCATCTCCCGCGGGACACCCGGTAGGGCAACAATGACTGCTCGCCCAGTCTCCATCCAGAGCCCCGGAGCAGTCCCTTTTGGGTTCTGCAGTAGGTCGGCACCCCGGGGGTACTCCGCCTGCCGGAAGTTGGAGACCGGGATCTCGGAACCGAACCGCGACTCCCACCGGGCCGCAAGGAGGCGCGCCGTCTCATCGTCGAAATCGAGCGCAACACCCACCGCTGCGCCGATCGCTTCCCGGGTCAAGTCGTCCGCCGTCGGTCCGAGACCGCCCGTGACGATCACGACGTCCGATCTGCCCATCGCCAGGTGGAGGGCGGCAACGATCATCGCCTGGTCGTCGCCGACCGCGTGGTGCGCGACGACCTCGTGGCCCTCCTCGGAGAGGCGGGCGCCCAACCAGGCAGCATTGCCATTGATCGTCTGGCCCAGCAGCAGCTCCGTACCGACGGCCAGGACTTCGATGTGCATCAGTGGGGAACCTAGGTCGGTCCATCACCCCCCACTAACGTTTGGACGTGTCTCGCCTCATCACGATGCTTCTCGTCGGACTCCTGGTTGGAGCCTGTAGCGCACCGACCGCCACCGACTCCACATCCGGGTCGTCAACTCCCTCGACCACCCAGGCCGAGAGCACGACCACCAGCACCACCAGCACCACCACGACCACCACCACCAGCACCACCACGACCACCACCATCCCGCCAAAGGGCTGGCTCGTCGTCCACGGCACGGGCGATGTCCAACTGGACACCACCGTGCTCCCGGTCTTCCGCTCCGAGGGCTTCGACCATGCCTGGTCCGGTCTCGGCAACCTGTTCGTCGACGACAACCTGACGATCATCAACCTCGAGTGTTCACCTTCGAACGACGGCCCGGCCGAGCCCAAGCAGTTCGTGTTCGGCTGCGATCGCGATGCCTACGGGGCCGCACTCCGAGCAGGTGTCGACGTCGCCAACCTCGGCAACAACCACAGCCAGGACTACGGCAAGCCGGCCATGCTGGCGGGACGGGACCATCTCGCCGAGATCGGCTTGCATCCGGTGGGTGCCGGAGCCAACCACGACGACGCCGGACGAGCCCAGCTGTTCGACATCAACGGCTGGAAGGTCGCCGTGGTGGGTTTCGGCGGAGTCAGACCACACGATGGTTGGATTGCCACCGACGACAATCCCGGGATGCGGGACGGTGACACGATCTCGACGATGGTCGAGGCCGTCGAAGCAGCGAGCGCCGTCGCCGACCTCGTGTTCGTGACGATCCACTGGGGCGTCGAGTTGGACCTGGAACCCAGGCTCGAGGACGTCGAACGTGCCGAGGCCATGATCGCCGCCGGGGCCGACGCCATCTTCGGACACCACTCCCACCGCCTCAATCCGATGACCGAGGTCGATGGGCGCCCGGTCGCCTGGTCCTTGGGGAACTTCGTCTGGCCGTCGAGATCGGTCGCATCGGCGACCACCGCCGTCGCCCGAGTGGTCGTCTCACCCGAGGGAGAGGTGACGGGTTGCCTGATCCCGGCGTTCATCGAGAGTCACGGCCATCCGGTGCTGCAGGGACCGGCGCCTTGTGGACCGGAAGGCTGACCGTCGTCAGAGCACGGTGGCGATCGGCCGCCTCTGGTCGAATCGTAGGAACTCGGTGTAGCCGGCTGCTCGGGCTGCCGCCACGACCTCCGCGTGGCCGTAGCCGGCCTCTTCTGCGGCGTGGGCATCGCTGGCAAGGGTGATCGGCACCCCGGCCTCGAACAGCCGCGACAGCAGGCTCGGTGCCGGGTACACCTCCTGTGCTGCCTTCCGCAGGCCCTGGGAGGAGACCTCGACCGCCATGCCGCCGGCGACGGCCGATTCCACGATCCGGTCGTACAGGTCCAGTGGCTCGCGCTCGAGCCGCATCCCGTGCTTCTTCAGCACGTCGACATGGGCGATGGAGTCGACCACCCCGCTCCGTCCGAGCTCCACCACCATGTCCGTGTAGTCCTCCCAGACCCGGCGGAACCCGCGTCGCCCGAACTCCGTTTCCATCTCGGCCGTGTCGGTCGGGAGTCCGTCAATCCAGTGGACCGAGCCGATGAGGAAGTCCCATGGGTACGGCTCGATCGCGGCCATGGTCGCCTCGATGGTCTCGGGGAAGAAGTCGACCTCCAAGCCGAGGCGCACCGGCAGGCCGACGGCCTTGGCCTCCAGGACGAGGTTCGTGTAGGCGCCCAGCGACAGGGTGCGGTCCAGACGGACGAAGTTCTCGGTGAACGACGCAACGTGGTCCGGTTCGCCTTCCCAGAAGCGACCGAGCGGCGCCTCGGACTCGACACAGCGATAGAAATGCTCCGTGAAGCCGAGTTCTTCCACGCCCCGCCTCGCAGCCCCCTCGACGTAGCGCTCGATGATCCCGGCGGGGTAGCTCGGGTCGACCGGTGCGTCATCGGCGTGGGGGTGCAGGTGGAGGTGGTAGTCGGCCATCGGGG
>JAHEFX010000160.1 GCA_024639975.1 bacterium
CACCGACCAGGCGAGGATCGCGACGTGGAGGACCAGAGCGGCCCCGACCACCAGCAGCACGACGGGTTCGATTCCGAGCCACTTGCCGAGCGGACCGGCGGAGAGCAGGAGAAGGAGCGCGAAGGCCCCGGACATGACGACGTCGGCGACCATCACCGACCGGAGGGAGGTTGTTCGTTGCATGGACCCAATGTCCCACGTCGGGGGAATGACGTCGATTACCCGTCGGGTAATCGCAACGGTCACGTGATGGGGATAGCTTCATCGGCATGCCCACCACCTTCGGCAGCGAGCTACGGACCTGGCGACGGCACCGGCGCCTGAGCCAGCTCGACCTCGCCACCGAGGCCGAGGTGAGCCAACGCCACCTTTCATTCCTCGAGACCGGCCGGGCCAAGCCGAGTCGAGAGATGGTCGTACACCTCTCGGTCGTCCTCGACGTCCCACCCAGGGAACGCAACCAACTCCTCGGTGCAGCGGGCTTCTCCCCGACCCACCCCGAGCACGGCCTCGACGAGCCCGCCATGGACCAGGTCCGCCACGTCCTCGAGCTGATGCTGGCGGCCCATCATCCGTTTCCGGCCTATGTGGTCGACCGTCGCTGGGACCTGATCCTGTCGAACGACGTCGCAACGTTGCTGACGTCTTCGATGGCAACGCCCGAGACCTTGACCGAGCTCGGCGGCAACCTCGCCCGGTTGACCCTGCATCCAGACGGGATCCGTCAGTTCACGGCGAACTGGGAGGAAGCAGCAACCGTGCTGCTCCAGCGGCTCCGCAAGGAGGCGGGATCACGACCCACGGACGCGGCGCTCGCTGCGCTCGTCGAGGAGGTGTCCGGCTACCCGGACGTCGGCGACCTGCCCGAAGCAGACCCGATCCCCGACGGGTCGGAGTTGCTCATCCCGCTGCACCTCACGACCCCGATGGGCGACCTGCGCTTCTACACGATGATCGCCACGATCGGCGCCGCGCACGACCTCACGCTGGAGGAGCTTCGCCTCGAGACACTGCTCCCCGGCGACGAGGCGACGGAGTCCGTCCTCCGCTCGCTCAGTTCTGGTTGAGGCGGGCGAAGAGTCGCAGGAACTCGATGTAGAGCCAGACGATCGTGACCATCAGGCCGAAGGCCGCCATCCACTCGAATTGGCTCGGCATGCCCGCAGAGACGCCACGATCGATGAAGTCGAAGTCGAGGACGAGGTTGAGGGCCGCCACGATGATGATCACCACGCTGATCGCGATGCCGAGCGGGCTCCCGTCCCACACGAAGCTCATCCCGGCCCCGAACAGGGACAGGATGATCGAGAAGAGGTAGAAGAGGCCGATGCCCACGGTCGCGACGATGACCGTCTTGCGCAGCTTCGGCGAGGCCTTGATCACGCCGGTCGCGTAGAGGAGCAGCATCCCGAGGACGGTCGCCAGGGTCGCGATCAGGGCTTGGACGACGATGCCGTCGAAGGCGGCGTCGTACACCCTCGAGATGACGCCGACGAGGGCGCCTTGGAGGATGGCGTAGACCGGGCCGAGGATCATCGCCAACTGCGGGCGGATGGCCGCCATTATGGCGACGGCGATGGTGCCGAGGACCACCCAGATGTACCACCCGGGAATGCCGAGGCTGGCCTCGGTGGTGGTCCATCCCCAATACGCCCCACCGACGACGAGCAGCAACAAGATGAAGGTCTTCGAGACCACGCCACCGACCGTCATCGCGTCGGCCTGCACCGGGCCGGTCTGGCCCATCACCTGCTGCTGGGACGCGCTCAACGCGGCATCGGCGGTGGCGTCCTCGCCGAAGGAGCGCTCGATCACTGGGTTGGCCATGGGAGCTCCTGGTGGGATGAGGCGGGAAGGCTACCGCCCACTCGGCCCGTACCGCATGGAGGTGGCCCCGACCACCCGTGAGGAGTGTCGAATGGCACGGTTCGGTCGCCGGTGGGGCTCAGCCACCAGCACCGAAGTCGAAGGAGATCCCGGTCTCGCGTTCCGAGTATTCCCAGAGGGCATCGATGTCGGCAGCGTTGCCACGGCGGAGGATCGGCTTGCTCACGGGGGCTCCGAAGTTGCCCCAACGAGGTCCGTAGAACTCTCCCCCCTCGGCGGCGGGGTCGGTGGCCGCTCGCACTTGGCTCCGGGCGCCGTCGTCGGCGTCCATGCCGGTCTTGGCCGCCATCCACTCCCAGAAGGGGCCGCTCGAGCCGGCACCACCCTCGGCGTTGGTGTGTACCTGCAGGTTGGTGTGGGCCAGGCCCGGGTGGGCGACCAAGCTCTGCGCGGCGAGGTCGTGGCGCTCGAACCGATCCTGGAGCCCGAGACCGAAGAGGTAGTTGGCGAGCTTGGCTCGGCCGTAGGCACCCCACGGGTCGTAGATCCCGTCCATGTTGATGTTGCCGGGGTCGGCCGGTCTGCCGAACAGATGTGCCGTACTGGTGACGGTGACCACCCTGGCGGCCTCGGCCGCGAGGAGGCCGGGCAGGAGCTTCGCCGTGAAGGTCCAGTGACCGAAGTGGTTGACGCCGAGCTGCATCTCCCAGCCATCCTCGGTGCGTCGCTCCGGCATGGCCATCAGCCCCGCGTTGTTCATCAGGATGTCGACCTTCGGGTGCGCCCCGAGTATGCGAGCTGCCGCGGCCACGACCGATGACTGGGATCCGAGGTCGAGCTCGATGATCTCGAGCGAGGCGTCGGGGTTGCCGGCCACCACGTCCTCGAACGCCTCCTTCGCCTTCACCTGGTTGCGGGCGGCCATGACGACGTGCGCACCGGACCCGGCGAGCGCTTTCGTGGACTCGAGCCCGAGGCCGCCATTGGCACCGGTGACGACGGCGACCAGGCCCGTCAGGTCGGGCATGTCGGTGTAGTGCCAGGGCAAGGGGTTCTCCTCGGTGTGATCGCGGGACCAATTGTGAGGCACTGCTGCCCATAGAGGCGAGCGGGCCCCCTCGGTCTCGGAGTGTCTCACCCTCTGGGTACGGTCTCCGGCATGTACGACGAGGCTCCCACCGAGGTCTCCGCCGGGTCGATCGTGCAGGCGGCCGCCTGCCCGGCTTCGACTCGTGGCCGTCGGCTGCCCGGACCCGATGCCAGCCTCGAACGGTGGAAGGCCCTCAACGGGGCGATCGTCCAGTGGGCCAGCGAGCGTCCGACCCCAGACGTCGACCGCATCGAACGCGACCTGTTCGGCTCGTTCGACAAGGCCCAGCGGC
>JAHEFX010000161.1 GCA_024639975.1 bacterium
GCTGGGACATGCGACGACGGCGTTCACGATGGACCGCTACGCCCACGTTCAGGACGAACACAGGAAGGACGTGGCCCGCCGGGTTTCGGCCATGTACGGCCCCTAATCGGTGCCAAATCGGTGCCACTGGCAGGCTTCCTGCCTGTCGGACCGAAACGAAAGAACCCCCGAGAGGTTGATTTCTCGGGGGTTCTCTTTGTACCGGGAGCGGGATTCGAACCCGCACTCTGTTGCCAGAACCGGATTTTGAGTCCGGCGCGTCTGCCAGTTCCGCCATCCCGGCGTGTGGTGGCGATGGTATCGCCCCGATGCGGTTGCGAACGTTGGGCTGGAATCGGCGCTGGGTCCCGATTCGGGCCCGAAGAACGGTGGCGGGACCCCGGTGGGAACCCTGGGTTCAAAGGGCGGTTGCGATCTCGGTGGTGTAGGTGGTCAGGGCGGAGGCGGCCGCGTCGACGTCCGGGGCTTCGAGGACTCGGCGGACAACGGCGCTGCCGACGATCACGCCGTCGGCGATGCCCTTCAGCGCGGCGACCTGCTCGGGGCGGGAGATGCCCACGCCCATCACCAAGGGGACCTGTGTGCGGGATCGGATGCGCTCGGCAAGGGTCACTCCCCTGCCGGACTCCTCGTCCCGCTCGCCGGTCACCCCGAGGTCGTTCACCCCGTAGATGAACGCCGGGTTCTCCGAGGTGATCCGATCGAGGCGCTCATCATCGGTGGTCGGAGCCGCGAACAGCACCATGCCCAGACCGGCCGATTCGACCGCTGCCTTGAGGGGCAGTGCCTCCTCCAGTGGGATGTCAGCCATGATCAACCCGTCGGCCCCAGCCGATGAGATCTCGGCCGCGAACTGCTCCACGCCGCGGCTCTGCACCACGTTCACGTAGGTCATGACGACCACCGGCTTGCCGGTGCGCTCCTTGACTTCCGAGACGACCCGAAGGCCGGTCTCGAAGTCGGTGCCTGCCTCGAGAGCACGGCGGCCGGCCTCTTGGATCACCGGACCGTCCATCAGCGGGTCCGAGTAGGGGATGCCCACCTCGAAACCGTCGGCGGCCTCCATGGCGGCGAACAGGTCCGCCGAGACCTGTGGATTGGGGAGGCCTGCGGTCAGGTAGGGCAGGAATGCCAAGCGTCCCTCGGTCCGGGTTCGATCGAAGAGCTCACTGAGTGCTTCTGCTCCCATCAGATGAGTCCCATCTCGGAGATCTGCGTCACGTCCTTGTCGCCGCGGCCCGAAAGGTTCACGAGGACGGTCTTGCCCGCCAGCGCCTCCCGCTCCTTCGCCACCCAGGCGATCGCATGCGCCGACTCGAGCGCGGGGATGATCCCCTCGGTCATCGACAGGAGCTTGACGCCTTCGAGCGCCTCCTCGTCGGTGATCGACTCGTAGCGGGCCCGCCCGGTGGCGGCGAGGTGGGCGTGCTCGGGACCGACGCCCGGGTAGTCCAGACCGGCGGAGATGGAGTGGGCCTCGACGACCTGGCCATCGTCGTCCTGGAGCATGTAGGTCATCGAGCCGTGGAGGATGCCGGGGCTGCCGGCCGAGATCGACGCGCCGTGCTCGCCCGACTCGATGCCGTGTCCTGCCGCCTCGACACCCACCAGCTCGACATCGGTCTCGACGAACGGGTGGAAGATCCCAATCGAGTTGGAGCCTCCACCCACACAGGCCACCACCATGTCGGGGAGGTCGCCGCCCAGCTGGGCCAGTGCCTCTTCCCCGATGACCTTCTGCAGCTCGCGGACGATCCACGGGAAGGGGTGGGGCCCGACGACCGACCCGATGATGTAGTGCGAGTCCTCGACGGTTGCCACCCAATCACGGAACGCTGCCGATACGGCGTCCTTCAAGGTGGCGGCACCCGACTCGACGCCGACCACCTCGGCACCGAGCAGCCGCATCCGATAGACGTTGAGCGCCTGGCGCTCCATGTCCACCCGACCCATGTAGACCACGCAATCGAGGCCGAGGCGCGCGGCGGCCGTTGCCGTCGCGACACCGTGTTGGCCGGCACCCGTCTCGGCGATCACCCTCGGCTTGCCCATTCGCCTGGCGAGCAGGCCCTGGCCCAGGGCGTTGTTGATCTTGTGGGCGCCGGTGTGGGCGAGGTCCTCGCGCTTCAGCAGCACCTGCACCCCGAGCTCCCCGGAGAGCCGCTCGGCGAGGTGGAGCGACGTCGGTCGTCCGACGTAGTGCCGGAGCAAATCGTGGTACTCGCCGACGAACGCCGGATCGGACCAGGCCTCGGTGAACGCAGCCTCCAGCTCGGCCAAGGCCGGAACGAGGGTCTCTGGTGCATAGATCCCACCGAAGTCGCCAAAGCGGCCGGTGTCGTCGGGTCTGGTGTCGGTCATGGTCGTTCCATTCTGATCATGCAGCACGTGCTGCGCGCACGTAGGCACGGATGCGTTCGGGGTCCTTGCGCCCCGGAGCCGACTCGAGGCCCGATGACGCGTCGACGCCCCAGGGCCGGGCGGCGGCGATCGCTTCGGCCACGTTGTCGGGGCCGAGGCCTCCGGCGAGCACGAACTCGGAGCCGTCCTGGTCGATGAGCCCCCAGTCGAAGGTCCGTCCGGAGCCACCGTGCACGTTGGCGGCAGTGTCGAGGAGCGGCCGGAACCCGAGACCGGCCTGCCCCGGTCGGACGGGTCCGTCGACGCGAACGGGTAGGAGGACCTCGATGCCCAAGCCGGCGGCGACGGTCGCCGCCTCGGCGGCGTGGGCGCCGTGGGGCTGCAGTCCGGTGACACCGGTGGCCGCCATCAGCGGTTCGACGTCGTCCGGATGCAGGTCGACGGTGACGGCGAACGTGGCAACCGCCAGCCCTTCGGCGAGCCGGGCGACCAGACCGGCGGGGACCTGGCGTGGGGATGGTGCCAGCACGAAGCCCACGGCGTCGGCGCCTGCTTCGACCGCGGCAGCTACATCATCCGGGGTCCTCAGACCGCAGGTCTTGACCCAGATGTCACCCACGCAGCGCTCCGATCAACGCCGCCGGGTCGCCTGCTCGCACCAAGGCCTCGCCGACGAGTACCGCCTCGAAGCCGGCGTTGGCCATGCGGCGGGCGTCCTCGCCGGTCCAGATACCGGACTCGGCGACCCGGACGACGGCATCGTCGAGCAAGGGTCGAAGCTCCTCGGAGCGAGCGAGGT
>JAHEFX010000162.1 GCA_024639975.1 bacterium
AGATCGTCCTCGACGAGGGAACGATCCCCACCAGTCCGGGGCGGCTGCACGTGCATTGCACGGCGAAGGGCCTCAGCCCGGCGGGTGCCGTCCCGGCCTTTGACGGTGACCGGATCGTGCTGCAGCAGGTTCGGTTCGGGATGGCTCCGTACTGCGCTGCACTCCTCGCACGCGTCGAGGCCACCGTCGACGATGACGACGAGAAGAACCGCCTCTGCAGGCCGCTCCCGTTCCCCGACCGCGCCGACGACTGGTTGCGCATGATGCTGGGCTCGATGGGAACCGACTACCGGATCCTCCAGGTTCCCGAGCTGGCGGCATGGGCGGACGGGTGCCGACTGAACGTGTCCGCTGGCTTGGCCGAGATGGGGGACGACCCGGTCGTTCAACGGGCCCTCCTCCGGTACGCGACCCACGCCTCAGCGGCCGTCGAGAACCTCGGCCGACTGCTCGACGATGTCTGACCGGCCAGCGGGTCCTCGAGCGCACCCCGTTCCTCGATCGGCCCCTCGCCGACATCCTGTGATCGGCGCGCCGTAGGGTTGCGACCCGAACTTGGAGGACGTTGAGTGGCAGACATCTCGATCGGCTACGCGCCCCTGCTCATGGAGGCCCCCGCCCATGGGGGAGCGCCTTCCTGGAAGGACGTCGGGAAGTGGGCGCAGCTCGCCGAGGAGGCCTCCTTCGACACGTTCTGGGTAGCTGACGAGTTGGTGTGGGAGAACTCCGACGCCGGTACTGCTGCCGGGTGGTGGGAGTGCGTGGCCATGACCGCAGCAGTGGCCGCCACCACCGACAAGATCGGCATCGGGACCTGGGTTCTGTCCACCCTGCATCGCAATCCCGGTTTGATCGTCAAGTCGGCCGAGGCCTTGGACGAGATCTCCGAGGGCAGGCTCGTCCTGGGGTTGGGCGCCGGTCATGCTGGACGCCAGGGCGAGATGTTCGGGTTCCCGCCCGATCGCACGGTGAGCCGCTTCGAGGAGGCTCTGGCGATCGTCGTTCCGTTGCTCCGCGACGGCATCGCCGACTTCGACGGTGAGTACCACCGGGCCGTTCGCCAGCCGAACCGCCCACGCGGTCCGCAGGCCGACGCGATGCCGCTCATGTTGGGGGGCCATGGTCCGAGGACGATCGGTCTCGCCGTCCGACACGCAGACATCTGGAGCGCGTTCGCCACCAAGAGCAGCCAGCCTGGGGCTTTCGCCGACATGCTCGACCTCGTCGAACGGACTTGCGATGAACAAGGGCGTGACCCGGCAACGCTTGGGCGTTCGATCGGGATCGGAGTAGTCCCTCCCGGGGACGAACCGACCGGTCTCTGGCAGGACCCCGTCACGGGTTCTGTTGGCGAGATCGTCGACACACTCCTCACCTTCCATGAAATGGGCGTGACGAGCGTCGAGCTCTGCATCGATGGTGTTCAGGCCCGAGGGCTTTCACTCCTCCGAGAAGTGGTTGCAGCCGTCAAGGCCGCCTGACCGGACCTAGCGCGCCCAGTCCGCGGTCAGCTCCCGCAACCGTCCCACCATCTCTGGGGGCAGCACTTTGTCGCTGTCCCGCAGCTCGGGGAGCTGGTCGTGGGCGCCGACGATCGAGGCGACGAGCGGGGGGCAGGTGGGGCAGCCTTCGAGATGGGCTTGGACCGACTGGACGGTCTGCGGTTCGAGCTCCCCGTCGAGGTAGTCGGACACGTGCTGGCGTGCCTCCCAGCAGCGGAGCGGCACGCCGTCGAGCTCCCGACGTCGCTCAGCCCCGAACGCCAGCGCTGAGGTGAGCGCCATCCGCCCCCTTCGGAGGCGCTGCTTGGCGGCGGGCAGGCCCAGGTCGAGCAGCTCGGCGATTTCGCGGACCTTCCACCCTTCCACGTCGTGGAGGACGACGGGGGTGCGGTACTCGAACGGGATGCGAGCGAGGGCATCCTCCAAGTCGTCACGCAGTTGGGCCCGCTCGACCACGACCTCCGGGTCAACGGTGTAGGCATCGTCGCGCCACGCTGCCTCGACATCGTCCACGGCGATCTCGTGGGCGTGGTGGCGGGCGGTGTCCACGGCGAGGTTGTGGAGAATGCGCCGCAGCCAGGCCCCGAGGGGGGCGTCGCCGCGGTACTGGTCTGCTCGCTCGATGGCCCGGACGAAGGTGTCCTGCACCAAGTCGGCTGCCCGTGCCTCATCGCGACTCAGGCTGAGGGCGAACCGGTACAGGTCGGTACCGTGGGCTGCCAGGTCTTCGGGGTTCACGTACTCCGTTGTAGCAGCGTCGATGTGCCCCAGACGAGCACAGACGCCCCACCGAGGAAGAGCGGCCAGGAGAGTTCGACGAAGAAACCGGCGACGATCAGCGTCGCTCCGGCGAGGACCCGTAGCCAGCCGTCGGTGGTGGCGACGGGAGGCGTGGTGTCGCCGGCGAGCGACTCGAACGCCTGGTCGATCTCGGTGCGGGTCATCCGACCGGTGCGTCGGAAGACCTCTGCGCCATCGACGATGCCGATGACGGTGGGCGTGCCGAGGACGCGCAGTGATGCAACTGTCTCCGGCTCGGCACCGGCGTCGACCCGGACGAGTCGGATGTCGGGATGGGCATAGGCCGAGGCGACAAGGTCGGGCTCCATTGCTTGGCAGGACGCGCACCGGGGCGCCCACACCTGCAGAAGGGTGGGCGCCCCGTTCGCGTCGAGGTCGGCTGGGAGGGGCACAGCCAAGGGGAGGCTCAGCTGGCTCCGACCTCGCGATTGGTACGGATCCGGAACATGGCATAGATGGGACACCAGCCGGCGAGGCCGGTGACGAGGAACACGCCTCCGGCGACGGCGAGGATGATCCCGAGGGTGCCGGTCAGCACGTCGGCGAAGTAGAGAACGATGAGTGCGATGCCGCCGAACACCCGGAGGATGCGGTCCCAGCCGGCCTGGTTGATGAACTTCATGGGGTTCTCCCTTGATTCTCTGTCACCCCAATGACGAACGAAACGCCCAAAGGGATACAACAAGCCCGATTGGTGACTGCGGGCCACGCGGCTCGAGATCAGGCGGTGGGTGCTCCGATCGATGGCGTTGGCCCTCCGACCCGCCAGACCCAGGCATCGAACGGCTCCGTCTTGCCCTTCAGTTGGAGCTCGCGGGACTCCAGCCCCGAGGGGTCGACGTTCGCCTCCTCCACGA
>JAHEFX010000163.1 GCA_024639975.1 bacterium
GGAGCTTCGCCGCCTTCTGGACGACGACCGGGTCGGGCTCGATCGGGTCGGTCCGCCGGTAGGTCGACGGCGGACGGACCTCGGTGTCGAGGTCGAAGGTCCCCTCGGAGTTGATGAGGTCTTCGGGAACGTCGAGGTGGACCACGCCGGGCCGATCGGACCACGATGCCCGGAACGCCCGCCGCAGCATCTCGGGGATCCGGGCGTGGGACGGGACCGCCTGGGCGAGCTTCGTCATCGGGGCGGTGACGGCAACCTGGTCGAAGTACTGGAAGGTCCCGCCCCGCTCCGGGTAGGAGATCCCGGTGCGTCTGGACGAGGTGATCAGCAGCACCCGGTGGCCCTCACCCTGTTCGACGGCCACCCCGGACAGGGCGTTCGCCACGCCGGGGCCATTCGACGCCATGGCAACCCCGAGACCCCCGGTCATCCGGGCGTAGGCGCCGGCCATGTGCAGCGCCGAGGTCTCGTGACGAGGGGAGACCAGTCGGATGCCCTGGGCCTCGAGGGCCGAATAGAAGCCGAAGTAGGTCCCGTCGATGATGCCGAAGACCGTGTCGACACCCTCCGCGGCGAGCATCCTCGCCATGACCTCGCCGCCGCTCACCTTCGCCATGTCGTTCCCCATTGGTCGGTCGCACGAATCTACGCGGCGGAATCGCACCCATCGGAACGCGGTTGGCACCACCATGGCGGCGGTGCGACCCATCGGACAACGACGAGCCCTGTGGATGATCGCCGGCGGCCAACTCCTGGCGCTGACGGTCTGGTTCTCGGCAACCGCCGTCGCCGAGCCCCTGGCCGTCGCGTGGGGCCTCTCCGATTCGGCCACGGTCTGGCTGACCTCTGCCGTCCAGCTCGGCTTCGTCGTCGGGGCCCTCGCATCGGCGGGGGCCAACCTCGCCGACATCGTCCCCGCGCGGCACCTGTTCGCCTACGGGGCGGGAGCGGCAGCGGCAGCGAACGCCGGACTCCTCCTCATCGACGGGTCGCCTGGCTGGCCGGCGATGGCCCTCCGCTTCCTCACCGGTGTGGCGCTGGCCGGGGTGTATCCCGCGGGCATGAAGGCGATGGCCGGGTGGTTCCGTGAGGGTCGGGGCACCGCCCTGGGGATCCTCGTCGGCGCCCTGACCGTGGGGAGCGCCGCCCCGCACCTGGTGCGTGGCCTCGGGCTCGACTGGCAAGGGGTGGTCGGGGTCGCCTCGGTGCTCGCCCTCGTAGCCGCGGTCATGCTGCTCACCGTTGGCGACGGTCCCTTCGAGACCCCCACCCGCGCCTTCTCCTGGGACCAGGTGGGAGTCGTCGTCCGATCGCCCGGCTGGCGGCGGGCAACCGGCGGGTACCTCGGACACATGTGGGAGCTCTACGCCATGTGGGCCTGGGTCGCCGTCTGGATCGCGGCATCGGCAGAGTCCGCCTCCGGCAACTACCCGGATCCCGCCGTACTCACCTTCTTCGTCGTCGGCATCGGTGGCGCAGGAGCATGGTTCGCCGGGCGCGTGTCGGACCGCATCGGGCGTGCGAAGGCTGCCGGCGGGGCGCTGGCGACATCGGGCGCCGTGGCAGTGATGTCCCCGGTCCTGTTCGGGATGTCCGCCTGGGTCGTCGTGCCGCTCCTGCTCCTGTGGGGGTTCGCGGTGGTGGCCGACTCGGCCCAGTTCTCGACCATGGTCACCGAGGACGTTGCCCCTTCGGTGGTCGGGACGGGCCTCACCCTCCAGACGGCGCTCGGCTTCCTCCTGACGCTCGCCTCGATCCAACTGGTTCCCTCCCTGGCCGACGCCGTGGGTTGGCGATGGGCGTTCCTCCCGCTCGTCCTTGGACCCATATTCGGTCTCTGGGCCCTCCGAACCCAGCGATAGGACCGTCTTCTGTGGGCCGTAAGCGTCGGAATCCGACGCCCACAACCCTGGGTTGGCGGAGGTGGTCGGCGCGTAGGTTCAGGGGATGCAGATCAACACGACCGGCGTCGGTGACGTCACCGTCCACGCGATCGAAGATGGCCACTTCGTCGTGCCGCCCAAGGCGATGTTCCCCGACTCGGACGACGCCACGTGGGAGCGGGAGTGGCCCGCCTGTGACGGCGAGACCCTGCGGATCAGCCTGGGCTGCTTCCTTCTGGAGACTCCGGACGGGCACGTGCTCGTCGACACCGGGATCGGCACCTACGGCGGTGACGTCGGTGGCGCCGGCGGCGGCCTCGTCGAGGCGCTCGACCATCTCGACGTGGACCCGGGGTCGATCCGGACCGTGGTCCACACCCACCTCCACGGCGACCACATCTCGGGAAACCTGACTGCGGACGGCGGCATCGCCTTCCCCGAGGCCCACTTCTACGTGCACGAGCGCGAGTTGGCGTTCTGGGAAGGCGCAGACCATCCGAGCGCCGACGCCGTCCGAGAACGCTTCGGCGTCATCACCTCGGCCGGTCGACACCGAACGGTCGTAGGCGAAGCCGCTCTCACGAGCCGGCTCTCGATCATGGAGACCCCGGGTCACACGCCCGGCCACATCAGCGTCCTCGTCGATGGCGGGGACGGCTCGAAACTGGTGATCACCGGCGATGTCACCCACCACCCCTGCCAAGCGGAGCGACCGGAATGGAGCATCGCCTTCGACATCGACGGCGAAGAAGCCGCGGACACCCGAGCCCGCGTCTTCGCTCTCCTCGCCGACGAAGGCTGGACCCAGGCCTCGGGCCACTACCCCCGACCGGGCTTCGGTCGGGTCGACCGGGCCGGCGCCGCCTTCACCTTCGAAATGGGCGACGGACAATGACCTTTCGCTATGGTCCCGCCGTCCCCGGAGGATCCCCCTGAACGTACCTTCCGCCCTCTTCGACGACCCCCAGCTGCATGCCGAGACACTCCGTCTCGGCGTCGGTGACGTCCTCATCGAGGCGGGGCATCTGGCCAAGGGCCTCTACCTCATCGACTCGGGCACGTTCACGGTCACCATCGCGAAGGCCCACAAGGACCTCGTCGTGGGGACCCTCGGGCCCGGGGATGTCGCCGGGGAGATCAGTCTCCTGGCCGGGGGGCTGCCATCCGCGACCGTGACCGCCGACATCCCGGCGGTCGTCCGTATCGTCCTCGCCGAGGACGCCCAACGATGGGTTGCCGCCAACG
>JAHEFX010000075.1 GCA_024639975.1 bacterium
ACCGAGGATGAGCAACCGCCTCGGCGGGCATGGGCCACACGTCCTCGTCGACGAAACTGCCGTCCGGCATGGCCCAGGGCATTGCATCGGAAGCGATGGCTGTGCCCGGATACAGATTGGATAGGTCGAGCATCTTCTGGTGC
Source organism: bacterium (assembly GCA_024639975.1). Lineage (GTDB taxonomy): Bacteria > Actinomycetota > Acidimicrobiia > Spongiisociales > JAENVV01 > JAHEFX01. Next base: position 144 of record JAHEFX010000075.1, read on the forward strand.
TCATCATCCGTCTCGGGATGCAGGAAATGCCAAACGACCAGATTGCCGGGATCCTCGGCCTGCAACTCTCGGAGACGTTCCTCACTGGCGATCGCTTCCCCGGTTGCGTTGACCACGATGTCGGACCAGTCAGATCCGGTACGTTTCCGGAAATCGGGATCGAGGAACATCGCCGCGCCGACCAGCGTGGAGCCGGCACCATACGGATACGCCTCGGTGGTGATCTTGAGACCGGCCGCCTGGGCTCCTCGGATCGCGTTCACGCATCGTTCGATGTCGCGCAGGCTGGTCGAGTTCAGATGACAGATATGCATGTGGGCGCCAGTCGTTGCCGCATACGCGATCAACCGCAGGTACCCCTGAAACGAGCTGTCCGGGTCGACATTGGCCATGAATGAGATATGCGTGAAGGTCGGCACCCCGTATCGAGCGGCAAGAGAACAAACTTCCGCCATCTCCTGGACACCCGCACCCGGTGCGTAACCGTTGTTGATGCCGACCCCGATCCCGCCCTCCTGTAATCCCTGCTCGATCCGAGCAACGATTGCATCGACCTGCGGCTGATCCGCGACCTGAGTCGACCATTCCGGATGACCAAAGGCCCGTTGGAAATAGGTGAGCGTTCCATCGGGCTCACCCAACTCGGGGTTCAACTCGGCGACACGGGCAAAGGTCCAAGCCACCGACGCCCCATAGTTGATCGCCCGTCCCGAAGAAGCCTGCGAGTCGTACCACGCCGCAATCGGCATGATCCCCGACTCCAACTCCAGTGCAGTGGTCACCCCATCGAACGCCTGGATCCGATCACCCGCGATCGACTGGGTGTGACTGTGCAGATCGATGAACCCCGGTGCCACGGTCAACCCGGACGCGTCGATGGTCGCCCGTCCATCCAATGGCGTCTCCTGAATCGCCACGATCTCGCCACCACGGATCCCGATGTTTCGAACGGCATCCAGCCCTGACTCTGGGTCGAGCACCCGGCCACCGGCGATCACAAGCTCCAAACCCGACACCCTGTTCTCCGTTCCGATTCGGTCGTAGGCCTTCCGAGGCTGCCCCCTGCAGCCGAATCGATCGGCCGCCAGCGCCCCGGTCCCCCGTGTGGACGGACGGCGGATCGTACCAAGGCAGCGCGAGGGTTTGGAGGCCACGCTCTCCGAGAGAGTGGTTCCGCACCGCCGTGAGTCGGTCCACGGAATGGTCGAAGATGCTTGGTGCGGTTGCGGTGCGGGCGGTCGGTTTCGGTTGGTGGGCCCCCTGGGACTCGAACCCAGAACCGACGGATTAAAAGTCCGCTGCTCTACCAATTGAGCTAGGGGCCCGGCACGACGGGAGATCTCTCGACAGAACGAGGAAACTACTGGACGCATTCCGAACGCGAACCGCGAGGGGCGGACTCCGCGGGCCCATGCCTCCTGGAGTCGTGCGTCCGCTTCTGGAGGCGCACGATCAACTCCTCGAGCCTGCTTCCTCGGTGGGTCCGGCGCAGTCTCAGACGGATGCCCGGTCGTCGGTAGACAGCCACCAATGCCGGGTGGGAACGGCACGACCGCTGGTCAAGGCATCGGGGCGCTGCATGTGATCATCGATGAACCATCTGACGTGAAGCCTTCCCACAGGTCGTACGACGCGAGGCCGAACGCCAACTCCGGCAGGTCGGGTGCTGTCTGGAACTGGCTCGAGAGCCCCTTGATCGAACCGTCGGTGGCGTTCCACTCGAGGCTGCCGTACAGCGTTCCTTCGGCGTCGCCCGGGATGAGCGTTCGGTAGAGCCAGACATCGCCGCTGCACACTTGGACCGATGCCGATTCCGTCGGGAATCCCTCGCACGACCCATCCTCGACAGGTGTGTTCGAGATGTGCTTGAAGTCTGGGGAGGCGATCGAGTTCCCCGGGCAGAGTGCCAGGCCCGCCGATCCGGCGATGCCGGGTCCCGCATACAGAGCGACGTAGTTCCCGCCAACGGTGTCTCGGTACCAGTAGAGGAAGACGTCTCCGGCCGTGATGTCCTCGCCCGCTCCGGGAACGAGGGTGACGCCGGCCTGAGGATCCGGGATGGCTCCCTCCGCACCGGCGGAGGTGGTGGTGGTGGTGGCTGGCGCTTCGGTCGAGGTCGGCACCGCCGTCGCTTCCGTCGTTTCGGCGCCGGCGGCCGTTGTGGAGGCCCCGTCGGCGTCACCGCCGCACGCGGCCAGTAGGAGCACTACTGCGACAGCCAGTATCAGAACCCTCACGCCTTCTCCTCCTCGCGACCGAACAGACGGTATCCGCTGACCGCTCCCTCGGGTGGCGAAAGTGCCTCTACCTTCCTCGGACCCGGCAGATCGAACTCGGTTGGTGGGAGCGCCTAGGCGTCGTAGGTCCCGGCGGTGACGTCGCCGCCTTCGCCGGTCCAGTTGGTGTGGAAGGCCTCGCCGCGAGGCCGGTCGACACGCTCGTAGGTGTGGGCCCCGAAGTAGTCGCGCTGGGCCTGGAGCAGGTTGGCCGGGAGGGTTTCGCGCCGGTAGCCGTCGAAGAAGGCGAGCGCGCTCGACATGGCCGGCACCGGGATGCCCAGTGAGACGGCCGTGCTCACGACTCGTCGCCATGCCGCCTCGGCTTCTTTGATCGCCTCTTTGAAGAAGGGGTCCAGCAGGAGGTTGGCGAGCCCCGGATCCTCTTCGTAGGCGCGCATGATGTCGTCGAGGAACCGAGCCCGGATGATGCAGCCCTCCCGCCACATGAGGGCGATCGGCCCGTAGGCCAGGTTCCATCCGGACTCCTCGGACATCGCCCGCATCAGCATGTAGCCCTGCGTGTAGGAGACGATCTTCGAGGCGTAGAGGGCTTCTGCGAGGTCGGCGACGAGGCCGGCGGCGTCGCCTTCGTAGCTCGGGGTCGTCGAACCGAGCACGGCCGAGGCCCCGACCCGTTCGTCCTTCAGTGACGACAGGAACCGGGAGAACACCGCCTCGCCGATCAGGGTCAGGGGCGTGCCCCGGTCGAGGGCCGTGACCGCCGTCCACTTGCCGGTGCCCTTCTGGCCGGCCGCATCGAGGACTTTGTCCACCATCGGCTCCCCGTCATCGTCCTCGTAGGCGAGGATCTCGGCGGTGATCTCGATGAGGTATGACTCGAGCTTCCCGCCGTTCCAGTCGGCGAACACGTCGCTCATCTCCGCAGGTGTCATGCCCAGGGCCTGGCGCATCACGTCGTAGGCCTCGGTGATCAGCTGCATGTCGCCGTACTCGATGCCGTTGTGCACCATCTTCACGAAGTGCCCGGCTCCCTCCTCGCCCACCCAGTCACAGCAGGGTGTGCCGTCCTCCACCTTCGCAGCGATCGACTGCAGGATCGGGGCGACGTGGGGCCAGGCGTCGGGGGCGCCGCCGGGCATGATCGACGGCCCGTGGCGTGCGCCATCCTCACCGCCTGAGACGCCGGCGCCGACGAAGAGGATCCCGTGCTCGGCCAGATCGCGGGTGCGTCGGGTCGAGTCGTCGAAGTGGGAGTTGCCTCCATCGATGATGATGTCTCCCGCTTCGAGCAGCGGCACCAGCGAGTCGATCGTGGCGTCGACGGGCGCCCCGGCCTTCACCATGATCATCACTCGGCGGGGTCGTTTCAGGTTGGCGACCAGCTCTTCGATCGAGTGGGTGCCGATGACCTTCGTGCCCGCGGCCTCTTCCTCGACGAAGTGGTCGACCTTGCTCGTCGTACGGTTGAACACCGCGACCGTGAAGCCGTTGTCGTCCATGTTCAGGACGAGGTTCTGGCCCATCACGGCGAGGCCGATCAGACCGATGTCTGCCTGTTGTGTCAAGGGATGTCCCGGTTCGTGGAGGACTCAGTTATCGGACTCGGCGTCGGCCGAGCTCGCTCGGAGTTCGTCGGCGAGTTCGTAACGGCGACCGTACGTTTGGAACAGGGACTGGATCGTCGCCGTCACGGGCAGGGAGAGCAGCAGCCCGGTGAAGCCCAGCAGGTTGGCGCCGATGATGACCGCCGAGAAGGAGATCGCCGGATGGAGGTCCATCGTCTCCTTGGTCACCCGCGGTACGAAGACGTAGTTCTCGAGCTGCTGGTAGATCGTCACGACCACGAGCGCCCACAAGCCGAGGACCGGGTCCTGCACGAGGCCGACGAGCACCGGCAGGGCGCCACCGATGATCGTCCCGATGTTCGGGATCAGCTGGCTGACCAGCCCCACGAAGATGCCCAGCGCCAGCGCGTTGTCCAACCCGATGGCCCAGAACGCAATGGACTGGAACGTCGCGGACAGGGCGGCGAGGATGATCCGGCTGAACACATAGCCGCCCGTCTTCTCGATCGAAACGTCCCAGACGGCCGCAGCCATGCGCTGCTCCGCCGGGGGGAGCGGGGAGAGGATCGCCCTACGCATGGCATCGTTCTGGGCCATGGCGTAGTAGAGGAGGAAGACGATGGTGAATGTCGTGGCGATGCCGCCGGCGATGCCGGAGCCGATGTTGATCACCAGGCCGGCGGCGTCATCGAGCCAACCAACGATCTGATCAGCGATCTGTTCGGCGTCTGCGATGCTCTCGGGAACGTCTATCTGGGTGCCGAAGGTGTCGTTCGTCCACGTGACGAACCCTTCGATCCAAACCGGGATCTGGGCCGCGATCTGGCCGAACTGGTCGACGAGCAATGACACGAAGGACCAGCCGACCGCGATGAGGGCGATGATGCTGCCGAAGAGGACGATTGCGGCACCCAGGCCCCGTTTGACCCCGGCCTTCTCGAGCCGGCGGACCAGCGGCTCCAGGGCGAACGCCAGAAAGATCGTGAAGACCAGCAGGATCAGGAACTGCTGCGTTCCCGACCAGACCCAGTTGCCGAAGGCGATCACGGCGACGATGACGAGGGACGCGGCGGCGATGCGTGGGAGCCACAGGCCCGGCCAGGACGGTTGGTCCCGCTCAGCTGTTTCGGCGAACGGGTTCGCGTCAGGCGAGTCGGGCGTCTGATCTGGCTCCATGGCGGCCTAGGTTATCGGCCTTGGCCGAAGGCCACGGTCCGGTTGCGGCCGGTAGGCTGCTGAAGTTCTCAGCGGAGCGACGAATGACGGACTCAATCTTCAGTAGGTACGGCGGGTTCGCGGCGATCAGCCGAATCGTGTCCGACTTCTATGACCGAGTCCTCGACTCCGACCAGCTGGCGCCCTACTTCGCGCACACCGACATGGCGACCCAGATCGACCACCAGACCAAGTTCTTCGCATCGATGATGGGAGGACCCGCCTCCTACTCCGACGAGCACCTCGAATCGGTCCATGCCCGCCTCCACATCACCGACGATGCCTTCGGCGAGCTGACACTGATCCTCCAGGAGACCCTGGAAGACCACGAGTTCGATGACACCGACGTCGGCACCGTCGTGGGTGAAGTCACCCGCCGTAAACGCGTCATCGTCGAGCACTGAGCCGTGAACGACACGCACCGACAGGTCCTCCAGGGTCTCGACTCGGCCGTGGCGTTGGTCGGAGCCGAGGACTGGTCGGTCCTGTTCGAGAACGCCAAGTTCTTTCGCTGGTTCCCCGGCACCGGGGGCGACGACGAGTTGCTGACGACCCGGATGCCCGACTTCCGCGCCGAACGAGCCCAGTCACGGCTCGAGGCCGGGCGGCCCTTCAAGTTCGAGCTGAAGGTCACGGTCGAAGGCCGCGAGGACCATCTGCGCGTCACCCTCGAGAAGTTCGACGGCGCCTCCGAGCCCGCCTACCTGCTGCAGGCCACCTCCATCCGCAAGGAGATGGAGACCCAGTACATGCTCGACAGCTACTCGAAGATGGCCGAGAAGAACGCCCGGGAGCTCGAGCGTGAGAAGGACCGGGTCGAGCGCCTTCTCCTCAACATCATGCCGCGTGCCGTGTTCGAGGAGATGCGCGAGTTCGGCACCGCCACGCCCCAACGGTTCGATTCCACGTCGATCCTCATGCTCGACTTCGTCGGCTTCACCGACATGGCGATCGCCGCCGACCCTTCGGCGATCATCGCCGAACTCAACGACATCTTCTCCTCCTTCGACCGGATCACCGAGATGTTCGACTGCGAGCGGGTCCGGACCATCGGCGACGCCTACATGGCCGTCTCCGGGCTCCTCGACGAGAGCCCCGACCACGCCGCCAACATCGCCCGCCTCGCCCTCCGGTTCCGGCGCTACCTGGAACGACGCAACCAGGCCCACCCCCAGCAGTGGACAGCCCGCATCGGTTTCAATACCGGCTCGGTGATCGGCTCGCTGGTCGGTGTCCAGAAGTACGTGTACGACCTCTTCGGCCCGGGCGTCAACCTCGCCGCACGCATGGAGTCGATGTCGGAACCGATGAAGATCACGGTCAACGAGGAGACCTACCAGCTGCTCAAGAACGAGTTCGTGTTCACCGAGCGCGGCCCCCACGAGATCAAGGGCTTCGGCACACAGAACCTCTACTTCTTGGAGGGCGAACTCGCCCGCCGCTGACCCGGTCGGCTACCCGTTGTAGATCGGGCCGGCGTATCGCTGGAGCACTCGAATCGATCGGTCGCGACACACGTCCTTGTCCACCTCGATGCCGTGGGCCCTCAGGCGATCCTCCCAGTCGGTCGGTTTGGGTCCCTCGTCGAACCCGATCGCCTCGGCGTCGACCGTGCGTGCGGCAACCACGAGACGGGATATCCCCGACCACCAGATCGCTCCGAAGCAGAGGATGCAGGGCTCGGCCGACGTGTAGAGCGCCGCACCGGTGAGCAGGTGGTGTCCGGAGCGTTCGCCGGCCCGGCGGATGGCCGTCACCTCGCCGTGGGCGGTGGGGTCGGCGGTGGGTACCACCTGGTTGACGCCGTCGGCGAGGTGGCTGCCATCGGCAGCCCAAATGCCCGAGGCGAACGGACCGCCGGTCCCCTCGGCGACGTTTCGGTCGGCGAGCGAGACCACGTGGGACATACGAGTGACGTCGTCGGGGCCGAGCGTTCTCGGCTCCTCGTACCAATGGGGCATGGGCGTGGGCATCGATCACCGTCCGGTCCTTGCCTATCGCAAAGTCTACGGAGCGGGTCGGACCTCCACCCCGGGGGTAGGTTCGCCGGCATGGGAATCATCTCCACCATCATCGGCGCACTGATCATGGGTGTGGTCATCGGCCCGCTCGGCCGACTCGTGCTGCCCGGCAAACAGGAAATATCGGTCGGCACGACCATCCTCATCGGAGCCGGCGCCGCCTTCGTGGGCGGTTTGATCGCTTCGCTGCTGGGCGTCGGGGACACCGAAGGCATCGATTGGATCAAACTCCTGATCCAGGTCGCCGCTGCCGCCGGCGGTGTCACCCTCTACCTGAACCGCAACAGCTCCTAGGTCACCTATCGACGGCGCTAGACATGCTCGCCGAGGCCCAACGCCTCCTCGGCAGCTTCGAGGGTCTGGCCGCCCCGCAGCACCGGGGCGAACAGGTCGCCGTACTTGGAGAGACGGTTCCAGATCGTCGCCATCGTGAACGCATCCGGTCCCGGTAGGTCCTCCAACTCCTCCCAGAGGATCGGGGTCGAGACCGGTGCGCCCGGTCGGGGTCGGGCGGAGTAGACGCTGGCGATCGTCTTGCCGCCCACGTTCTGGTTGTGGTCGATGAAGACCTTTCCGTCCCGTTTGGAGATGTCCCATTCCATGGTCACGTCATCGGGGTCGGCAGCCATGATCAGTCGACCGACTGCCTCCACGAACCCCCGGACCCGGCGATACGAATGGATCGGATCGAGCGGGACGTATACATGAAGCCCCGTCGCCCCCGACACCTTCGGGTAGCCGACGAGTCCCAGTTTCCCGAGCACTTCCCGGACGAGGTGGGCGACGTCCTGGACCTGTCGCCAGGTGCAGCCCTCCGACGGGTCGAGGTCGAAGATGGCGAAGTCGGGGTGCTCGACGTTCGACGTGCGACTGAGCCAGGGGTGGATCTCCACGCATCCCATGCCGGCCAGCCACATGAGCGACTCGCGGTCGCGGGCCGTGACGAACTCGATCGGCTCGCCCCGGTGCTCGGAGTGGAGGGGTGCCAGTGGCATCCAATCGGGCTGGTGACCGGGCGCCTGCTTCTCGTAGAACCACTCACCGTCCCAGCCGTCCGGATAGCGAGCCATGACGATCGCCCGGTCCTCGAGGTGGGGCGTGAGCACCTCGGCGATCGACGCGTAGTACTGGATCAGGTCGCCCTTCGTGTAGCCGTCGGGGAAGAAGGGCTTGTCGATGTTGCTGAGGCTCAGGGGTCGGAAGGCGCCGATGGGCGTGAACCGGTCGCCTTCCCGCTGGACCCGGATCGGCTCGGGGAACTCGATGGCGCCCGACCCGAGCGGCCGACCGGTCGACTCGGTGGCGTCGACCCCGTCGGAGAGTGCGTCCAGGAGCTCGGCCTGCATGGCGTCGTGCGACTCGACCTCACGGGCTTCCGAGATGATCGTGAGCCGCATGCCATCGGCCATCGCCGCCTCGGCCAGGTGGGCGATCTTCAGGGAGCCCGATCCGTAGGGGACGTGGCGGATCTCTCCCTTGTCACCGAACTGGTTGTCGGTGAACTGGCAATGGAGCGGGTCGAGCATCCAGCCCGGGAACGACTCCCGGAGGAACGCCAGAACGGCGGCGAAGGATTCCGTGGAGGTCAGCCCGCCCTTGGACATGGCGTGGACATGGGCCCAGTCGACGACCGGGCGGACGAACTCGACTCGTTGGGCCAGCAGGGCGATGTCACCGAGGCTGCCGAACTGACTCGCCTTGCCGGCCGTCTCCAATCCCAGGCCGACCCCGAGGTGGCGGACCTTCGGCTCGATGCGCTCCAAGCCCTCGGTCACGAGGTCGAGGACGAACCCGGGGTCGCGGTCGTGGTGGTTCCCGGTGTGGGCGACGACGACCCGGCCCCCCATGGCGGCGGTGAGCTTCATCGAGTGTTCGAGGGCGCTGAGGCAGCGGGCCCTTCGCTCCTCGTCCTCGACGGTGAGGACGGCGAAGTACGGGGCGTGGATGGAGAGGGCGATGCCCCGTTCGGCGGCGAGCGTTCCGAAGCGCTCGCATTCCCTCTCCTTCCAGGGGAAGTCCTTCACGAAGGGCAGCTCGTGCGCGGTCCGTCCCTGCTCGACCAACCGGTCGAGGAACCCCTCCCAGTCGTCCCCGGGCATGGCCGAGGTCCCGAACGAGAACATTGGGGAAGCGTAGGGCTGCGAGGACTCGGGTATTCGAGCACCGAAGCAGCTCCCCACTCGCCAGCCGATCGGTCCCGTCGACTGCATCGGCGTGATTCCTCGGTCTACGGTGCTTGCCCATGCGCGACGAATCGGCCCTTCGGATCGCAGCTCGACTGCTGCTCGGTGGGTTCTTGGTGTTCGCGGGAGTCGCCCACCTGACCGCAACGGAGGAGTTCCTCGGCCAGGTGCCGAGTTGGCTACCAGCCGACCCGGACCTGGTCATCGTCGTGTCCGGGATCGTCGAGATCGCCCTCGGCGGGGCCTTGATCGTCCTCCCCCGCCACCGGGTGGTCGTCGGGCTCGTGACAGCAGCGTTCTTCGTGGTCATCTTCCCGGGGAACATCGCCCAGTACATCGAGGGCACCGAGGCCTTCGGACTCGAGACCGATCGCGCCAGGCTCATCCGTCTCTTCTTCCAGCCGGTGCTGGTCGTGTGGGCCCTCTGGTCGACCGGAGCCGGCGGCGAGCTCGCCCGGTGGGTCCGGTCGCGGCGCTGACGAAGGGATCGGCTCGGAGGGAAGCCGAATCGTTGGCCGTATCCTCAGCCGCATGCGAGTCGCCGGTGCACAGCTCAACCTGACGGTCGGTGCCCTCGAGGCCAATGAGGCGAAGATCCTCGACGCGATGGCCCGGGCCGAGTCCGAAGGCGCCGACGTGCTCCTGCTCCCCGAACTGGCCGTTTCCGGGTACCCACCGGAGGACCTCCTGCTCCGTGACGGCTTCGTGGCTGCCTGCGCAGGGGTGATCGAGCGACTTGCCGCCGCCTCCCTGTCCTGCACGACGGTCGTGGGCTACCCGCGGGCCGTCCGGAAG
>JAHEFX010000076.1 GCA_024639975.1 bacterium
GTCCCGGGCGTACCCGACACCGGAGGCCCTGTTCGAGGGTGAAGTGAAGCGAGACGACGGAGCAGAAGTCGCGGCGATCATGACGCCGAACGACTCCCACCACTCGCTGGCGGTCCGGGCGTTGGGGGTTGGCTGGGACGTCATCTGTGACAAGCCGATGACCAACACGGTCGAGGAGGCCACCGATCTGGTCGAGGCGGTAGACGCGTCGGGGCTCGTCTTCTGCCTCACGCACAACTACTCGGGCTACTCGCTCGTCCGCCAGGCCCGTGCCATGCGCGAGGCCGGTCACCTGGGAACGATTCGTCTCGTCCAGGTCGAGTACGTGCAAGGCGGCAAGGCTGCCGAGGACGACCCCGATCCCACCGACGGGCCACTCCCCTGGCGCTACGACCCCGACCGGGGCGGGCCATCCTTGGTCATGGGTGACATCGGAACCCATGCCCATCACCTGGTCCGCTTCGTCACGGGCCTGGAGGTCGAAGAGGTCGCCGCCGAGGTCGGCCACGTCGTCCCGGGTCGACAGGTCGATGACTTCGCCGGTGCCCTCCTGCGCTTCGCCAACGGGGCCCGGGGTTCCTTCTGGGTGACACAAACGGCCGCCGGTGTCGAGAATGGGCTCCGCATCCGCATATCCGGCACCAAGGCCTCCGTCGAATGGAACCAAGAGATCCCGACGCGGTTGCTGGTCTCGCCCGTCGACGGGCCGGCGCGGGTCCTCACACCGAGCGGGCCGGACCTTCTCGCACCGGCTGCACGGACGGGTCGAATCGTCGCCGGACACCCCGAGGGGTTTCGCGAGGCCTTCGCCAATGTCTACTCGGATGCGGCAGAGGCGATCGTCGCCCGGCGAACGGGGACGCAACCCGATCCGTTGGCGACCTGGTTCCCCGACCACCACGACGGCCTCGCCGGGATCCGGTTCGTCGAGGCAGCGATCACCTCATCCGATGCCAACGGCGCCTGGATCACCGTCTAGCGAGGAACCACAACTCCTGCCGTCACCGCGGCCAGGCCTTCGAGCTCCCATCTGCCGACCAAGGCGAGCGTCTCGGGCGCTTCCTTGCCGACCAGCGCCGGCAGGTCGTCCAGGGTGACCCCATTCCCGAGCAGGTCGGCGAGCGGATGGGCTGGAGCCGGTTCGACCGACATGCCCAGGATCCGGCCGACGGCTTCCAGTGCATCGTCGACGGAGGTCACCGGGACGGCTCCGTCGGCGATGAGACGGTTGGTGCCCTCGGAGGTCGCCCGATCGAGGTCGCCCGGCAGGGCGAGGACCTCCCGACCCTGCTCGACGGCCGTGCGCGCTGTGATCAGGGCTCCGCTTCGCACGGCCGCTTCGGTGACGATGACAGCATCCGCCAACCCCGAGACGATGCGATTGCGGAGTGGGAAGCGGTACTTGGCGGGCGGGGTTCCGGGGGCGTATTCGGACACGATGGCGCCGCCGGCAGCGAGGATCTCCTCGCCCAGGCGGGCGTGGCCGGCGGGGTACCAGCGATCGATCCCACATCCGAGGACCGCCACGGTCGGCGTCCCGACGACCAGGGCCGACCGATGGGCGATGCCATCGACGCCCTTCGCCAGGCCCGAGACGATCGGGATACCCGCACTCGCCACGGCCTCGGCCAACAAGGCTGTCCAGCGTTGGCCGTAGCGGGTGACCCCGCGGGAACCGACGACAGCGACGGCCGCAGCCTCGGGAAGGGCGCCCCGGACGAACAGGGCGTCGGGGCGATCGGGCAGCTCCGCAAGGCTCGCCGGGTAGTCCGAGTCACCGTCGAGCACGAGCCGGGTGCCGTCCGCCAGTTCGGCCAGTCGCCGGCCGGCCGCCACCTCGACGGCGACCCGAGCGGTGTCGGGTACCTCGATCCGACCGTCCAGGACCGCCTCGACCAGCCCGGAGGCACCAAGCCTCTCCTCCAGGTCTCGCCGCCGGCTCGGGTGCATTCCCAGATAGGCCAGGCGGACCCGCGATTCGCGGCTGCTCATCGGCCACCCCGCAGCGTGAGCGCCTCGGCAACGTGGGCACCCGAGACCACTGCCTCGTCGTCGAGGTCGGCGACCGTCCGAGCCACCCTGCGCACCCGGTCGTAGCCCCGCCCCCCGACGAGGCCGCGCTTGAGAGCGTCGTGGGCGAGGCCGCTCGCCTCGTCGTCGAAGTCGAGCGCATCCAACTCATCGCGCCCGAGATCGGTGTTGGCGAGGCCCCGCGCCGACTGGGCGGCACGCGCTGCTCGAACCCGCCCGGCAACCTCGGCACTCGATTCGCCTGGGCTCGCGACGAAGGCGTCGGCATCGACGGCAGGTAGGTGCACACGGAGATCGATCCGGTCTAGCAGGGGTCCAGAGAGCCGCCGGGCGTACCTGTCGAGCTGGGGCGCCGAGCAACGACAGGCCCTCAATCGGTCTCCAAGGTGACCGCACGGGCAGGGGTTGGTGGCAGCCACCAGCTGGAAGCGAGCGGGGAACGTGGCGCGCCAGCTGCGACGTGCCACGTGGACCGCTCCCGCCTCCAGGGGCTGGCGCAGGCCGTCGAGCAGACGCGCCGGGAACTCGCCGAGTTCGTCGAGGAACAACACCCCATTCGTGGCGAGCGAGACCTCGCCCGGACTCGGGGAGCCCGAACCACCACCGAGAAGGGCCGCCTCGGAGATGGTGTGGTGGGGACTCCGGAACGGCCGGGTCGACGGGCCCGGCCCGAGGCCGGCGGCCGCCCGCACCAAAGCCGTCTCGAGGCGCTCCTCCCGATCGAGGTCCGGCAACAGGCCCGGTAGGCAGGAGGCGAGGAGGGTCTTGCCGGCGCCGGGCGGGCCCGACAACAGGAGGTGGTGGCCACCGGCGGCGGCCACCTCCAATGCCCGACGCCCCAATGGCTGGCCGCGCACCACCGAGAGGTCGGGATCGGGGGCCGGCCGGACGCCGGTCGTGGCCTGCGCCGGCTCGGGGCCCTTCCCCCTCACGACGGCCACCGCTTCAGCAAGCGAGTCGACGGGATGCGTCGTTGCCCCGGTCAGATCCGCCACACCAGCGGCAAGGGGGCCCGGGACGAGGCACGGATGGCCCATTGCACGCGCCACCACCCCGGCCGCAACCGCCGAGGCGACCGGCCGAACCGATCCGTCGAGGCCGAGCTCACCCATCGCCACCACAGGTCGCTCGGGGAGGGCGCGGGCGAGGACCAAGGAGCTGAGGGCGATGGGTAGGTCGTAGGCGCTGCCTTCCTTCTTCACATCGGCCGGGCTGAGGTTGACGACCTTCCGCCCATGCGGCAGGCGGAGGCCGGCCGCCGCCACGGCCGACTGGACACGGATGCGGGCCTCACGCACGGCGGCGTCGGGGAGTCCGACGACGGAGAAGCCTTCCTGGACGCCGTTGACGTCGGATTCGACCCGGACCGTGGTCGCCGTCGACCCGATCAGTGCGGCGGTCATGACACTCGACATCCATCGAACGTATGACCCGGATGAGACAGAATCTGATCCGTGCTCGGTGATGGCCGACCTCCGCGTGTCCGGGTCCGGGCCGTACCCCGACCCCACCGGTACGCTCCCGCCCATGGGTCTCAATCCCTTCCGGGAGCACCGAAACACTGCGTTCGACATCGCGATGGTCGTCGGTGCGCTCGCGCTCACACTTGGAGTGGTGCTGTGGGCGATGTTCGGGGGCTGACCGAGGTCGTCATCCCCGTCCAGCCCCACCAGGCGCGCAAGCGGTACGTCTGCCCGGGCTGTGAGGGGTGGATCGAGCCGGGGACCTTCCACGTGGTGGTGATCCCCGACGAGATGGCCGACCTGCGCCGCCATTGGCACCGAGGTTGCTGGTTCAAGGAGCAGCGTCGGCGGCCGACTCCCGGCTAGGAGCCCTTCTCCACGTCACCGATACCGCTCTCGTCGATCGTGAGCTCGGGGTCACCGTGGTAGATGACGTTGCCGACGCCGCTGACATCGATGTCGAGCGTGCCCGAGGCGGCGACTTCGGCACTGCCGGCACCTGAGAGGTTCACCGTTGCGTCGATCACCTCGAGCGACTCTCCGAGGAATGCACCGACGCCGGAGACGTCGAGATCCAAGGCGAGCGCCTGCCCGGTCAGCGTCATGGCTCCAGCCCCGGACAGATCCACGCCGAGTTGGTCGACGCGAACGGCTGCCTCGACCTCGCCGGCTCCGGATACCTCCACGAACAGCTGCTCGGCCTCGAGGAGATCGACATCGATCGAGCCCGCCCCGGAGATCCCGATCGCATCGAGCGCCCCGGCATGTACCTCGATCTCGATGGGCTCGGTCGGGGACAGCGACACATTCGGCTCCACGCCGAGCACCAGCGTCCCACCCTCGACCTCGACCGTGAGGAACTCCATGAGGTTGTCCTCGGCCTCGATGCGAACCGACCGCTTGCCGTCGACCACAACGCTCACGGCAGCGGCCCCGCTGACATCGATCGAGTCGAAGTCCGAAACGGTCCGGTCCTCGGCGACCACATCACCGGACCCGACGACCAACCGGGAAGAGCACGCCCCGAGGACCAGCCCCAAGATGGTGACCCCCAGGACGATGACCGACCGCAGCCTCATGCGGTGGAGGCTACCTACCAGCCGTGGACGGCCAGTAGCCGAAGGTCGTCGGAGGCGACGACGCCGACGACGTCGATCCGTGTGGCCCCGATGGCGGCAGCGATTCGACGAAGGACACGTTCCTTGTCGTCGTCCAGTCGCAGGAATGGGTCGCCGTCGGTGACGGTCTTGACCTCGACCAGGACGGTGTCGGCTCGGCGCACGACGAGGTCGGCCTCTCCCCCGGCGACCCGTTTGCGGGTGGCCACGACGCGATAGCCCCAGACGCGGTAGCGATCGGCAACGATGTCTTCGCCCAGACGGCCGAGCGTCCGGCGATCGAGCCCTAGAGGCGGGCTCCCGGCTCCAGCTCTTCGATGTTCACGTCCCGGAAGCTCAGGACTGTGACCTTCTTCAGGAAGCGGGCCGGTCGATACATGTCCCAGACCCAGGCGTCGGTCAGGTCGATCTTGAAGTAGGTCGAGCCCTTGCGCTCCACCTGCTCGAACTCCACCTCGTTGGCCAGGTAGAAGCGGCGTTCTGTCTCCACGACGAAACGGAACATCGGGAGCACGTCCCGATACTCCTTGTAGATCTGGAGCTCGACTTCGGTCTCGAACCGTTCGAGGTCTTCGTCCATCATCCGCCTCTGGGAAAGCTGGGGCAATGTTAGGGCCACCCCGTTGATTGGCATGGGGATTCTCGTCCATGCCCCCTTCTTATCGGGAGCCAGGGACGTGAACCTGACTACAGCCCCCCGGCGCGGGGGATCGGCCACATGATGACGAAGGCGCGGCCGACCACTTCGTCCCGGGGAATGGTGCCGAACACCCGGCTGTCCGACGAGTGGTTGCGGTTGTCGCCCATGACCCAGAGCTCAGCGTCGGGGATGACCACCGGCTCCATGTCCTGCATCTGCACACCATTCGGCAGGTAGGGCTCCGCGATCACGACGCCATCGACCAGCACACGGTTGTCGGCGATCTCGACGGTCTGGCCGCCGGCGGCGATCACCCGCTTGATGAAGTCGTCCGGAACTGCGGCGGTGCGGATACCGAGTGATTCGGTGATCGTGCGCCCGATCGCTTCCAGAAGCTCTTCGGATTCGTGGTCGCCGTAGGGCGACTCGAACACGACGACATCGCCCCGCTCTGGATCGTCGAAGCGGTACTCGAGCTTGTTGACGAGGACGCGATCGTTGATCTCGAGGGTTGGGATCATCGATCCCGAGGGGATCCAGAACGCCTGGACGAGGAACGTCTTGATGAGAATCGCCACGCCGAGCGCGACGATGACGAGGAGGGGGAACTCGAGCCAGAAGGGCAGACCGCCTTTCGACTCCTTCTCCGATGCCTCAGTCATGAGCAGACCCTAGGAGGCCGCCGACTTCGGTCAGTCCCGCTTCTCCTTGATGCGGGCGGCCTTGCCGACCCGATCCCGGAGGTAGTAGAGCTTGGAGCGACGCACGTCACCGCGACGGATGACCTCGATCGACTGCACGATCGGTGCGTGCACCGGGAAGATTCGTTCGACGCCGACGCCGTAGCTGACCTTGCGGACGGTGAAGCTGGCGGACGTGCCCTTGCCGTTGCGGGCGATCACGACGCCTTCGAACGTCTGGACGCGCTCACGGCCACCCTCGACCACTCGGACATTCACCCGGACGGTGTCGCCGGCGCGGAACTCGGGAATGTCGTCGCGCAACGAGGCACGCTCGACCATTTCGAGGTTGTTCATGGGGAAAACTCCTTCGATGCGCGGACGGGCGGCCGTCCGAGCGCTGCAGTGTATCGACGGGTGATGCCAAGTGGCAATCGGTTCACCAGCCCTGCGGGATGCAGCAACCGCTTGCTCGAGCACCCCGGATCACTCCTTCGCTCGCCGCTCCCAGAGATCGGGGCGTCGCTGCTGGGTCCGCTCCTCGCGCTGTCGTTGGCGCCAGGCGGCGATCTTCGCGTGGTCGCCCGACAGGAGCACGTCGGGGACCGGCCACCCCTCGTACTCCGCTGGACGCGTGTACTGGGGTTCTTCGAGGAGCCCGTCTCGGAAGCTCTCGGTCTCGGCGGAGATCGGGTTGCCCAGCACGCCGGGCAACAGCCTGGCGACTCCCTCGACGATGGCAGCAGCCGCCACCTCGCCACCGGCGAGTACGAAGTCCCCCAAGGACACCTCCTCGTGGGCGAGGTTGTCGGCCACCCGCTGGTCGATTCCCTCGTAGCGACCACAGACGAGGAGGAGATGCTCCTCGGTGGCCCATCGATCGAGGTGCTCCTGGACGAGTGGTGTACCCGAGGGGGTGAGGACGACCACCCGGGCACCGGGCCGTTCGGCGATCGCCCGGTGCAGCGGCTCCACCTTCATGACCATGCCGGCGCCGCCGCCGAACGGGGCGTCGTCGACCGTCCGGTGGGCATCGGCGGTGTAGTCACGCGGGTCGACGAGCTCGACGTCCAGTGCCCCGCCGTCGATGGCCCGGGCAACGATGGACGTCTCCAGGGGTGTCGAGAAAAATCCCGGAAAGATGGTTAGGACTGAGACCTTCACTGCCGATGGAGGGTAGGACGCCGCCAATTGATCCAGGAGCGCGCACCACATGGATAGCCATCAGCCCGCCGATCCCTGGGGGATCACGGAGGTACCGAACGACGACGCCGACGGCGTCGTCGCAACCGCGCCCAGGGAGCCCGAAGAAGGCCCCATGGGCCCGGAAGGGACCGACCAACCAGACGTCGGCGAGCCGACTCCCGTCGTCGAGGAGACGACCGAGGAGACGGCGTCGGTCGATTCCGAGGTCGTCGAGGGGACGCCGGAAGTGCCCACCGACCTCGCCGAGCCGGAACCGACCGAGGACGCGCCCGGGTGGACCGCCGATTCGGTCGTTGCCGAGGCCACCGAGTTGATCGCCGAGGTCGAGGAAGCCGGCGAGAGCGCCGAGCCGATCGTCGACCCGACGCCGAAGTTCGACCTCGGTCTCGACGAGGACTCCGGTGACACCTGGGGCGAGGATGCCGCGGACTTCGAGGTCGGTACGGCCTTCGATCTCATCCCGCCTTCGGCCGAGGGTGACGAAGTCCCCCAGTACGAGGTCGAGGAGCCCGAGCTGTCCGAGGAGTTCGTCGCCACCAGTCCCGAGGGTCGTCCCGACGTCGGGATGCCACACCTGGCCGACCCCGACCCCCTCCTGGCCGTGCCCGAGGAGTCCATGCCGGAGTCGGCTCCGGAGCCCGAAGAAGAGCCCACTGCGTCATTCCGGCTGCCCGGGCTGTTCGGACGCCGCAAGATCACCGATCCCGTCGAAGGCGATCCCGTCGTCGACGGGGTCGACGCCCCGACGGATGGGAGCTCGGAGCTGTCACCGGTCGACTCGATCGACGTGCCTGCTCCTGCCGATGTACCGGCCGCCGAGGAACAACCCGACGAAGCGGACGTTCCGCCCATGCCGAGCGCTTGGGAATCCAACGTCGAGACCACCGATGAACCCGACAGCCCGTTCAGCGGTTTCGCTGCGGTCGAGCCGGACAATGAGCCGGAGGTCGAAGAGGTCGGGGCCGAGACCGAATTCGAGGTCGAATCAGACACCGACACACCGGTCGTCGAGTCCGACGAAGAACCGGTCGAGGAGCCGATCGATGACGCCACCGGAGACGGACCAGTGGAAGCCGCGAACGTCGTCGAGCTCCCCGTCGTCGCCGCGGTCGCCGAACCGGATGGAGAGGACACCATGGAGATCGAACTCACCGAGCCCGACCTTTCCGAGCTCGAGGACCAGGACCAGCTGTACGTGACCGAGGACTCGCACGAGGACCGGCCGACGGCCCTCCTGACGGTGGACACCGTGCCCGGGGCGACCATCGCCCAGGCGGTCGACGTCGTCACCGCCGTGGCGTCGGCAAGCACCGAGGACGAGATCGCCGGAGCCATGGAGCGGGTCCTCGGACAGCTCCGGGACAAGGCCCACGACCTCGGGGGCGAAGCCGTCATCTCCGTGCACACCGAGGTGCAGGAGATGGGCGGCGGATTCCTCGTCACCGGCTCGGGCACCGCGGTGACACTCGCCTGATCAGCGCTCGGCGACCTCGCTGAGCACCTCATAGCGGGTCGTCCGCTGCGCCGGTCGGCGCCCGATGGCGCTGATGGCGTCCTCGAACTCGACCGGGGTCATCTCTTGGCCGTGGGCTGCCCCTGCGCTCCTGGTGATGATCTCGCCCATCAAGGTCCCGCCGAAGTCATTGCAGCCGGCGTCCAGTAGGCGTTGTCCACCCGACACGCCGAGCTTCACCCAGGAGGCCTGGATGTTGGGGATCAGCCCGTCGAAGGCCAGCCTCGGCACGGCGTGCATGAGGACGACCTCGTCCCAGGTCGGACCGGGACGGCTCTGGCCCCGGAGCCAGATCGGCGAGCCCATGTGCACGAACGGGAGGGGGACGAACTCCGTGAATCCCCCCGTCTCGGCTTGTACCCGGCGAATGACCTCGAGGTGGTTGGCCCATGAGCGCGGTCCGTCGATGTGCCCGAACATGATCGTGGCCGTCGAGCCGAGGCCGAGCCCGTGTGCCGTGCGCATCACCGAAGCCCACTGGGCGGTCCTGATCTTGTCCGGGCAGAGGTGGAGGCGGACATCATCGTCGAGGACCTCGGCGGCGGTGCCGGGAAGGCTCCCCAGACCGGCGTCGCGCAGCTCCTCGAGGAAGGCGGGGACCGTGGTCCCGAGCGTCTCGGCACCCTGCCAGACCTCGAGCGGCGTGAACCCGTGCAGGTGGAGCTCTGGGTGCACCTCACGGATCGCCTTCACGACGTCCACGTAGAAGTTGCCTGTGAAGTCGGGGTGGATCCCACCCTGGAGCGTGACCTCGGTGGCCCCCTTGCCCACGGCTTCCGTTGCCCGGTCGACGATCTCGTCGAGGCCCATCAGGTACGGCTCGCCTCGGAGGTTCAGGCTCCGGGGTCCTTTCGAGAACGCACAGAAACCGCACTTGAAGTAGCACAGGTTCGTGTAGTTGATGTTGCGGTTGACCACGTAGGTCACCGTGTCCCCGACCCGGTCCCGGCGCAACCGGTCAGCGGCGTCGGCGATGGCGGTGACGTCGTCGCCCCGAGCAGCGAAGAGCACCTCGACCTCGTCGCGGGTCGGTGGGGTTCCGGCGAGAGACCGTTCGAGGATCCCTGCGATGTCACGCGACGCCGGTGCAGGCTCCCCGGCATCGACCCATGCGGCATCCAACCACTCGGTGGAGATGCGCCGAGGCGGCAGGTCGGGTTCGAGGTCCTTGCCCGGAGCCCAGTCGGTGCGCGGCCTGGCGGCTCCGGACCCGTCGACCTGGTTCAACCAGACACGAAAGCCCTCGGCATCGAGCTCGTCACGAGCCTCGTCGACCGGCACGCCGATATCGAATGCCGTGCGCTCGACGAGTCGACGGGGCAGCGCTTCGCGCAGGCCGCCCAGACGTTCGGTATCCCAATCGCGGAGCAGCAGGTCTTCGGCGCCCGCGTCCACCGCGGCCAGGGCA
>JAHEFX010000077.1 GCA_024639975.1 bacterium
GCGACGGACCCGTCGGCGCCGCCCCGACCGCCGCGGGGACCGGCCGGACCTCCGCCGAAGCCTCAGGAAGGCGACCGGACCCGAAGGCGACCTCATGCCCCTCGAGTTCACGGCCCGAACGATCAAGCGCCGTCCCGTGGTGTTCATCGCCGACATCTCGGGGTCGATGGAGCGCTACGCCGAGATGTTCCTCGTGTTCGCCCACGCCGCCCGCCACGTCCTCGGGGACCTCGAGATGTTCGTGTTCTCGACGCGCCTCACCCGAATCACGCGCGAACTGGAACGACGGGACGTCACCCGGGCGTTGCGGGATGTCGGCGGCGCCGTCGATGACTGGTCGGGCGGGACCCGGATCGGCGACGCCCTCGCCACCTTCAACAAGGATTGGAGCCGCCGGGTGTGTCGCGGGGGTCCCGTGGCCATCGTCCTCTCCGACGGGTGGGACTGCGGCGACCCCGAGCTGCTCCGGCGCGAGATGGGGCGGTTCTCGCGGTCGGTGTCGCGCGTCGTCTGGCTCAATCCGCTGGCCGGACGCGAGGGGTACGCTCCCGAGACGCGCGGTATGCGGACCGTCCTCCCGTTCGTGGATGACTTCCTCCCGGCCGCGACCGTGACCGATCTGGGCGAGCTGGTCGGCCTGCTCGAGACGCTGGAGGGACGATGAGAGAGGCACTCGACATCCGTGATCGTTGGGTCGCGGAGGGCAAGCAGGTGGCCGTCGCCACGGTCGTGCGCGTCTCGGGCTCGGCGCCCCGTCCCGAAGGCAGCAAGTTCATCGTCTCCGATGCCGGGGACATGGAAGGATCCGTCTCCGGCGGCTGCGTCGAGAACGACGTCTTCCTCCATGCCCAGGAGGTCATCGAGTCGGGCGAACCGAAGCTCGTGAACTACGGCATCGCCGATGAGGATGCGTTCGAAGTCGGCCTCGCCTGCGGCGGCCGCATCCAGGTGTTCATCGAGACGTGGTGACCAACGACGACTTCGTCGCCGCCGTGCGCAGGCTGATCGATGCCGAGCGATTCGGTGCGGTCGCCACGGTCGTCGAAGGGGAGTGGACCGGCGCGAAGGCACTCATCGATGTCGGGGAGGGCGTCGTCGCCGGTGACCTGCCCGACTCGCTTGCCGAAGATGTCGTGGCCGACGCCGCCGAGCTGTCCCTGAAGGAGCAGAGCCGGGTCGTCGAGTACGACTCGGGGAACGTCTTCATCGAGGCCATCGCCCCGCCGCCAGTGCTTGTGGTCTTCGGCGCCGTGCACGTTGCCCAGGCGCTGTGCACCCACGCCTCCCTGCTCGGCTTCCGGGTCATCGTCTCCGATGCCCGTCCGGCGTTCACCACCGAGGAGCGGTTCCCGGAGGCGGCTCGGGTCATCCGTGGTTGGCCCGAGGAGGTCGTCGGGCAGCTGGAGGCCGACCAGCGCACCTACGTCGTGCTCCTCAGCCACGACGCGAGGTTCGAGGACCCGGTGCTGGCCTGGGGGATGGAGGCGGACCTCCGGTACCTCGGCGCGATGGGATCGCGGCGGACCCATGCCAATCGGGTCGAGAAGTTCCGGGGGCTGGGATACTCGCCCGAGCAGATCGCCCGCATCCATGGGCCGGTCGGCCTCGACATCGGGGCCGAGACCCCCGGGGAGACCGCGGTCAGCATCCTCGCCGAGATGATCCAGGTCCGATACGGCTCCGGGGACGGTCTCAGCCTGCGAGGGCGAGAGGGCCGGGTCCACCGCCAGCGCACCGATGACGAAGGAGACATATGAGCACCGCCGCCATCGTGCTCGCCGCCGGGTCCTCGACTCGGATGGGCAAGCCGAAACAGTTGCTCGAGTGGGGCGATACGACCCTGCTCGGCCACATCGTCCGGTCGGTGCTCGAGTGGCCGGTCGAGGAGGTCTGGGTGGTGCTCGGTGCCGATGCCGATGCCGTCCAGGAGCAGGTGGACTTCGGCGATGCCGGCGTCCTCGTGAACGAGAACTACGAAGAAGGTATCGCCTCGTCCATCCGGGCCGGCCTCGACGTGCTCTTCCGGACCTCGGAGGCCCGCCGAGCGCTCATCGTCATGGGGGACCAGCCCGACATCGGATCCGAGGTCCCGGCCGGCCTCATCGAAAGGGCCGTGGAGTCCGACAAGCCGGTGGTCATGCCCAAGTACCGCTACGAGCGGTCCAACCCGGTCCTCGTGGACCGGTGGCTGTGGGAGCGGCTCATGAGCCTCACCGGTGACTCCGGTGCCAAGGGACTCATCGCCTCCCACCCCGAGTGGGTGGAGGAAGTCCGGTTCGATAGGCTCCCGCCCCGCGACGTGGACACCGCCCTCGACTACGACGAGCAGCGGCCGAGGAGGATCTCGTGAACATCACCCAGGAATTCGTCGTCGACCGGCCTGCCGACGCGGTCTGGTCCTTCTTCGGGGACGTCCCCGAGGTGGCACGCTGTCTCCCCGGTGCGGAGCTGACCGATGACCTGGGTGAGGGCCAGTACGCAGGGAAGCTCGAGGCGAAGCTCGGCCCGATGACCGTCTCGTTCGAGGGCAAGGCTTCGGTCATCCGGGACGAGGATGCCCACACCGGCCACATCGATGGTTCCGGCGCCGACCGCCGGGGCGGTTCGAGGGGCCGGGTCAAGGTCGACTACTCGGTGAAACCGGAGGGCGACGGGACCAAGGTCATCGTCGATGCCGACGTGACCCTCCAGGGCCCGGCCGCCCAGTTCGGGAGGGTCGGACTGATCAAGGAGATGTCCAGTCGGCTCATCGGTGACTTCACGAGCTGCCTCGAGGCCAAGCTCGGCGCCGAGACGGTCGAGGAGGCGGCTGCGATCGAAGCCGAGGAAGTGGCCGGTGTCTCGCTGTTCTTCTCGAGCCTGTGGTCCCAGGTCGTCGACTTCTTCAAGCGGCTGTTCAGCCGGTCGTCGGAGCTCTGAGCCGAACTAGGTTCGGCTGACCGCGAGACCCACTTCCCGTGCCATCCATCGACTCCATCGTCGGGATCCCCCATCCCGCTGCCACCAGCCTCCGTCGAGCCCGCGTCCGCACGACGGACGCCCTCCTGAGGCGCGCTGCGGCCGCTGACGATCGCTCGTCCTTGGCCCAAGAGACCGGGATCGACCCCGGAGAGCTGCTGGCTTGGTGTCGGCGAGCCGAGATGCTCCTGGTCAAGGGCGTCGGAGCCGAGTACGCCCACCTCCTGTCGGAGATCGGTATCGGGGACGTCGACGCCCTGGCGGCGCAGAAGCCGGCCGACCTCCTCGTATCAATGGGCGTCGAGAACGATCGCAAGCGCCACGTTCGGCGACTCCCCACCCGGCCGATGGTCGACGAGTGGGTGTCGGGAGCGAAGAAGGC
Source organism: bacterium (assembly GCA_024639975.1). GTDB lineage: Bacteria > Actinomycetota > Acidimicrobiia > Spongiisociales > JAENVV01 > JAHEFX01. The sequence goes on from JAHEFX010000077.1 coordinate 3,341, forward strand.
CCGGCGGGTCGTCGAGGCCTAGGACGCGAGAAGGGCGCCCCGTGGGGCGCCCTTCGTCGACTCGTTGGGAGGGTGCGACTAGGCCTTCTTGGCCTCGACGATCCAAACGGCGGCGGCCTTCTCGGAGACCTTCGCGACCTCGGCGACCTCGGCGGCGTCGGCCTTGGCCAGTGCCTTGAAGGTGTCGATGCCGGCCTCGACGAGGCGCTTGGCGTAGGTCGGGCCAACACCGTCGATGACGGTGAGGTCATCGGTGGTGAGCTCGGTGACGGTGGCCTTGGCGGTCTTGGTGACGTCCTTGGCAGCCGTCTTGGCGGTGTCGGCGACGTCCTTGGCGGCGGAGGTCACGGTCTCCACGACCTCACCCTCGGGGGCGAAGTTCGTGCGCCAGTTGGCGACGAGGTCGTCGAGCTGGCCGCGGAGCTTGTCGGCCTGCTCGGCCCACTGGTCCACGTGCACCCGCTCGCCCACCTTGGTGGTGATGTCCTCGACGTCGACCTTCGTGCGCAGGTCGCCGATGGTCTCTTCGCCGACCTTCGTCCACTCGCCGTAGGCGCTGTCGAAGGTTTCCTTGGCCTTGGTGCCGTACTGGTCGGCCTTGGCCTTGTAGTCGAAGCCCTTGAGCTCCTCGACCTTGCCGGAGAGGTCGATGCCGGCGATCTTGCGGCCGGCGACGACGCCGGCACCCACGGTCGCGAACACGGCCTTCTCGACGACGACCTTCATCTGGTCGAGGTCGACGGCGAGCGTCTTTTCGTTCTTCTCTGCGGTGTCCGTCATGATGCGGTCCCTTCTTCGTCTTCGGATTCGGTCAGTTCTCGATACAGCGAGAGCAGCTGGAGCTTCTGTTCGTCGGTCAGTTTCGGGTCCGCCTCTATGGCGACCCTGACCACCGACGGCCGGTCCCCGTCGAGGAGCCCAGCCTGGGTGTAGAGGGTCTCGGCGGAGATCTGGAGCCCGTCTGCGAGGGACTTCAGGATCTCGGCCGAGGGCTTGCGCAGCCCTCGTTCGATCTGGCTGAGATAGGGATTCGAGATCCCTGCCTTGTCGGCCAGCTTCCGGAGGGAGAGCGCTGCTGCCTCTCGTTGTTCTCGAATGAATGAGCCGATGTCCGAGTGTTTTTCGGTCACTGCTTGCAATTGTAAGCACCTTTGCTTGCAATTGCAAGCAGTCATCGGATCGCTACGGGTCCCCGATCGCCGCATAGGGTGGTGATCCCCATGCCGACGAACACCATCCGGACCTTCCACGACGACTCCGACGACCCCCTCGCCATCTACAAGCAGCTGCTGACGGGGCGCTTCGAGGGAGACGAGGCGCTCGCCGCGGGCCAGCAGATGCTCCGGATCGTCACCGAGGCGATCCCCCAGGCCGTTTGGTGCAAGGACCTCGATTGCCGATTCATCTGGGTGAACCCGGCGCTCGCCAAACTGGCGGGAACCTCACCCGAGGAGATGGTCGGCAAGACCGACCGTGACATGCCGTGGTCGGCGAGCTCCACGTTCGGTGCCGATTGGTACCAGGACATCGATCGCGAAGTCATGGCGACCGGGGTCCCTCGCTACGGGATCAAGGAGGAGCTGCACATGGCCGACGGCTCCCGCGTCTGGGCGGAGACGAACAAGGTTCCGCTGCGCGACTCCGACGGTGACATCATCGGCGTTCTCGGCACGTTCCAGGACGTCACCAAACGACACGAGGCCGACGAGGCCCGTCAGGCGGCGATCGAAGGCTTGGACATACGGGTGCGGGAGCGAACCGGGGACCTGCGCAGGGCGAACGAGGCCCTGCGCGGATTGGTCGAGAACCGGTTGCGGCTCGAGCAGCGAGAACGCCGGCAGCGGGAGTACGCCGAGGCGCTCCGGGACACCGCTGCGGCGGTGGCGAGGTCGCTCGACCTCGAGGAGGTGCTGGCCGAAGTGCGCAACGGCGCCGAGCGGTTGACTTCTCCGGACCTCGTGGCGATCACCCTCGTGGACGAAGCCGGCACCCATCGCCTCGCCCTGGTCCATGGGACCCTCGAGGTCCCCCCGGCCGCCGAGTGGCGGGTGGGCCGGGCCGTCGAGAGTCAACCCCTGGTCGAAGAAGTCAGCCGGGGCGGCTTCCCGGTCGCCCGGAGCGAAGGGCTCGTCGGGGCCTTCGGGACCGGAACCCGTGCCGCCCTCGGAGTACCGATCACCGTCTCCGACACCCTCGTCGGATGCCTGGTGGTGGAGAGCCTCGACGCCGATGCATTCGGACCGGCCGAGACCGAGCGGTTGGCTGCCGTGTCCGATGTCGCCGGATCGGCGATCTCGAACGCCCAGCGGTTCAGCGCCGCGACCGAACTGGCCGCGCTGGAGGAGCGGCAGCGCCTGGCTCGGGAGCTCCACGACGCCGTGTCCCAGACGCTGTGGACCGCTTCCCTCGTGGCCGACTCCTTCGTCGTGGAGGACCAGGTGGACGTGACCCGATCGGACGTCGAGCGAATCCAGACCCTGACCCGAGGCGCCCTTGCCGAGATGCGCACCCTGCTCCTCGAGCTCCGTCCGGCCTCCCTGGTCGAGACCCCGCTGGCGGAGCTCCTGCGCCAATTGGTCATGGCACTCCGCAGCCACCGCGCCATCGAGGCGGAGGTTCTCGCGCCCGACGCCCTGTTGTGGGAGCCCGCAGCCCCTGCGAAGCATGCGCTCTATCGGATCGCCCAAGAATCCCTCAACAACGTTGGGCGCCACGCCAAGGCGTCCCGGGTCACCGTCTCGCTCGAGGTCGACCAGGACGAGCTGGTCATGTTGGTCGAGGACGACGGCTGTGGTTTCGATCCCGACGCCTCGACCGGCGACCACCTCGGCCTCGAGATCATGGCCGAGCGGGCAGAGGCCCTCGGGGCCGACTTCGACGTACGGTCGACGCCGGGCCTCGGGTGCAGGACGCGGGTCGCCCTTCCCCGGGATCGAGCGGTGGCAGTCGGATGAGCGAGGAGATCAGGGTGCTGGTCGTAGACGACCACGACCTCCTCCGGGAGGGTGTGGTCGGCACGCTCGGAGCCGTCGAGGGGATCACAGTCGTCGGCGAGGCCCGCAGCGGCGAGGAGGCCGTGCGCGAGGTGGGCCGCTTGCTCCCCGACGTGGTCATCATGGACATCGTCATGCCCGGTGGTGGAGGCCTTCCCGCGATCGAGAAGATCGTCGCCGACTACCCGGGATCCCGGGTGCTTGCCCTGACGAGCTTCACGGAGGGGTCGCTCGTCAAGGAGGCGATCGAGGCCGGGGCCACGAGCTTCCTCTACAAGACGGTCGACGTCGAGGTCTTTGCCAATGCGGTTCGCTCGACCGCTGCCGGAAGCTCATTCCTGGCGCCGGGCGTCGCTGCCCACCTCGTGGCCCGACCCGAGTCGCTCGGTGACCTGACGGCGAGGGAGCAGGAGGTCGCCGAGCTGATGGCGGCCGGCATGTCCAACGCCGACATCGGGCGGGAGCTCCACATGTCGATGTTCACGGCGAAGAACCACGTGCGGAACATCCTGATGAAGCTCCGGGCCCAGTCGAGGACCGAGGCCGCGGCCATGATCTTGAAGCATCGATATGAGTCCGGGGGGCCGCGAGACCAGCTCTGAGGGGTTGCAGTCGCTCCCGTCCCCGGTTCGGCTGGATGCCATTCGCTAGGTTCGCCACCCGTTGTCGAGAACTGGAGATTCGGTGAGCGTCTATGTGATTGGAACGCTTGACACCAAGGCTGCCGAGCACCGGTACGTGCGGGACCTGATCGAAGCCGCCGGCGTAGAGACGGTGCTCGTCGACGTGGGGACCACCGGTGACGGCCGCGGGGCCGATGTCACGGCCGAGCAGGTCGCCGCAGCCCACCCTGACGGTCCGGACGGGATCTTCGTCGACGACCGCGGTGCAGCCGTAACGGCGATGTCCGAGGCCCTCGTCGCCTTCCTGACCTCACGTGACGACGTGGATGGCGTCCTGTCCCTGGGTGGCTCCGGGGGCACGGCCCTGGTGACGCCGGCCATGCAGGCCCTGCCCGTGGGTGTCCCGAAGCTCATGGTCTCGACCATGGCCTCGGGCGATGTCCGTCCATACGTCGGTCCTTCCGACATCGCGATGATGTACTCGGTTACCGACGTCGCCGGGCTCAACGGAATCTCGACGCGGGTGCTCGCCAATGCAGCCCATGCCATGGCGGGGATGGCGAGCGGGCCGCCCCCTCCGGCCGTCGAACGCGACGCCGTCGGGCTCACCATGTTCGGTGTGACGACGCCTTGCGTGACGATGGTCGCCGAAGCCCTCGCCGACGACTACGACTGCCTCGTCTTCCACGCCACCGGGACCGGCGGCCAGTCGATGGAGAACCTCGTGGGCTCCGGTCTCGTCGCGGGTGTCATCGACACCACGACGACCGAGGTCTGCGACCACATCGTAGGAGGTGTGCTGTCGGCCGGCCCGGGTCGCCTCGACGCCATCGCCGACAGCGGCGTCCCCTATGTGGGCAGTTGCGGCGCCCTCGACATGGTCAACTTCGGGGCCAGGGAGACCGTCCCGGCCCAGTTCGAGGACCGCAACCTCTACGTGCACAACGCCCAGGTGACGCTCATGCGGACGACGCCGGAGGAGTGCGCCGAGATCGGGCGATGGATCGCCGAGAAGTTGAACCGCTCGACCGGCCCCGTCCGGTTCCTGCTGCCCCTCGGAGGCGTGTCGATGATCGACGCCCCCGACATGCCGTTTCACGATCCCGAGGCGGATGCAGCGCTGTTCGATGCGATCCGGGAGACGTTCGACCAGACCGACGACAGGCGTCTGGTCGAGCTCGACCTACACATCAACGATCCCGAATTCGCCGAGGCTGTCGTCTCGGCGTTCCATGAAGTAATGCGAGGTGCCTGATGGCGGCGATAGCGAGAGATGAGATCCTGGGAAGGCTGCGTGCGAAGGTCGCCGACGGGCGCCCGATCGTCGGGGGAGGAGCCGGCACCGGCCTCTCGGCGAAGTGGGAGGAGCGCGGCGGCATCGACCTCATCATCATCTACAACAGCGGCCGCTATCGCATGGCCGGGCGCGGATCGCTCGCCGGGCTCCTGCCCTACGGCAATGCGAACGAGATCGTCGTCGACATGGCTTCCGAAGTGCTGCCGGTGGTGGAGGACACCCCCGTCCTTGCGGGCGTCTGTGGCACCGACCCGTTCTACGACCCGGACGTCTTCCTGCCACGCCTCGCCGAACTCGGCTTCTCGGGCGTGCAGAACTTTCCCACCGTCGGACTGATCGACGGCGATTTCCGGGCGAACCTCGAGGAGACCGGCATGGGCTACGGCTTGGAGGTCGAGATGATCGGGAAGGCGTCGAGTCTCGACATGCTGACCACGCCGTACGTCTTCTCGGAGGAGGACGCAGCCGCCATGGCCGATGCCGGCGCCGACATCATCGTCGCCCACATGGGCCTGACGACGGGCGGCTCGATCGGTGCGGAGACGGCGAAGACGCTCGAGTCCTGCGTGCCGATCATCGATTCCTGGGCGGCAGCCGCCCGAGCGGTCAATCCCGACGTGATCGTGCTCGCCCATGGCGGTCCGATCGCCATGCCCGACGACGCCCAGTTCATCCTCTCCGAATGCACCGGGATCCAGGGCTTCTACGGGGCATCGAGCATGGAACGCCTCCCGGTCGAACAGGCGTTGGCTGCACAGACCGAGGCCTTCGTCCGGCTCACCTTCTAGGTGGTAGGACCAGAGGCATTCGCCTGAGCGGGCGTGGTCGGCCTCCTGGCCGAGCGCTCCGGCCCCTGGGGCGGGGGAGCAGTGGTCGCTGCTCCCATTCGAACGGCTCAGTCGTTGGTGTCGACGCCGAGGTACCGACGTTGGGCGTCGGTGTCGGTCTCGAGCTGGTGGGCCGTCAGCTCGGCTTCGATGCGCCCGTTCACCATGATGAGCTGTCGCTCGGCGACCTGCGTCGCGACGTGCAGGTTCTGCTCGACGAGCAGGACCGCGTGACCTTCTTCGACGAGCACGTGGCAGGCCTCGATGAGGGTGTCGACGATGGTGGGGGCCAGTCCTTCGGACGGCTCGTCCATGATGATCAAAGGCGAGTTCAGCAGCAACGCCCGACCGATGGCCAGCATCTGTTGCTCTCCGCCGGACAGGGCCGTGCCACTGACGGGTTTGCGTTCTTGGAGGCGGGGGAAGAGGTCGTAGACGGCATCGGGCGTCCAGCGCTGGCCCTTGGTGCCCTTGGCCAGCATGCGCAGGTGCTCGTCGACGCTGAGGGACTGGAACAAGCGCCGACCCTGGGGGACGTAGCCGATGCCCTTCGAGGCGATCTTGTGGATCTTGTGGCCGGTCAGCTGCTCGCCGCTGAGGGTGATGGAGCCGGAACGGGCCTCGACCAGCCCCATGATGGTGTTGCACAGGGTCGTCTTGCCCATGCCGTTGCGGCCGACGATCGCGACCGCCTCCACACCCATCTCGAAGTCCACGTCGTGCAGGACGACGGCGGAGCCATAGCCGGCCTTGAGGTCTTGGACTCGTAGCAACGGGTCAGGCATGGGATCCGGATACTCCGAGGTAGACGTCGTGGACGAGCTGGTTCTCACGGATCTCGTCCGGGGTGCCGCCCGCGATGACTTCACCATCGGCCATGACGAAGAGGCGATCGGCGACGTTCAGGGCCACATCCATGTCGTGCTCGATCAAGATCAAGGTCA
>JAHEFX010000012.1 GCA_024639975.1 bacterium
GCGTTCGCTGCGTTCGCCGCCTACGCCTTCGCCTGGATCCCCTTCAAGGGTCGCGAGGGGTTGTTCATCTTCACGGTCTCGCTGTTGGCCATCCCGCTACAGGTCGCCCTGATCCCGCTGCTGCAGATGTACGCCGGCGGTGCCCACCTGACCCTCCCGTTCTTCGAGAAGACCATCACGCTCTTCCCGGACCTCGACCTGGCAGGCGAAGTCGCGGCCGTCTGGCTCACCCATACCGGGTTCGCGCTCCCGTTCGCGATCTTCCTGCTCCACAACTACATCAGTGGGCTACCGAGCGACATCTTCGAGTCGGCGCTGATCGACGGGGCCGATCACTTCACGATCTTCTGGCGCCTCGTGCTCCCGCTGTCGGTACCCGTCCTCGCTGCATTCGCCATCTTCCAGTTCCTGTGGACGTGGAACGACTACCTCATCGCCGTAACGATGATCGGACCGAATCCGCTCAATGTCCCGGCGACCGTGGTGATCGCGGCCAAGGCCGGGGAATTCGGCCAGACCGAGCACCTATTGACCGCGGGCGCGTTCATCCAGGCGTTCGTTCCGATCGTCGTCTTCTTCGCGCTGCAGCGCTACTTCGTGCGGGGCATCCTGGCGGGTTCGGTCAAGGGCTGATCCAAGCGTCGTAGCCTTCTTCCCAGGAGGTGAGACCGTCATGACCCAGCCCTCCATCGAGGCTCGGGGCCTCCGATACGCCTATGGCGAACACCTGGCGGTCGACGGCGTGGACGTGGTGGTCCAACCCGGCGAGATCCTCGGGTTCCTCGGCCCCAACGGTGCCGGCAAGTCGACCACCATCAAGATGATCACCGGGCAGCTCCGCCCGGACGACGGGACCGTCACGATGCTCGGGATGGACCTGGCCTCGCACCGGGCCGAGGCGCAGAGCCGCCTCGGCGTCGCCTTCGAGGAGAAGAACCTCTACGACGTCATGTCGGCGCGGGAGAACCTCCGATTCTTCGGCAGGCTCTTCGGGATCAAGGAGGTGGACGTCGACGGCCTGCTCCGACGTGTCGACCTCGCCGATCGGGCCGATGATCGGGTGGCCGGATACAGCAAGGGCATGCGCCAACGGCTGATGATGGCGAGGGCGATCGTGAACGAGCCCGACGTGCTCGTGCTCGATGAGCCGACCGATGGGCTCGACCCGGTGTCAGCCCGGGCCATCCGCGCCCTGATCCGGGCCGAGGCCGACCGCGGGGCTGCCGTGCTCCTCACGACCCACGACATGCACGAGGCAGACGAGCTCTCGGACCGGGTGGCCTTCATCAACGAAGGTCGAATCCTGGCCGAGGACAGCCCCGAGGCCCTCAAGCTCGAGCACGGGTCCCGTTCCATCCTGGTGCGGGTGAAGGGTGGCGCCGGTGTCGAGGAGCGGCGGATAGCCCTCGACGGAGCCGAGACCGCCGAGGACCTGACCGCGGCCATGGGCGGCGACATCCTCACGGTCCACACCGAGGAAGCCACGCTCGAGGACATCTTCGTGACGTTCGCGGGGAGGGGGTTGGCCGGCTGATGCGCCCCCACGTCATCGCGGCGATCATGGGAAAGGACCTACGGGAGTTCTCCCGGGACCGCTTCTTCATGGTGATGACGGTGCTGGGGCTCGTCTTCTATGTCGGCATCTACTGGTTCCTGCCCGACACGGTCGACGAGACCTTCACCGTCGGGGTCGCCGGTGATCCCGCGATCGTGGACGCATTGACATCGACGGGCGGGGGCGACGGCCTCGAGCTCGTCGTCCACGACGACGCGGGGGCGCTCGAGGCGGCGGTCGCGGATGGCGATGACGTGCTGGCCGGTCTGTCGTTCCCCGACGGCTTCGTCGACGAGCTCATGGGAGGTGGGACCCCTACCGTGACCGTGTATGTCGGCCCGGCGCTCCCTCCGGAGCTGGAGCCGGCCCTCAGCGCGATGGTGCGCGAGCTGGCCTTCGCCGCCAGCGGGCAGCCCCTCCCGGTCGAGTCACTCCCCGAGGACCAGGTGGTGGTCGGTGAGGATCGGGTCGGGGACCAGGTGAGCCTCCAGCAACAGATGGAGCCCCTGTTCGCCTTCATGGTCTTGCTCGTCGAGTCGATCACGCTCGGGGCCCTCATCGCCGGTGAGATCCAGTCCCGGACGGTCACCGCCGTGACCGTCACACCCGCCAGCGTCACCGACTTCCTGACCGCCAAGGTGGTCTTCGGGACGCTGCTCGCGTTCTTGCAGGCGATGGTCCTTCTCCTCGCGATCCGGGCCCTCGGGGCCGAACCGCTGGCGATGGTCGTGGCCATCGGGCTCGGCTCGCTCCTCGTGACCGGCTTCGCCATGATCTCGGGCTCGATCGGCAAGGACTTCATCTCGGTGATGTTCTGGTCGATCGCCTTCATGCTCCCGCTGATGATCCCCGCCTTCTCCGTCCTGTTCCCGGGCAGTTCGGCCGCCTGGGTGCAGGTCATGCCGTCCTACCCGCTGGTCGACTCCATCCTCGATCTCAACGCCTACGGGGCGGGGTGGTCCGACATCGCCGGCAACCTCGTCCTCTTGGCGGGCTGGTGTGTGGTGGTGGTCTTCGTCGGCTGGGCCGCGCTTCGCCGTCGGATCTCGGTTCTCTAGGAGGCTCGGATGCACGCCGCCACCATCGGGTCGATCCTGGGACGGGAGCTCCGGCTGGGCTACCGGGCCCCGTTCCTCGTCTGGGCGTTCGCCCTCCCGATCTTCATGACGCTCCTGGTGCAGGGCATCTTCGGCAACCTCCTCGGCCAACCGCCATCGCTCGGGATCGTCGACGAGGGAGCCTCGGAGGTCGCGGCCGCCGCAGCCGGGTTGGACGACGTGGAGGTCGTTGCGTACGGGTCGGCCGACGAGCTCGCCGAGGCCGTGGCCGCCCACGACGTCGATGCCGGTCTCGTGCTGCAGGAGGACTTCGACACCGCCCTCCTCGCCGGCGAACGACCCGTGCTCCAGTTCACCGTCGCGGGGGAGTCGCTCGCTTCCGATCGGGCGGTGCTGGCGGTGACCGCGCTCGACCTGGTGCGCGCCGTGGAGGGATCGATGGCCCCGGTCTCGGTCGAGATCGTCGAACTGGGGGAGACCGGACTCGACCTCGCGAGCCGGATGATCCCGACGCTCGTCGTGATGGCAGTCGCCGTCAGCGGCGTGTTCGTCCCGGCCATGGGCCTGGTGCAGGAGCGGGAGCGGGGAACGCTGGACGCCGTCCTGGTCACCCCGGCGACGCTCTGGGACGTGTTCGCAGCGAAGATCGCGCTCGGCGTCGGGGTCGCCGTGGTGACCGGCAGCCTGACCCTCGCGCTCAACGGGGTGTGGGGTGCGGCGCCGCTGGCGCTGGCGCTCGCCGTGGCGGTCGGCGGTCTGATGATGGCCGAGATCGGGTTGCTCCTCGGGTCGTGGGCCAAGGACCAGAACACGCTCTTCGCCGTCTGGAAGACCGGCGCCATCTTCATCATCTACCCGGTCATCTTCTTCATCTGGCCCAACCTGCCGGAATGGATCGCCAAGGTCGCGCCCACCTGGTGGTTCCTCGACCCGGTCTTCTCACTCTCCCTCGAGGGGGCCACGTTGTCCGACGTTGCCGGTGAGCTGGCCATCGCCCTCGGGTGGTGTGTGGCGCTGATCCCCGCCGTGGTGGCGATGGGCCGATACCTGGAGCGGAGGATCGGCGAGGAGTAGCTCAGAGGATCTCGTCGATACCGACCCAACGGGACTCGGAGATGCTTCGCTGTGCGGCCAGCCCGACGGCGACGCTGAGCGTGCCGTCGGCGACCGAGACCTTGGGAGCCTCGCCGGCCTGACAGGCCGCGATGAAGTCGAGGTGCTCGAGCTGTGAACTGCCGTGGTGGTGGCCCTCGTAGGTGATGCGGTCGTCGGCGACCTCGTGGACCTCGACCCCACCGATGAAATGCCTGCCGCGGCGGCCGATCCGCACGATCTCGGAGGGAATGAGGGCCTCGACCTTGCCCCGGTCACCGACCACCGCCAACTCCTCCTGCTCGTGGGTCGCCTCGGCGAACATGTTCAGGTCGAGCAGGGCGCGGGCGCCGGAGTCGTACTCCACGATGACGTAGGCATGGTCGAGGATGTCGGGCACCTGGCCGTCGTACGCCTCGTCGAGGTGGTTGACCGCCTGGCCACCGGAGGCGACGACCCGGACCGGCGCAGCTTCGAGCACGTGGGTCATCAGGTCGAAGAAGTGGCAGCACTTCTCGACCAGCGTGCCCCCGGTGTTGGCGTTGAAGCGGTTCCAGTCGTCGACCTTCGGGAGGAACGGGAAGCGGTGCTCGCGGATCGCGAACGTGTGCGGTACACCGACCGTCCCGGCGCGTACCTCGGCGATCAGGCGCGCAACGGGCGGCATGTAGCGGTACTCGAGGCCCACCCAGGTGATCGCGTCGCGATCGCCCGCCAACGCTTCGATGCGTCGACAGTCCTCGATCGTCGTCGCCAGCGGTTTCTCGGTCAGGACGTGGAGGTCGGTGGCCAGCACCTCCTCGAGGACGGCGGCGTGCGTGTGGTTGGGGGTGGCCACCACGATGGCATCGCAGAGTCCCGACCCGAGTAGCTCCCGATGGTCGGTGAACGAAACTGCCTCGGGGGCGATCGTGGCCGCGGCGATCCGGGACTGCTCGTGCGGGTCGGCGTAGGCCGTCACCTCGGCACCCTCGACCGAGCGAACATTCATCATGTGCTCGATGCCCATCATCCCGGTGCCGATCACGCCATAGCGAAGCACGCTGCCTCCGATCACTTCGTGGGTCACACGTAGGCTACGCCGCCATGGAACCCACCCTCGTCGACCCATCGCCCCGCTCCATCGCCGGCCGGCAGGTCGGCCCGCTCGCCTTTGGCCATTGGCGCTTCGTCGGCGGTGACGACGCCGAAGCCGAAGCCGACGCCCTCATCGAGGCCACGCTCGATTTGGGCATGAACCTCCACGACACCGCCGACGTCTACGGGTTCGATTGGGGCGGGGAAGGGATGGGGCACGCCGAACGTCGCCTTGGCGGCGTCCTGGCCAGGCACCCGGAGTGGCGCGAACGGATGGTGATAGCCACCAAGGGCGGGATCCTCCCCGGGGTCCCCTATGACTCCTCGCCCGCCTACCTGCGAATGGCCTGTGAGGATTCCCTGTCCCGGCTCGGCGTCGACCACGTCGACGTCTACCTGGTACACCGCCCGGATCTCCTCGGCCACCCCGAGCAGGTTGCCGAGACCCTGGTCGGCCTGCGTGGCGCCGGGAAGATCGGGGCCATCGGCGTCTCGAACCACACGTTGGAGCAGACGAGGGCGCTCGAGGCGTTCCTCGGTGAGCCGGTCGCCGTGACCCAACCCGAGTTCAGCGTCGCCCAGCTCGCCCCGATGCGCGACGGGATCTTCGACCATGCGATGGCCGGTGGCACGGTGCCGATGGCCTGGAGCCCCCTGGCCGGTGGCCGGGTGCCCAAAGGGGAGGGAATCCCCGCACCGCTGGTCGAGGTGCTGGACGAGTTGGCCGGCGAGCGAGGCGTATCCCGATCCGCCATGGCGATGGCCTTCGTGCTCGCCAATCCCGCCCGTCCGATCGCCATCGTCGGATCCCAGAACGTCGATCGCCTCGAGGACGCCTCGACGGCGCGCGAAGTGGCCCTGACGCGGGCCGACCTGTACCGAATCATCGAGGCCTCGGAAGGAGTGCCGCTGCCATGACCGTCGAGATCTCCTGGTTCGGAGCCCTGTGCGACGACGACTACGAATTCCTCGGACATCCCGACCCGAAGCTGCGCACGTCCTACGAGCACAACCGCAACATCGTCCTCACGGCGGATCGGTACGGATACGACAACATCCTCCTGCCGTCCGGGTACGAGTTGGGTATCGAGACGATCGCATTCGCCGGAGCGCTGGCCCCACAGGTCAAGCACATGCACCTGCTCACGGCGGTTCGGATGGGTGAGATGTGGGTACCCCAGCTGGCCCGCCAGCTCGTGACGCTCGACGAAGTTCTCGACGGGCGCCTGACGATCAACATCATCTCTTCGGACATCCCGGGAGAGAAGCTGCCGTCGGAACCCCGCTACCAACGGACGCTGGAGTGGATGCAGGTGCTCCGGCTCCTGCTCGACGGCCAGCCCGTCGACTACCACGGCGAGTTCCTGGACCTCGAGCTCGATGCGCCGCGCATTGCCCGGGAGACGTCCAGGCCGGCGCCACCCTTCTACTTCGGCGGCTTCTCGGATGCAGCGAAGGACGTGGCAGCGAAGGAAGCGGACGTGTTCCTGACCTGGCCCGACACGGTGGCCGGCGTGGCGGGAACGGTCGACGAGATGCGGGGCCGGGCCGCCGAGCACGGCCGCGAGTTGGTCTACGGGCTGCGTGCCCACGTGATCGTCCGTGAGACGGAGGCGGAGGCGAAGGCAGCGGCGCGACGGCTCGTCTCGAAGCTGGACGACGAGGAGGGCGCTGCCATCCGCGCCAAGTCGCTCGACTCGGTGTCGAAGGGGGTCTCCCGCCAGAGCGAACTGCGGGAAGGGTCCGACGACGAGGGCTACGTGGAGGAGAACCTCTGGACCGGCGTCGGTCGAGCTCGCTCGGGCGCCGGTGCGGCCCTCGTCGGGGACCCCGACCAGATCGTCGCCAAGATCGAGGCGTACAGGGAGGTGGGCGTGGAGGCGTTCATCTTCTCCGGCTACCCGCACGCGGCGGAGTGTGACCTCTTCGCCCGCCACGTCCTCGATCGGGTCGGCCATGCCCCCCTGCGCCCGCGCTGGAGTCGTTCGGGGTGACCGAGCCGGAGAACACCGCAACCATGGCGGCCCGCTCGGCGGGCATCGAGTTCCGGCTCGTCCACTACGGCGAGGTGCGCGGTGCCGAGGCCGCAGCCGAGGCGCGCGGTGTACCGCTCGGTTCGCTGGTGAAGACGCTCGTCGTGCGGGTGGGCGAAGGCGACTACGTGTTGGTCTGTATCCCCGGCACCGGGCGGCTCGACTACAAGGCCCTCCGGTCCCTCCTGGGTGTCCGTCGGCTGACCATGCCCGACCCCGCAGAGGCCTTCGAGGCGACCGGCTACGTCCGGGGCACGATCACACCCTTCGGCGCCGGTGGCTGGCCCGTCGTGGTGGACACGGCCCTCACCGAGCTGGCAGAGGTGTCCCTGGGGGCGGGGGAGCAGCAGTGGGCCCTGCACTGTTCCGGGCCCGACCTCGTGGCGGCGACGGCGGCCACGGTCGCCTTGGTGACTACCTAGCGGCCCTCGACCCGAGCGGCCAGCCGACGGAGGTTCGCCGACCAGATCCTGCGGAAGATGGGGCGGGCCACGGTCGCCCCGATCGGTCCCCCGAAGAGGATCGGAAAGCGGAGGTCCTCCTCCCAGCGGACGGTGGAACCGGTCTCGGTCGGCTCGATGGTGAAGGTCCCCGTCCCCGATACGAGGCCCTCGTGGACCACGGTCATCGAGCGGCCCTCCTCCCACTCGGTGAACCGCATGCGGTCGACCGTGCGCAGCGGGCCCACCCGGGTCACGACCTCGATCGTCGTTCCCACGCCAGACCGCTGGTCCGAGGTGAACTCGATCGATTCGGCGTCGGTCATCCACTGGTCGTGGGACGCAACGTCGGCAAGCTCCGCCCAGACCCGGTCCGGGGGAGCAGCGATCGCGATGTCGACGGTTACGGCGGCCATGTCGGAGATAGTACGGAGCGGGATCGCAGGGGGATCCCTCCCGGGCGGCTCCTAGCCTGCTCCCATGATCGATCGTGAGATGAAGCGGGTCCTCGGGCAGTTCACCGACGGGGTGACGGTGGTGGCTGCGACGCACGAAGGCGTGACCCGGGCCTATACCTCACACTGGACGCAGCAGGTTTCCTTCACCGAGCCGATCATCGCCCTCAGCATCAGCCCCAAGCACGACACGCATCCGCTGTTGGTCGCGTCCGGGGCATGCACGATCTCCATCCTGGCGGGGGACCAGATCGACGCCGGGCAGTACTTCTCCTACCCCGGGCACAAGTTCAAGTACGTCGCCGACTTCCTCACCAACACGCCGGTGGGCCCCGGTGTTGGTGACGCGATCGGGTGGCTCGGGTGCACGGTGATCGATACCTACGCCGGCCTCCCGGACCACGACCTCGTCTTCGCCCGGGTGGACGCCGTCGAGGTCGGTCGGCTCGATGAACCGGCACTCACGTACTCGTCCCGGAAGGGATGGCGGATCGCCGATACCCCGGCGAGGAAGAAGGGTGAATCGGTGCGGGATCGCCTGCTGGCCATGCTCGAAGACGACTAGAGCGGGCGCACCATCCGGACCTCGTGCAGCTCGAGGTCGGCCCACGGCTCGGACTTCTCGGCGCCGTCTTGCGCCCAGCCGTGCCGTTCGTAGAACCTGATCGATCGATCATTCCCCTCGAGGACCCAGAGCAGGGCTGACGGGTAGCCGCGGGCCGCGAGGGCGGTGACCGAGGCGTCGAGCAGAACCGACCCGACGCCCTTGCCCCAGATGGCTCCAAGGACGTAGATGGCCTGGAGCTCGCCGTCTTCGGGGCGATCGGGATCGCGGCTCGCCGAACTGGAGCTGAAGCCGACGACCAAACCGTCGACCTCGGCGACGAAGACGTCGAGGTCCGGGTCGGTGGTGGCTCGGGTCCATCCCTCCACCCGATCCTCCAGGTCGGTGTCCAACCCGTCGAGGAAGGAGTCGGGGAGCTGGCCCCGGTACCCGACCTGCCAGGCGCGTATGTGTACTTCGGCGATGGCCGGGGCGTCCTCCGGCTTGGCTCGACGGGTACCCATTCGGCGACGGTACCCACGGAGCACCGGCGCCGACCCCATAATCGGGGATATGTACCTCGACCACGCTGCCACCACCCCCTTGCGCCCGGAGGTCTGGGAGGCGATGCGCCCCTTTGCCACCGACCTGTGGGGGAATCCTTCTGGGAGCCATACCCATGCGAGGCGAGCGAAGGACGCCGTCGAAGAGGCACGCGAGCAGGCCGCCGGCCTCCTGGGGTGTCGGCCGGCGGAGATCGTCTTCACCGGTGGTGGGACCGAGTCGGACAACCTGGCGATCAAGGGCTCGCTGCTGCGCGGCGGGGAGCTCGCCGGGCTCGTCACGACCGCCATCGAGCACGAGGCCGTGCTCGATGCCGCCGAGTGGCTCCAGAAGCTCGGTGGCACGGTGCGCCACGCCCAACCCGACCGGGACGGCGAGGTCGCCGTCGAGGAGGTTCTCGAGCTCGTCGACGACACCATCGGGCTGGTGTCGGTCATGTATGCCAACAACGAGACCGGTGTGTTGCAGCCGGTGACCGAGCTGGCGCACACGATCCGGGCAACCCACCAGGGCACCCTGGTCCACACCGACGCCGTCCAGGCCTATGGGACCGAGCGACTCGACATGGACGCCTTGGGCGTCGACCTGTTGACCCTCGCCGCCCACAAGCTCGGCGGCCCGAAGGGCGTCGGCCTGCTCTACGTCCGGTCCGGCACGGCCATCGAGCCCCTGCTGCACGGTGGGGGCCAGGAGCTCGGCCGCCGGTCCGGCACGCTGAACCCGATGGGCATCGCCGGGATGGTGGCGGCCATGGAGCTCGCCGACGCCGATCGCGGTCGCACCCGGCGACGGGTCGCCACCGAGCGGGATGCCTTCGAGGCGAGCCTCAGATCGGCGATCCCGGGGTTGGTGGTCAACGGGGAGACGGCCCGACGACTGCCCACACACAGCCATGTCCTGGTACCCGGCGTCGACCAGCAGATCGCCCTCATCAAGCTCGACCGGGCCGGCATCGAAGCATCCGGCGGAGCGGCCTGTGCCTCCGGGGCCACCGCCGCCAGCCACGTCCTGCTCTCCATGGGGGTCGATGCCGTCGCCGCTCGGACGGCCCTGCGTTTCACCTTTGGGTGGACGACCAAGGGCGGCGATGGGGCGAAGGCGGCCGAGGCGGTTGCGGAGGCACTCACGTGAGGGTGCTGGCAGCTCTCTCGGGTGGGGTGGACTCCTCGGTCGCAGCGGCTCGCATGGTCGGCGAGGGCCACGAGGTCATCGGCGTGACGATGAAGCTCTGGGAAGGGCCTGGAGGGGAAGCGCCCACGGCCGGCTGCTGCACGGTCTCAGATGCCGAGGACGCGCGCCGGGTGGCCGGGGTGCTCGGCATCCCGTACTACGTGCTCGATTACACCGATGAGTTCGCCGACGGCGTCGTCGACCGGTTCGTCGCCGACTACGCCGCCGGACGCACCCCCAACCCATGCATCGAATGCAATCGGACCGTGAAGTTCGATCGGCTGCTCGGGCATGCCGAGGAGCTCGGCTGTGACCTCCTCGTGACCGGTCACTACGCCCGGGTCGAAGAGCGCGGGGGCACCTGGCACCTGCTGCGGGGAGTCGATCGCTCGAAGGACCAGTCGTACGTACTGACGATGCTCGGCCAACCAGAGCTGGCCCGGATCCGCTTCCCGGTGGGGACGATGACCAAGGCCGAGACGAGGGCCGAAGCGGCTGCCGTCGGTCTGCGGACGGCCGACAAGCCCGACAGCCAGGACATCTGCTTCGTCGGCCAGGGCGACTACCGCGACCTGGTCCGGCGCCTCGCCCCCGATGCCGCAGAGCCCGGTGACGTCGTCGACCTCACCGGTGAGGTGGTCGGCTCCCACGGAGGCGTCATGGACTTCACCGTCGGCCAGCGGCGCGGCCTGGGCGTGTCCGTCGGGGAGGCGCGCTACGTGGTGGAGCTCCGACCCGACCGGCGCGAGGTCGTCCTCGGCCGGCGCGACGACCTGGCCTCCGACGGGGCGCTCGTCGAGGGCATGACCTGGGTGTCGGGGGAGCCACCGGTTGCCCGGGACGGGTTGTCGGCCAAGATCCGCTACCGCGCACAACCGGCACCGGTCGCGTCGATGCGACACGTGACCGATGGTTGGGAGGTCCGGTTCGAGGAGGCCGAACCGGCGGTCGCCCCCGGTCAGACCCTGGCCGTCTACCGGGACGAGGAAGTCCTGGGCGGTGGGATCATCCGCCGGCCCGTCGGTCAGTCCTCCGGGTGGTCCTCTTCGGCTTCGGCCGCCTCGTAGCCGCCGATCGCGTCCGGCACCGCGTCGGGCACCTCGATGCCCTCGACGGTGCCGACGACCACCTCATCCCCGTCCGATGCGGCGATGACGCCTCCCGTGACCGTCACGCCCGACTCGAGGTCGGTGACCGACTCGACCTCGGCGGCGAGCGCCTCGCCTCCTTCGCCGATCGTGAAGATCGACCCGGAGGTGGCGACGACGCCTTCCGCCTCGTTGGAGATGACCTGCAGGTTGGCCGACGTGTCGGCATCGAGGGTGTGCCCTGCCAACCGTTCGTAGCCGGTCATGGCCCTGGCCAGGTCCTTGGCCCAGGTCTGGTCGACGACGGCCAGGAAGGCGGACGTACCCGGCTCCAGCTCGGCGGCCATCGCTTCGAGGTCGTCGTTCTTCAAGGCGTGCTTGGCGATCGCCCCCGTGGCAGCGCCGAGGCCGGCACCGACAAGGGCTCCGGCGAGGATGGTCGGGGGGAACACCAATCCGATGATGCCGCCGACCAACGCGCCGCGCCCTGCCCAAGTCCTCGGCTGGGGCAGGTTGACCTGTTGGACCGCCGTGGCACCGTCCTGGCCGCGGGCAACGATGGCGGCCTCGATGATCTCGATCGTGCCGGCCCGTGCCATCACCTCGAGCTCGGCCACGGCGCCCGACGCCCCATCGACCGTCGGGAAGGTGGCCATCATGACCTCGACAGCGTCCATGTTCACTCCTCGTTCCTTCGTCGGGCGAGGCTACCCCCGGGGCGGTGACCCACTCGCGCGGTACGCTCCCGGTGATGTCCGACGCCGCCGTCCGCCTCGCCGAGCTCCGTGCGGAGATCAGGGCCCACGACCACCGCTACTACGTGCTCGATGCCCCCGTCGTGACCGACGCCGAGTACGACGACCTCATGCGCGAGCTGCGGGCGCTCGAAACCGAGCACCCCGATCTGGTGACCGACGACTCGCCGACCCAACGCGTCGGGTCGGCCGTGGACGGCCTGTTCCAGCCCGTCACCCACCTCCGGCCGCTCTTCAGCCTCGACAACGCCGAGTCGACCGAGGACCTGGATGCCTGGGCAGGTCGACTCGAGCGGGGACTGGGCCACGTCCCGGAACACTTCTCGTGCGAGCCCAAGATCGACGGCCTGGCCATCTCACTCGTCTACGAGGACGGTCGGTTCGTCCGAGGAGCCACCCGTGGGGACGGGGTGATCGGCGAGGACGTGACCGCCAACCTCCGGACCATCGCTTCGGTCCCGCTGAGACTGGTGGGCGATGATGTTCCGTCGCTGTTGGAGGTACGGGGCGAGGTCTACCTGTCCGACGCGGCGTTTGCGGCGCTCAACGATGCGCAGGACGAGGCCGGCGATCGCCGTTTCATCAATCCCCGGAACGCAGCGGCCGGCTCGCTGCGTCAGAAGGACCCGGCCATGACGGCCACCCGCGACCTGGCCATCTGGGTCTACCAGGCGGGCCTGATCGAGGGCGGGCCGGAGCTGGCGGGCCACACGGAGACGATGGCTTACCTCGGCTCGCTCGGGCTGCGGGTCAACCCGACCTCGGAGGTCGTCGATGGGCTCGATGGCGTCAAGGCCTACGTCGCTGCGGCCGAGGACCGTCGACACGACCTCGGCTACCAGACCGACGGCGTCGTCATCAAGGTCGACGACCTCTCGGCGCAGGTCGAGCTGGGATTCACCGCCCGAGCCCCGCGTTGGGCGATCGCCTACAAGTACCCACCCGAGGAGCGCACGACGGTCCTCCGCGACATCCAGATCAACATCGGCCGCACCGGGGCCGCCACGCCGTTCGCCGTTCTCGAACCGGTCTTCGTCGGCGGTGCCATGGTCGGCATGGCGACGCTCCACAACGAGGAGGAGCTGCAGCGCAAGGACGTGCGGGTGGGCGACACGGTGATCGTCCGACGCGCCGGGGATGTGATCCCCGAGGTCCTGGGACCGGTGGTCGAGCGGCGAACCGGCAACGAGGCGACCTGGAGCATGCCGGCGACCTGTCCGTTCTGTGGGCATGACATCGTTCGCCCGGAGGGCGAGAAGGTGGCCCGTTGCACGGGCGGGCTCGTCTGCCCATCCCGGTTGCGGGAGTGGCTCGCCTACTTCGCCGGCCGCGGCGGGATGGACATCGAGCACCTCGGCTACAAGACGATCGACCTGCTCATCGCCGAAGGCCTCGTCGCCGATCCCGCCGACATCTACGCATTGGTCCCGGCGGACCTGGAAGGACGGGAGGGCTGGAAGGACACGTCGATCGGGAACCTGATGGCGGCGATCGACGCGTCGAGGGACCGTGAGGTGGCGCGCCTGTTGACGAGCCTCGGAATCCGACACGTCGGTCCTTCCGTTGCCCGGCTCATCACCCGGCGATTCCCATCCATGGGCGCGATCGCCGGCGCTCCGGAAGAAGACATCGCCGCCGTCGACGGTGTCGGGTCGGTGATTGCCTCGTCGGTGCGCGACTGGTTCGACGACCCCGCAAACGCTGCACTCATCTCCAAGCTGGGGGAGCGGGGTGTGCGTCTCGCCGACGACCCACCCGACGAGGTCTTCGAGCAGACGCTCGAGGGCCTGACGCTCGTCATCACCGGCACCTTGGATGGTTTCACCCGGGACGAGGCCAAGCTCGCCGTGGAGTCACGAGGTGGCCGGGTTGCCGGCTCGGTCAGCGGCAAGACGGCCTACCTGGTGGCGGGCGCAGGCGGCGGGTCGAAGCGGGCCAAGGCCGAGTCCCTGGGTACGCCGATCCTCGACGTGGAAGGGTTCCTCGAGCTGTTGGAGTCGGGACCTCAGTAGGTCCGGATGGTCCACTCGTAGGCGCCCTGCTCGGGGAGCCCGGAGATCGCCCGGTACTCGACCCGGAGGTCGAAGTTGCCCGAAGGGTTCGCGTCCTCGGGTGGGCTCCAGGTGAGGACCCCGGTCGCCGGCTCCCACCGCAGCCGTTCGGGTTCGACCGGGCCCCACTCGCCGGTGGCCCGGTCCCGGATGAGCAGGTCGGCGTCGAAGCCGGGGGCGAGGTCGACGATGACCGGCTGTTGACGGGGTACCTGTGACCCGTCCACGGGCGCGACGCTCTGGATGGCGTCGGGCAGCGGATTGGGCTCGCCGATGTCGATGAAGACGACGGCGGCGACCACCACCACGAGCAAGGCGATGCCGAGGCCGATCTGGACGAGACGGTTGGTACGGGCGTCCACGGGTCGATTGTCCCAGACCCCGCCCGGTATCAGCCCACCTTGAGTCGGAAGTCGCCCGAGACCGAGGTGTACCGGAGTCGCCTGCGGACCCGGTCGGCGGGGTCGATGTCGGTGTTTCCGCCGTCCGGCAGGTGGATGGTCCCCGACAGCGAGTTCAGGTTGAGATCGGCCGTGGTGCCGGTGGGCACAGAGACGGAGGCGTCGCCCGAGACGGTCTTGACGGCGAGCTCGGTGCCGGTGAACGAGCCGATGTGCACGTCGCCGCTGGCAGTCTTCACATCGACGCGTCCGCCGATCCGTTCGACGTTGATGTCGCCCGAGGCAGAGCTGGCGGAGAGCGCTTCGCCGATCGTCTTGGCACGCAGGTCCCCCGAGGCGAGTTTGGCCCGGACGTCACCCGTGACTTCGCCGACCAGGAGGTCCCCGGAGGCGCTCTTGGCCGACAGTGCAGCGACGGTCTCGAAGCGGAGGTTGCCCGACGCCGTGGAGGCGTCGACGTTCCCGAGGGCCACCCCGGCCCTGAGGTTCAGGCTGGCCGATCGAAAATCGAGGTCCATGCCCGCCGGGATGCGTATGTCGAATCGGAGGCGTCCGCCACCCCATTGGCGGCGTTGCGGGTCATGGCGGATGGTGACCGTGTCGCCGGAGGTCGACACCTCGACCTCGTCGGCCTTGTCCCCGTCGATGGAGATGTGGACGGCGTCGTCGTCGGATGGTGTGATCTCGGCACTGCCGCTGGTCACGCTGAGGACCAGACGGCTGGGTGCTTCGGGAAGCTCGATGGTTTCTTCGCGGCTCACAGTTCGTAGCTCCCTCGCACTCGGCTGGGCGTTGGCTTCTTGTTCCCGGTGACTTCGGTGTTGAGCGACTTCACGATGTAGGCATTGACCGAGTCGCCGCCGTCGGTGGCCGCACCCTCGATGAGGTCCTTCAGTGCGCTCGGCAGCCGGAGGGTGATCCGGGCATCGAGGTCGGAGGCCTCCACCGACGGGGCGCCGACAGCGGACTCGCCGACCCGGAGTACCGGGTCGTCGCCGTCGAGGACGACGTCCACGGACCGATCGGGTAGCTGGGCGGCCACCTCGTCGGCGGCCTGGCGAGCCAGCTCGAAGGCGGCGTCGCGGAGGGCGGGGCCGAGTACTTCGAGGATGGCCCGTCCGGCCTCTTCCACGGCGGCGTCCCCGACCAGTCTCAGCTGGGCCTCGGTTCGGGCTTCCAGCGACGTGGTGACAGCGGTGACGTTCATCGAAGGTCCTTGCTGCGGGGCTCGGCCCGGCGCGGGTGGCTGCGGCGGGGGCTCATGCGCTCTTGCCAGGCCTCGTGGAATCGGATGTTGTGGGTGGTGTACATGGTCCTCTCCTCTTGGTGACACCATGATGATGTCATAGTGATGTCATCTTGTCAAGAAGCAAGTTCGCAGCTTCTGGTTCACGGCTCATCCGAGCATCCGCTCCGAGCCGGTCTTCAGTACCTGGGTACCTGCTCGAGTGGGTGCCAGCCCCTGCCAGTGCGTCAGTACGTCGGTACCACATCACGTACGTCCTACCCTGCGCCGCCATGCGGTTGAACCCGGTGTTGACGGATCTTGGGCCGAACCCGATGGCGGCGCTGCATGAACGCGTCCGGTCGATGGCCTCGGATGGTCCGATCCTCGACTTCTCGGTGGGGGACCCCGATGAACCCACACCGCCGGATGCCCGTCAGGCGTTGATCGACGCCGTGGGCCCTTCGTCGTCGTACCCCATCGCGGCGGGCACGATCGAAGCCCGGGAGGCGGTGGCCAGCTATGTGGCCCGTCGATTCGGGCGAGACGTGGACCCGCGAACCCAGGTGATCATCACGGCCGGCTCCAAGGAGGCCGTGTTCCACCTCCCGATGACGGTCGCCAAGGCGGGTGACCCGGACACCGTGCTCCATCCCACTCCGGGCTACTCGGTCTACGGACGTGGGGCCGTCCTCGCCGGTCTGGCGGCCAGGCCCTACCGGCTCTCGGGGGACTTCTCCGTCACGGCCGAGCTGCTCGAGCGGGCGGGGTGGTCCGGCGTCGGCCTCGCCTGGATCTCGTCGCCCCACAACCCCTCGGGGACGGTGATCGACCGCAACGACCTGCGATCCATCCACGACCGGGCCCGCGAGGAAGGGGCGTGGCTGGCGTCCGACGAGGTCTACTCCGACTTGCACGAACCCGACCTCGAACCCCCGGCTTCCGTCCTGGAGGTCGCCGATCCCGATCTGACCGGCGTCGTGGCGCTGTTCTCGGGGTCCAAGCGTGACGGGATGACCGGGTACCGGATCGGTGCGATGGTCGGCGATGCACGGTTGATCGAGGCGACCCGGGTGCTCAAACAGGTGTCCGGCACCGTCCCCCCGGCCTTCGTCCAAGCCGCCGCGGCGACGGCCTGGTCCTCCGATGACCATGTCGCCGGGCGCAACCAGCTGTTCTCGGCCAAGCGTGCGGCGCTTGCCGACGCATTCGCCGGCGTCGGGTTCGAGGTGGTCGGGTCGAGCGCCGGTCTCTACCTCTGGGTGCGGGTCGACGACGACCTGGCCGTGACCGAACGACTCCTCGCCGCACGTATCGTGGTCACCCCCGGCCGCGCGTTCGGCCCCGGGGGTGAAGGTCACGTGCGGCTGGCGTTGGTGCCGACCGTCGAAGCGTGTGAGCGAGCCGGCGAGGAGATCAAGGCATGTCTGACCAGCGATTGATCGAAGAGGCCTACGACGATCGGTCGCTCCTCGGTGATGCCACCGAAGCCGTGCACCGCACCATCGCAGCGCTCGACCGCGGGGAGTTGCGGGTCGCCGAACCATCGGGTGACGGCTGGGTCACCAACGAGTGGGTCAAGAAGGCCGTCCTCCTCTACTTCGCGGTCACCGAGATGACCGAGATGCGGGCCGGGGATTTCGTCTATCACGACAAGCTGCCGACCAAGACCGACCTGGCAGCCCAGGGCGTCCGGGTCGTGCCGCCGGGCACGATCCGATATGGGGCGCATTGCGAACGCGGCGTCGTCGTCATGCCCGGATACGTGAACATCGGTGCCTACGTCGGGGCCGGGACGATGGTCGATACCTGGGCGACCGTGGGCTCTTGTGCCCAGATCGGCAAGGGCGTCCACCTCTCGGGCGGCGTCGGTATCGGAGGTGTGCTCGAGCCCCCCTCGGCCAGCCCGGTGATCATCGAGGACGGCGCATTCATCGGAAGCCGGTCGATCGTGGTCGAGGGATTCCGGGTCCGCTCCGAAGCGGTGCTGGGAGCCAACACGACACTCACCGCATCGACCCCGACATACGACGTGACGGTCCCCGAGCGGACCGAGTACCGGGGCGAGGTACCGCCACGCGCCATCGTCGTTCCCGGGACCAGGGAGAAGGAACTGCCGGGTGGCGTCGCCCACCTGCAGTGCGCCTACATCATCGGCTACCGGTCCGAGGCGACCGACCGCAAGGTGAGCCTCAACGACGAACTGCGGGACTTCGGCGTCAGCGTTTGAGCAGCTCCACCGGCAGTTCCTGCTTGAAACGTTCGTCATCAACTCCGGATGCGCCGACCCGCAGCAGGGCGAGACGCCAAGTCGGACTGGACCCGAGCGCCCAACGCAGGCCCGACACCGACACCTGACCGATGCGGTGGCCGCCAGGTCGCTCGGACAAGCCGAGTGCCATCCTGATCCGGACGGGCAGGGTGTCGACGGCACCAGCGAGCAGGGCTGCGTAGCCGAGACGCTGGCCGGTGGACAGGGGGGGATTGGCGAGGAACGCCACCGCCTCCTTCAGACCGGGTGATGGACCAACGGCTGGGTGTCCTGCCACCCAACGGGCGAGCTCCTCGGCGGTCAGCGGTAGTGGGTCGGCATCGAGCAGTTGCCCGATCCGGGCCTGCTCGGCAACGAACCGGTCGGCCTCGGCTGTCGTCAGCCGCCTCGGCCCGAAGGCTTGGAAGGCGGTGAGGAACGAATCGGTCAGGGCGTTGTGCACCCAGGCGGCGAGTGCCGGGGCACCCGCCGAGTAGGGCTTTCCCCGGTGTGACGTCCCTTCGACCGGCCGGTGGGCGCGGCGGACGGTCGCCACCGCCGCCTCCACCTCCGGCATGGCCCCGAAGGTGGTTGCCGTGACGTAGGACGACGTCCTCGACAGGCGCCCGAGCGGGTCCTCCCGATAGCGACTGTGATCTGAAACGCCCGCCACCACCTCGGGATGGGCTGCCTGGACGAGGAGGCCCCTGATCCCCCCGAGGAACACGGCCGGGTCACCGATCACCTCCCACGAGACCGAGCCGGGTCCGAAGAGGCCGGGATCGGGAGCGTGGTCCATGGTGTCGGCGAGTGGATACCGGGCGTGACCGAACGGCCCGGTGGCCGAGGCAACGACTCGTCGTCGAAGGACTTCCATGCGGGACCTACGCAGTCGTCCCGGTGGGTGGATGCCTCGGAAGGGTCACCTCCACGGCTCCACCCGGGCCGGCAGCCAGCCGAATGGACCCGCCGTGGGCCACGGCCACGGAGCGGGCGATGGCCAGTCCGAGGCCGAAGCCTTCCTCGCGGCGCGATGGGTCCCCGGTCACGAACCGGTCGAACACCCGGTCGCCGAGGTCGGCGGGGAACCCCGGACCGTCGTCGGTGACGGTGAGAACGAGCAGCGGTCCCAGGCCGACGCCGAGGTGCACGGATCGATCCGCGTGGCCGATGGCGTTCTGGATGAGGTTCCGCAGGAGGCGACCGACGGCGTGGGGATCGAGCTCCCACCCTCCTTCCACCTCGTCGGCCGTCAACGCCACCCCGGCCCCCTCGGCCAGCGGCCCCATGACCTCGAACGTCTCGTCGATGAGCTCGCCCAGGTCGATGGGTTCGATGTGGACGTCGCCGGCCTCGAGAGCGGTGAGGCGGGTCAGGTCGGCCACAAGTCGCTCCATGGTCGAGACTTGGGTCCGAATCGCCCTCGAGTAGCTCGCCGGGTCGGAGGCAATCCCGTCCTCGATGGCCTCGGCGGCGGCCGAGATGGCCGTGAGTGGCGTGCGGAGGTCGTGACCGACCGCCACGAGGAACGCGCGCCGGGCCGCTTCGTCGGTGGCTCGCTGTTCTTCGGCGGTCTCCAGGGCGGCGACCATCCGGTCCACCGCCGCGGCCAGCTGGCCGATCTCATCGGGCCGGTCGACACCGGTGCGGGCCTCGAGGTCTCCGTCGGCGACGTCCCCGGCGACCGCGAGCACCCGTCCGAGGTCGTCGACCGCCTGTTGGGCGACCAAGGCGGTGGCGAGGATCGCAAGTCCCGCTCCCAGTCCGATGGCCACGAACACCACCGGGAGCTGGGGGGTGTCGAGGACCATGCCGGCGGCGGCGAGGGTGACGACGATCGCCACCACGACCAGCGACCCGACCGCCGGGATCCCGAGCAACATCGGTAGTGAGGAGACCCGGTCGCCGAGGCGCTGGAGCAGCCATCGGAGACCGAATGCAATGGCGGCTGCCACCACCACGACGACGGCGAGCCGGATCCAGTCCGAGGTCGTCGGATGCATGGTGAGGCCAAAGATGGCGATCGACCCGATGACGAGCGCGGCGGCGAACCAGGCGGCGCCCCTCATGGGTCGAACCGATAGCCTGCCCCGCGCACCGTGCGCAGGTGCGTCGGATGCGACGGGTCCTTCTCGACCTTCGTGCGCAGCCGACGCATGTGGACGGTGACCGTGCCGGGATCCTGCCAGTCGGCGCTCGAGCCCCAGACGGCCTCCAACAGCTGGCCGCGGCTGTAGACGCGCTTCGGCCTGGATGCGAGGTGGAGGAGCAGGTCGAACTCGAGGGCGGTGAGGTCGACGGTGCTCCCGTCGACGAGGACCTCTCGTGTCGACGGGGAGATGACCATGTCGTCGAACTCGAGCGGCCGGTCAGGCGGATCCATCCGCTGCGCCCGCCGGAGGACGGTTCGTACCCGGGCAGCCAGCTCCCGGGCGCTGAACGGCTTCACGACGTAGTCGTCGGCGCCGAGCTCCAGGCCGGCGACCCGATCGGCCTCGTCCTCACGGGCCGTGAGCATGATCACCGGGACCTCGGATCGGCGCCTGACCTCACGCAGCACCTCGAAGCCGTTGACGCCCGGGAGCATGACGTCGAGGACCACGAGGTCCGGCGAGGTCTCCCGGATCCGGTCCGCGGCCCCGGCGCCGGTGGCGAGGACCTCGCACTCGATCCCGTCCCGTTCGAGGTAGGACGCGACCACCTCGCCCACGAGGGGCTCGTCGTCGATGATCAGGACCCGGGTCACGAGGAGAATCTACGGTCCGAGGGGCACGTCGGCGGACGGTGTCACCGAGTCGTAAGGATTCGTCACCTGGGCGCATGGGGGACGTCAGGTGGATGGGGGAGCGTGGGGTCTGACCGGGGAAGGCCCCCGGGGACAGGAAGAGACCCATGCGCAAGACACTGCTGGTGGCGATGGCCGCCATGCTCGTACTCGCCTTCGCCCTCCCGGCGTCGGCCCGATCGGAGAACGCCCCGACCAAGATCGAGTCACTCATCTGGGCCGACGGGGACCAGTACGGGACGATCCTCCTCGGTTCGCTCCCGGCCACCCACCAGAACGCCCATTCGTTCGACACCCTCTACATGTTCGAGGAGCAGGCACCGGTCGCCGAGGCGGCCCACGGCCGCGACTACAACGGCGGACGTTGGCTGCCGACACCGGTCACGTGGGCGGATGGTGTTGATCCGTACCTGCTCACGTCAGAGGACGCGGTCCACGAAGCAGCGGCGGCCGGGCACGTCGAGATCGGGATGCCCCAGTATGACGGGGCGTTCCTCTGCCCCCTGATCCCATAGACCCGAGCGCTGCACACTCGATGGGGCCCGGCAGATCCGTGTGGTCGAAGCCTTGCCGTCGACGGCCCTCCTCCCGTTGGGCGCCGACTTCGACGCTTGGATGCCGGCGCCCCGCAGGCTTGGCGGACAGCTACGGACCCTGCTCACGCACCGGCGGAACCGGCCGTACCACCAAGGATCATTGGACACCGTGCGAGAACGGTTCGGCGTGCGGTGCGGTCCGATGGAGCGGGGAACGGCCTGACCTGAGGGCCAGAGCGGCTCAGGTGTTCTCGAAGAGTCGACCGCCGTGTGGCTCCAGCACCCGGTCGGCCACGGCCACCAGGACGGACGGGTCGTCACCAACCTTCGACCAAGCAGAGGCGAGCTCCTGGGCGAAGTCGTCGTCGACGGCAACGAGGTTGCGGTGGATCGCCTTGCCCTCACCCACCCACGCCTCGTTGGTCGCGAGCACGAGCTCGGAGATCGCCCGGACGAGCCGTGCCGAGGCGAACATGACTTCGCCCAGTGGGCGGGGGTCCGACAGGTCGGAGATGCCATCGGTGATCCGGTGCCGGAACCCGGCGAGCTCGGCATCCGAGACGGGGGCGGGCCCGGCTTCGAGCAGACCGCGCAGGCGGGTTCGCATCGTTCCGCCCCGGCCGTCGTTGTCGAACAGCATTTCGCCGTTGACGTAGATGAAGGGCAGAGAGGCCCGGCGCTTCGTCGCGTCCAGCGTGCACTGGTCCCAGAGGGACTCGGGGGTATGGACGTGGATCTCGAGCGGCCACCCGTCGAACACGATCGTCTCCCGCAAGGGCGCTCGAGGGATGGGGCCGACCACGACGAGGTCGATGTCGGCATGTTCCTTGTCCTCCCCGCGCACGGGCGAGCCGAACGCGACGGCGGCCGAGGCCTGCTCGTAGCGGCCCTTGACGAGCCGTAGGACGACGGGTTTCCAGGGTTGGCGTGCGGTCATACCCCGAATCTAGGGAATCGCGGGAGCGCGAGGTCGCGGGGGCCATCACTACGCTGCGCGCCGTGACGATCACGGACACCCTCACCTGGCTGGTGGACACCCTGTCCCCCTATGGGGACGAAGAAGCGCTCGCCGACGCGGTCGAGGCACGGCTCGCTTCCTTCCCCACCGTCCGACACGGAAACGGGCTGGTCGTCGGTGAACGAACCGGCAAGCCATTGATCCTGCTCGCCGGACACCTCGACACCGTTCCCCACCAGGGCCAACCCCCGGCATGGATCGACGACGAGGGGAGGCTCCATGGGCTCGGGGCGTCCGACATGAAGTCGGGGCTGGCCGTGATGCTCCACCTCCTGGAGGACGAGGAGGTACAAGCCGGTCCGTATGACGTCGCGGCCGTCTTCTACGACATGGAGGAGGGCCCGATCCAGTACAACCAGCTCGGACCGATCCTCGAAGCCGAGCCTTGGCTGACCGAGGCCGAGTTCGGCGTGGTCTGCGAGCCGACCGACCTCCAGCTCGAAATCGGCTGCAACGGTGCGATGAACATCCGGTGCCACTTCTCGGGCCGGTCGGCGCACTCCGCGCGGCCCTGGTGGGGGGAGAACGCGATCCATCGGGCGGGTCCGCTGCTGGCGAAGTTGGCAGCGCGAGAGCCGGTCGACGTCGAGATCGGCGGCCTGGTGTTCCGTGAGGTCATGTCGGCGACGATGGCCGAGGGAGGGGTGTCCCGCAACGTGATCCCCAAGGACTTCTGGGTCAACGTCTCCTACCGATTCCCGCCGACGCTGAGCCTCGATGGAGCCGAAGCCCGATTCCGGGAGTTCGTTGGGGGAGACGCCGATCGCCTCGAGTTCGTCGATCGCGCGCCCGCCGGCCCGGTGCCGGATCACAACCCGCACCTCGAGCGCCTCGAGGCCGTCTCGGGAGCGGAGACCCACCCCAAGCAGGGCTGGACCGACGTCGCCCGCTTGGCCGAGTTCGGCATATCGGCGGTGAACTACGGACCCGGTGAGACGGCGCTCGCCCACCAGGTCGAGGAGTCGGTTCCGCTGGCGAACCTCGAGGTGGCGTTCACCACCTTGAAGGCTTGGCTCGTCAGCTAGGCGTCCGGTGCAACGCGGCTCCCCAATGGGCGCCGGCACCGAAGGCCACGAACAGCGTGGTGCTACCCGGACCGATCCGATCCGCCGTCTTCAGCTCGTGGTAGAGGATCGGCAGCGTCCCCGCCGTCGTGTTCCCGTACTTGTCGAGATTCATCGGGACCAGTTCGGCGTCGATGCCGAGCTGCTTTCGGACTCCGTCGAGGATCCTCGCATTCGCCTGGTGGGCGACGACCACGTCGATGTCTTCGAGGCCGAGCCCGTGCCGCTCGAGGAGTGCGTTCGCCGAGGCAGGCATCTTCCGCACAGCCTGTCGATAGAGCATCGGCCCTTGCATTCGGGGGATGTGGTCGCCGGCCCGCACTTGGTCGGCGTCCACCAGCGGTCTCGATGCCGAGCCCAATCCGGGCACATGGATGAGCTCGAACATCGACCCATCGGTGTGCAGGGTGGTCCCGAGCAATCCGTCTCCCTCCCGCTCGGTGCGGCGCAGGACAGCTGCCCCGGCGCCGTCGCCGAACAGGACGGCCCAGGCTCGGTTCGCGGTCGCCGAGTCCCACTCCTCGTCGGTCGGCCCCGCACCCGTCTCCTTCCACCGGTCGAATGCCTTGATCCACGGCTGGACGCCGGCGTGTACCTCGGCACCGACCACCAGCACCGTCTCGGCGCGCCCGGACCCGATCATCGCGTCTGCCATGTCGAGCGCGTAGAGGAAGCCCGAACACTGCTGGCGGATGCAGAAGGCGGGGATGTCCGTCCGTAGGCCGACGGCATGCTGTACCAGCGGGGCCGGGCCCGGTGCGTAGAAGTCGGGTGTCATCGTGGCAACCACGAGGGCATCGACCTCCCCCGGATCGATCCCGGCGTCCTCCAGCGCGGCGAGGGCGGCTTTGCTCCCGAGGGTCGATGAGGTCTCGCCGGGTGCGGCGATCCTGCGCTCCTCCACTCCGGTGCGCGAGCTGATCCACTCGGGGTCGGTGTCCATGAACCGCGTCAGGTCCTCGTTGGTCACCACTTGGGAGGGAAGGGCCACTCCGGTTCCGACGATCGTTCCAGCCATCGTCCAAGGTTACGTCGCCCACCCATCGATGGATGGCGGTACGGTGGCGCCATGGCGCATTGGCTGATGAAATCGGAGCCGTACGAGTACGGCATCGACGATCTGGAACGTGACGGCACCGAGGTCTGGGACGGGGTCCGCAACTACCGGGCCCGCAACTACATGCGGGACGACATGGCGGTCGGCGACCTCGTCTTCTTCTACCACTCGAACGCAAAACCGCCCGGAGTGGCCGGGATCATGCGGATCCATCGCACCGGGGTGGCCGACCCGACCCAGTTCGACCCCGACTCCAAGTACTTCGACCCGAAGTCGACTCCGGAGGAGCCCAGGTGGATCTGCGTCGAGGTCGAGTACGTGTCGACCTTCGCCGAGGTCGTCCCGTTGGAGGTCCTCAAAACGACCCCCGGCCTGGAGGACATGGCGGCCGTCCAGCGCGGTCAGCGGCTCAGCGTCCAACCGGTGACCGATACCGAGTGGGAGATCGTCGTGGATCTGGCCGAGGCCCGCTGATCCGAGCAGGGATCCCCCCGCCAGGGTGATGGGACCCGCTCGGACGCAAGGGCCCGTGTGAGGGGCGAAGGTGGATGGTTCCCGACGTACTCCTCGTGCTTCGAGGCGGACCCGTGATGTCTCCACGCCTCTTTCTCAGGAGTCCGCCCTCCGGGGACTTCGGGGCCTTGGAAGAACGGACCTAGCCCTCTGGTATCCCGCCCAGCTCGGTCCAGGCGCCGTCCTCGGTGATGACGATCGACAGGCCGTCGAACGGGGCCCGGCCGTCGCGCCATTCGGCGATTCGTTCCTCGTTGTAGAGGAGGCGAAGCAACTCCCAGTCCTCGTCGGTCGGCTCGTCGTCGAGGATCGACGGCCACACGAACTCGATGCCGCCATCGAGTGAAGCCCGTTCCCCGTGCGCGAGTCCGAGCGTGTTGGCGATATCGGCCATCACCGGGATGCCGTTGGCCTCACGCTCGATCATCGTCAGAGCGAGGTCTTCGGGGCCGTCGAACTCGGGCGAGGCCAGGGAGCCGAGCCGCCAGTAGTTGCAGTCGAGGGCGGCGGCGGCGACGGCCGTGCGGGTTTCGTCAGCTGCCGGCGTGAGGCCCGACGCAGGAGCGGGGTCGGGCAACCCGGTGGCAGAGCAGTCGACCGGGATCGAGACGCCCCCCAGCGATGCGAGGTCCGATGGTGTCACGGGTGCCCGCAGCTCCGAGGCGAACACGGGTGTTCCCAGCGGGAGCCAGTCCAGGTCCTCTCGATTGCCGGCGAGGTCCACCCGCTCGATCGTGTCGGGGGATGCGACGATCGCCGTCTCCTGTCCGGCGGTGACCGAGACCACTTCGTCGGCCACCTGCCAACGGGCCACCTCCTCCCCGGTCGCCAGGTCGAGGAAGATCACCCGGGTCGATGCCCCGGCGTCGAGCAAGATCGCGTGGTCGGCGTTCGAGGTGACCTGCACGGGGAATGCCGAGCAGATCCCCAGGGGTCCGGCGACGAGCTCGCCGTCCGCCGACAGGAGCGTGAGGTCGTGGCACTCGCCGTCCTCGGTGGTGGAGACGCCGATGACGTCGCCTCCGAGTGACACCCCCGACACGTCCCCGTCGGGGAGGGGGAGCTCGACGCGGAGGAGTACCTCCGGCGCCCCGCCCTTGACCGTCTGCAGGATCAGCGTGGTCTCGTCCCACAGTGCGGCCGTCGGTGGCCGTTCGCCGAGGAAGTCGACGTCGCCGAGTCGGGCGCCGGGGATCGAGAACTCGGTCGGTTCCTGGCGGCCTGCGGGCAGGTACCAGGACGACCAGACGCCGTCGACCAGTTGCTCGAAGATGATCCCGCCCGCCAGGTCGTCGTAGGCGGCGCCGATGCCCCTCCCGATCCCGACAGCCAGAGATGGGCCGTCGGGAACGCTTCCCAACGCCGCGACGGACGTGCCCAGGGCCGAGAAAGGCAGGGGTGCGAGGGTCGTGGTGGTGGTCGGCGCGGTCGATGGGGGCGTGGTGGTCGGAGCCAGGGTCGTCGTCGACGACTCCGGCGTCGAGCAGGAAGCCGTGACGAGGAGGACCACTGAAGCTGCGAGAGCGACCCGGTGCATGGCCGGATGGTACGTCGGGAAGACACGGTGACGGTGCCTACCCTCACCGAATGGACCTCATCGAACACGCTCGCTCCATCCAGCAGGACACGGTCGCACTGCGCCGTGCCCTCCATCGGCGACCCGAGGTGGGCAACCACCTTCCGGCGACCCGGGAGATCGTCCTCGGGGCGCTCGAAGGCCTGGGTCTCGACATCGTCCTGCACGAGTCGACCAGCGGGATCGTCGCCGTGCTCGAGGGGAGCCGACCGGGACCGACGATCCTCCTGCGCGGGGACATGGACGCCCTGGCCATGCCCGAGGACACCGGCCTCGACTTCGCCAGCGAGAACGAAGGCACCATGCACGCCTGCGGCCACGACCTGCACACCGCGATGTTGGCGGGCGCCGCCCGGGTCCTGTCGGAACGAAGCGACGAGCTCGCTGGTCGTGTGGTCTTCATGTTCCAGCCGGGGGAGGAAGGACACCACGGGGCCCGGTTCATGCTCGACGAGGGGCTCCTCGCCGCCACGGAACCCGCCCCGACGGGTGCCTTCGCCATCCACGTGACGTCGTGGTTCGCCTCCGGGACCATCTCGCATCGGCCCGGGCCCGAGATGGCTTCGGCCGATACGATCCGGGTGACGATCCACGGTCGCGGCGGTCATGCCTCGGCCCCGTTCCTCGCCGCCGACCCGGTGCCGGTCGCAGCCGAGACCGTGCTCGCCATCGAGACGGCCTTGACCAGGACGCTCAACCCGTTCGACCCGGCAGTCGTCACGTTCGGGAGCATCCACGGCGGCACGACGGACAACGTCATTCCGGCCTCGGTCGAGATGCTCGGAACGATGCGGGCGTTCTCGGCCGAGACCCGCACCAAGGTGCAAGAGCTCATTCGGCGGGTGGCCACGGGCATCGCAGCGGCACACGGTGTCGAGGCCGAGGTGTCGTTCGACGCCGGGTACCCGGTGACCGTGAACGATGCCGACTTCGCATCGTTCGTCGACGAGGTGGCGACCGGGCTCCTGGGTGCCGAAGCGCTCACCCCCCTTCCTGCGCCGATCATGGGTGCCGAGGACTTCTCCTATGTCCTCGAGGAGGTGCCCGGGATCATGACCTTCCTGGGGGCCTGCCCGACCGATCTCGAACCGGGGGAAGCGCCGGGCAACCACAGCAACCTCGTCACTTTCGACGAGGGGGCGATGTCGGTCGGTGTGGCGCTCCACGCCGCCGTCGCTCTGGCACATGGGGAACGCTGACGCGTCAGCACTCCTAACCTGCCGCCCATGCCGATCGAGATCGATGTAGCCCATGTGGCGCGCCTCGCCCGCCTGTCACTCCCCGAGGAGGACCTTGCCCGCTACGGCGAGCAACTCGGTCTGATCCTGGAGCACGCCGCCGCCATCCAGGGTGTCGAAACGGAAGGGGTCGAGCCCACGGCCCACCCCCTCGGGATCGTCAACCGCTTCCGTCCCGACGAGGTGAGACCTTCCCTCGATCGGGGTGTGGTCCTCGAACAGGCGCCGGACTCGACCGAGACCCACTTCCGGGTACCCCCGGCACTGGACGCCTCGTGAGTGCCGCCGACCTTTCCATCGGTGGGGCACGGGCAGCGCTCGACGCGGGCGACCTCAGCGCCGTCGAACTCGCGGACGCTGTGCTCGACCGGGCCTCGGCGACCGAGGCCCAGCTCCACGCCTACCTACTCATCGACCATGAGGGCGCCCGCGCTGCGGCCGTTGCTGCCGACGAGGCAATCGCCGCCGGAACCGCCGGTCCGCTCACCGGGATTCCCATCGCACTCAAGGACAACATGGTCACCGAGGGCGTGGAGACCACCTGCGCCTCGCAGATCCTGGCCGGGTGGGAGCCCCCCTATGACGGCACCGCAGTCGCCAAGCTGAAGCAGTCGGGAGCCGTCATCGTCGGCAAGACGAACCTCGACGAGTTCGCGATGGGTTCGTCCACCGAGAACTCGGCATTCGGGACGAGTCGCAACCCATGGGACACCGACCGGGTCCCGGGTGGCTCGTCCGGCGGTTCCGCGGTCTCGGTGGCCGTGGGTTCGGCACTCGGGGCGTTCGGCTCGGACACCGGTGGCTCGATCCGCCAGCCGGCGGCGCTCACCGGCACCGTCGGCTTCAAGCCGACGTACGGGCTCGTCTCCCGCTACGGGCTCATTGCCTTTGCCTCCTCCCTCGACCAGATCGGACCGTTCGCCCGGGACGTCGATGACGCCCTCACCTTGTTCGAGGCCGTCGCCGGCCACGACCCGATGGACTCGACGTCGTGGGACGGAGCCGTGCCCGACGCCCGCCCGACGCTCGATGCTGGGCCGGAAGGCCTTCGGGTCGGCGTGGTCGAGGAGATGAACGGCGAGGGGGCCGACCCACAGGTCCTTGCCCGGTACCGGGAGGTCCTCTCGGCTCTGGAGTCGGCGGGAGCGACGCTCGTGGATGTGTCCATGCCGTCGATCGCCCACCCCGTCAGCACCTACTACCTCATCGCACCGGCCGAGGCCTCGGCGAACCTCGCCCGATTCGACGGCATCCGGTACGGCCACCGCGCCGACGGCGAGACCGTCGAGGAGCTGATGGCGCGGACCCGCGGCGAGGGTTTCGGACCCGAGGTCATCCGGCGCATCCTGCTCGGCACCTACGCCCTCTCGGCGGGTTACTACGACGCCTTCTACGGCCAGGCCCAGAAGGTCAGGACACTGGCCATCCAGGACTTCGAGCGGGCGTACGAGCAGGTCGACGTCATCGCGGCCCCGACCAGTCCGACGACGGCGTTCAAGATCGGGGAGCGGTCCGAGAACCCGCTCGCCATGTACCTGTCCGACGTGTTCACGATCCCGTCCAACCTCTCGGGGCACCCGGCCATCAGCGTCCCGGCGGGCACCGATGACGCCGGTCTCCCGATCGGTTTCCAGCTGCTGGCGCCCGCCCTCGGCGAGCCGGTGCTGTTCCGGGCGGCGAAGGCGGTCGAGTCGCTCATGGGGGTCTCGGCGAGGCCGCGGCTGGAGGAGGTGGCCGGATGATCGTGGAATCCGCCTCCGGCCGGTGGGAGCCCGTGATCGGGATCGAGGTCCACGTGGAGCTCGAGACCAAGTCGAAGATGTTCTGCGGCTGCACGGTCGACACCGAGGCCGAGCCGAACACCAACGTCTGCCCGGTCTGCCTCGCCCTTCCGGGTGCCCTGCCGGTGATCAACGAGCGGGCGATCGAGTGGATCGCCCGCATCGGGCTTGCGCTGGGGTGCACGGTGACACCCGACACGGTCTTCAGCAGGAAGAACTACTTCTACGCCGACATCCCCAAGGGGTACCAGATATCCCAGTTCGACCTCCCGGTGTGCGCCGACGGGCACCTCGACATCGAGGTCGACGGCGTGGCTTCCCGGGTCGGCATCGAGCGGGCGCACATGGAGGAGGACACGGCGAAGTCACAACATGCCGGCGACGGCGGCCGGATCCATACGGCCACCTCGACGCTGGTCGACTTCAACCGGGCGGGGGTCCCGCTGGTCGAGATCGTGTCCCGCCCGGACATGCACACCGGTGCCCAGGCCCGCGCCTATGCCCAGGCCCTCCGACAGGTGGTCCTGGCGCTGGACGTGTCCGACGCCAAGCTCGAAGAGGGCTCGATGCGCTTCGACGCCAACGTCTCCGTCCGGCCCGAAGGAGAGCCGGAGCTCGGGACGAAGGTCGAGGTCAAGAACATGAACTCGTTCCGCTCGCTGGAGCGGGCCGTGGACCACGAGATCTCCCGACAGATCGCCCACATCGAGTCCGGTGGGACCGTGATCCAGGAGACCCGCCACTGGGACGAGGCTGATGGGAGGACCCACGGCATGCGGACCAAGGAAGGGTCCTCGGACTACCGGTACTTCACGGAGCCCGACCTGCCGCCGATGCACCTCGACGAGGACTGGGTGGCGCCCATCCGGGCGGCCCTGCCCGAACTGCCGGAAGCCCGCGCTGCACGGTATCGCCAGATGGGCCTCGAGGCGGGGGCGGCCGACGTCCTGGCGCCGGCTTCGCCCCGGGCCCGTGAGCTCTTCGAGTCGGCGGTGGGCGCCGGTGGCGATCCACGACAGGTGGCCAACTGGCTCGTCCAGGACGTGACGGCCTGGCTGCGCAAGGCCGACACCGACCTCGAGGCGACACCGCTCTCTGCCGGACATCTGGTCGAGCTCGGTCGCCTGGTCGACGACGGGAAGCTGTCGTCATCGGCCGCCGTGATGGTCCTCGGCCACGTCCTTGCCGGTGACGGGGCTCCCGCCGGCGTCGCCGAGGCGAACGACCTGATCCAGATCTCCGATGCCGGAGCGCTCGAGTCGGCGATCGACGAGATCATCGCCGCCAACCCCGAGGAGTGGGAGCGCTATGTGGGCGGCGAACAGAAGCTCACCGGCTTCTTCGTCGGCCAGGTGATGCGTGTCACCCAAGGCAAGGCCGACCCGAAGCTCGTCTCACAGATCCTTCGCGACAAGGCCTAGGGCCGTGCGGCCGATCGTCTTCGACATGGACGGGGTCCTCGTGGACTCCGAGGAGCTCTCGTGGGCGTCGTGGGCCGAGGTACTGGCTCCGTACGGCGTCGAGGTGACCTCGGACGACCGGGCGTCGCTCACGGGGAGGACGGCCGAGGCCTGCCATGCGGCATTCGGGGAGCGAGCCGAGCTCCCGGCCTATGAGGAGTTCGCCAAGGAGATCGCCGCCGTGGTCCATGCTGCCCTCGAATCGCGCCTGCAGGCGTTCGAAGACGCGGTCGACACACTCGAGGTACTGGCCGGCCGGGTGCCGATGGCCGTGGCCAGTTCGTCCACCCGGGCGCGCCTGGATGTTTCGCTGGCGGCCACGGGCCTCGGCGAGGTGTTCGACGTCACCGTCGCCGGGGACGAGGTGGCCGAGGGAAAGCCTGGGCCAGACCTCTACCTCGCCGCAGCGGCGGGGTTGGGCGTCGATCCGGCCGAGTGCCTCGCCGTCGAGGATGCGCCGGCGGGCGTCATGGCCGGCGTGGCTGCGGGCATGACGGTGGTCGCCGTCGTTCGGGGAGCCTTCTCCGAAGAGGGGTTGCGCGAAGCCGGTGCCGATGTGGTCGTGCCCCGGCTGACGCCGGCCGTCCTGATGCGCTAGCTGAGGATCTTCGCCATCTGGCGGGACTTGGCCACCACGAGACCCTCGGCATCCCAGATCGTCCCGTCCTCCTCGAACAGGCCGTCGCGCACGACCTCCGTCTCGAAATGCCCCTGGAGCCACCCGGGGGCAGGGATCGACCGGAAGTGGACGGTCAGCTCGAGTGTCGGTACCCAGCCGAGGACGTTGAGGCTCATGACGGTCGGCGGGAACCCGTCGGCGAACAGCGGCATCGAGAGCAGGTCGGGATCTCGTCCGTCGGCGAACCGGATCCACCCACCGATCTCCGTGGCCGACGTCTGGGCGAGCTCCGGCACGATTCTTATGTCGAACTGCTCGATGAACCGGAACGGCGCCTCGGTTCCTTCCTCACGCCTCAGGCAATCCTCGGGACCGGGCCAAGACGGTGGGTAGACGCGTTGGAGGGTCCTGCCCCGTTGGGCGCCGAGGTCGGTGAACGTGGCCATCGTCCGGACCCGCTCCTTGCCGTCCTGGACGATGGAGGCGGTTCCCGTGGAAACCGTGCTGCCCCGCCGGACCGTCTCGACGACGATGTCCGCGTCGTGGTCGGACGCGAGCGGACGGAGGAAGTGGCTCGTGGCCGTCAACGGGTGGGGGTGTGGGAGCTCCCGGCCGATCGCCTGGAGGCACATGGCCTGGACATAGCCGCCGTTGGGATTCGTGCCGATGTCCCACGCCGACGACACACGCGTGTGCCAGCGGTGGTCGCCCGCAGGTTCTAGCTCGAGGTCGGCATCGAAGCGGAGCATGGTCCGAGGCTAGTGATGACGCCGATGGACGCGATGGACAGGCTGCAGCGCACATCTACGCTGCGTGCACCCTGAAACCCGACCCCAGGAAACGCACATGGCCAAGGTCGTCGTCGCCGAAGAACTAGCCCCAGCAGGACTCGAGGCGCTCGCCGCGGGTGGAGAGGTGGTCAACGCCGCCGGCTTCAGCAGGCAGGCGCTCGCCGAGGTGCTGGCCGATGCCGATGCCTTGGTCGTCAGGTCGGCCACACAGGTGGACGCCGAGCTCCTCGCCGCCGCCCCGACGCTGCAGGTCGTGGGCAGGGCCGGCATCGGTGTCGACAACATCGACCTCGCTGCTGCCACCGCCGCCGGTGTCATGGTGGTCAACGCCCCGGCGGCCAACATCGTCTCGGCAGCGGAGCACACCATGGCCCTGCTGCTCGCCCAGGCACGCAATGTCGCCGTCGCCGACGCCTCGATGCGGGCCGGCCGCTGGGACCGAGCGAAGCTGAAAGGCGTGGAGCTGAACGGCAAGACCCTCGGGATCATCGGCTTCGGCCGGATCGGCCGCTTGGTGGCGGCCAGGGCCGCCGGCTTCGGCATGGAGCTCGTCGCGTACGACCCGTACGTCTCCCCGGACTCCGGCAGGCGCCTGGGCGTCGAAATCCTGACCCTCGACGAGCTCTTCTCCCGAGCCGATTTCATCACCGTCCACCTCCCCAAGACCGATGAGACCGCCGGGCTCATCGGCGAGTCGGCCTTCGCGAAGATGAAGGACGGCGTCCGGATCGTCAACACCAGCCGCGGCGGGATCATCGACGAGGAAGCGATCGTCGAGGCCGTTCGCGCCGGCAAGGTCGGCGGTGCGGGACTCGATGTCTACGAGGTGGAGCCGCTCGACGAATCGAGCCTCCTTCGGGAAGAGCCGCGAATCGTCCTCACCCCCCACCTCGGGGCGTCGACGGCCGAGGCACAGGATCGGGCCGGCATCGACGTGGCCGAGGCCGTCTCCGCCGCCCTCGGCGGTGAGCTGGTCTCGTCCGCCGTCAACCTCGACGCCGGGCCCCCCGCCGACCTCGAGGTGACCGAGTACCTGCCGTTGGTCGAGCGCATGGCGGCGCTGTTCGTCTCGCTGGCTCGAGGCCTGCCCAGCCAGATCACCTTCCGGGTCGGCGGGGAGCTCGCCGACCACCCGCTCGCCCCACTCCGACTGGCGCTGTTGAAGGGCGCCCTCTCGGGAGTCACCTCCGAACACATCACCTACGTGAACGCCGGGGCGATGGCCGAGGCGAAGGGCGTGCGGATCGTCACCGAGACCTCGGAGGACGCCCGTGAGTTCGTCTCACTCGTCGGCATCTCGGGGACGCTCGGCGAG
This sequence comes from bacterium, assembly GCA_024639975.1. GTDB lineage: Bacteria > Actinomycetota > Acidimicrobiia > Spongiisociales > JAENVV01 > JAHEFX01. The sequence continues at coordinate 33,513 of JAHEFX010000012.1, forward strand.
CGCTCGCCCTCGGTCACCGGCACGGTCACCGGCAAGGGGGAGACCTTGGTCGGGATCGACGACATGGAGATCGAGCTCCCGTTCGGCGCCAACATGCTCGTGCTCCGCCACGAGGACAAACCGGGTGCCATCGGGCGTGCCGCGACGTTCCTCGGCGAGCAGGGCATCAACATCGCCAACATGGTCGTCGGCAGGAACGTGGTGCCGGGCGCACCGGCCCTCATGGGCTTCGACCTCGACCAACCGCTGAGCGAGTCCCAGGTGGACGCTCTACGTGCCATCCCGGGCATCGAGAAGGCCCGATTCCTCCAGTTCCGCTCGTGATCGAACGCGTCGTCGCCTCCTGGTTCGGGAGCGGGCTCGTCCTGCGTCGGTTCCGGGGGAGTGACGACGGCTCCGGGACCGTCGGCTCGGCGCTGGCCCTGG
>JAHEFX010000078.1 GCA_024639975.1 bacterium
CGACGGGACGCCCCCCGGTCAGGCCAAGAAGGACGGGAAGTGGACCCCACCCGGCCAGAAGAAGAAGGGTGGCGGCACGCCGACCACCGAGACGACCCTGCCACCGGCGAGTTGATCCCCCACTTCTGATCCGGATCTTCCGATAGCGGGAGCCCGGCCGGTACGTTGCCCGGCATGCCCGACCGAATCGTCGCTTTCGCCGCGCCCGTGGTGATCGTCGCCCTCGCCTCCCTGGTGTTCGTCGGCGTGCTGCGCCGGGGAGCTGGTCCCGAGCCTGGTTCGGCGCCGGCCACGAGCACCACGATCTCGTCCACCACCTCGACATCGACCACCACGACGACACCGAGTACGACGAGCTCAACCAGTATGACGACGTCGTCCACGACCTCCTCGACGAGCACGACGACGACGATCCCCGCCGTCCAGGCTGCGCCGCCCACGCCCACGACGGTGGCACCAAGCCCGGCAACGACTGCACCTGCGACCACGGTCCCCAGCACGACCGTGCCGCCACCGCCCTCGACCACGACGATCGCTCCCTACGCCGATTCCGGCGCTGCCAACACCCTCGTCTCGTTGGTGAACTCGGCCCGGGAGGCGAACGGTCTCCCTGCCGTCAACCACTCCTCTGCACTCGCCCAGGCGTCGCTCGATTGGGCTCGTTCCATGGCGGCGAGCGGCTCACTCGTCCACTCGGACCTGGCCCGCATCGGCGGTTTCTCCTGGAAGGCCGAGAACCTCGGTTCGGGTTCGGCTTCGGCCCAGGTCATCCATGGGTTGTGGATGGACTCGGCCGGCCACCGCGACAACATCCTCTCGCCCAAGGCGACGGCTGCCGGCGCCGGTGTGTGGATCGACTCGAACGGCACCGCTTGGCACGTACTGGTGCTGGGCGGCTGATCACTCGAAGACGACGGTTCCGTCCTTCAGGCGGAGGGCCACCCGTCCGGTCAGGACCTGGTCTGCCTCCGAGGTGAAGATCTCGTGGCGCCAGCCCGCGGCCAGGTGGTCCGGTGGGGTCCCGGCGGCCAGGGCATGGAGCTCGCCGACCGTGGCGATCAACCCGGCGGCGATACCGGTTCGCGATGCCACGTGGTCGCGCAGCACCCGCAGCACCGTTGCCGCCTCCGACGGCTCGGGCTGGGGTGCCGAGGGCTCCGGCCAATCTGCAGAGTCGGTCCGTGAAGCGGCCTCCAGGACATCGCTGATCGCATCGATCAGCCGGTTGGCCCCACGATCGGGGAAGTTCCTGACGTTGCGGAATGCCTTGGGGCTGTTCGGCGGCGAGTAGGCGAGGTCGGCGAGCGTCACGTCGGAGAGGATCCACTGTCTTGGCTTGTCCACCCGGGCCGCCTCCTGCTCACGCCAGGCAGCGAGGTGGGCGAACCGATTCAGGGTCTCCCGGTCGTTCGTCCGGGTCCTGAGGCTTCGCCAAGCTTCCTCGGGGTCGGTGGGCATCCAACGGTCCGGGGACAGGTACCGCTCGTGCTCCTCTTCGGCCGCCTGCGTCAGCCCTCGCTTCTCGAGGTCTGCCACGACGAGCGGGTGGATCTTCGCCAGGTGGGTGACGTCGGCCGCCGCGTACTCGGCCTGTCGGTCGGGGAGCGGCCGTCGTCGCCAGTCCGACATCCGGGGACCCTTGTCCATCCGTTGTTTCAGGTAGGCGCCGACGAGGTTGCCGTAGCCCGCGGTCGCTCCCTTGCCGCAGAACGCCGCTGCGAGCTGGGTGTCGAAGACGCGGGCCGGGACCGAGCCTGACTGTCGATGGACGATGGCGAGGTCGGCGTGTCCGGCATGGACCACGACCAGCGGACCGTCGTCGGCGACCATCGCCTCCCAGAGCGGACCGAGGTCGGTGGCGAGGGGGTCGACGAGGTGGGCCTCGCCGTCGATCCCGACCTGGACGAGGCAGAGCTCGGGCCAGTAACGCTTCTCGGCATGGAACTCGGTGTCGAAGGTGACCGTGGCCGATCCCCGCACGGCGTCGGCGAGCTCGGCCACGGCCTCCGGATGGTCGATCAGGTCGGTCACCCGGTCGATCTTGGCAGGAACACCGAGGAATCCACCGGACCTCCCCGACGGCCCTGGGTGAGCTCCCCGATGTCGCCGGTCGGTCGCAGGGCGCAGGCTGGGGGCGGACAAGGAGGTCCACATGTCCGATGAAACGACCACCCACCCGGCCGAGCTCGTCGTGTACTTCGGCAGTGCCTTGGTGCTGGCGTTCGGCGCCCTCGCCGTCGCCCTCAGCTGGGACGAGATGTCGGCTCCGGTGCAGGTGCTGGTGCTCGGGGCCGCCGCGGCCGTGCTCGCCGTCGCCTCGTACCTGACGCCCGGGCGCACGGTTGCCGCCGGGCGGATCGGCGACGTGACGGGAACGGCGGCAGCGGTTGTCCTCGGCTGGGCGGCGGGCCTGGGCGGCCACCACCTCGGCCTTTCCGACGAACTGGCCGTCTCCGTCGGGGCCTTCGTCGGGGCGGGCGGTTCCGTGGTCGCCTACCTCCGTCGCAATGGCGTGGTGCCGATGGCGGTGGCGGGATCGGGGACGCTGACGGCCGTCATCGCGGCCCTGGCAGATCTGGCGGTCCCCCGGGAAGCCCTGCTCCTGGCCGGTTCGGCCTTGGGTCTGGGCTGGTGGGCGTTGGGCGCGAGCGGCACCGTCAGGCCACCTCGGGCGGTGATGCTGGCCGGAGGCATCCACCTGTTCGTCCTCGGCGTCGCCTTCCTCGACCTCGCCAGTGCGTGGGCCCCCGTCGCCACCGCGGTGACGGTGGCCGCCTACGCGTGGGCGTTGTTGAGTGGGATCGACCCGAAGGCCAACCGAAGCCTCGCCGTGATGCAGGGACTGCTCGGGATCGCCCAGCTGGGTGCCCTGATCGATGACGTGGTCCTGCGGTTCGTGGTCGGTGGCATCGCCGTCGGCCTGGGCATCGTGGTGGCGGGGGTATCGATGATCCGACGCAACGATTCCCTCGGGTCGACCGCGGAGGAGGCCGATAACCCGGGGTCGTGAACGATTCCCCGACCGCTCGAACGCTCGCCATCGCTTGGATCCTCATCGGGTCCCTCGGTGTGCTGGTCTGGTACGCGGCGACGGCGCTGGCGGTCGGCCCGGCGGTCGGTACGCGGGTGGCGGTCGAGTTGTCCGACGAGGCGGGATCGCCGGTCGAGGGCCGGGTGCAGATCGATGGCGACGTCCGGCGCACGGGACCAGATGGCCGTGTGTCGATCCCGGTCGACCAGCCGGTGTTCGGCTTCGTAGTGGCGGAGGGGTTCATCGACGAGCCGGTCGTCCTGTCCCCGAATGCCCCGGAGGTGTCCGTGTCGCTGCTGGCTTCGACCGGTTCCGGTGGTGATCGTCGGGTGCTCCACTTCGGGGGCGACACGATGCTCGGCCGGCGCTACGTCGACGGCGACGCAGCCGAGGGAGTCGGCTCGGCCGCGGAGGCCCGAGCCGTCGTCTCGGATCTCGCCCCGCTCTTCAGGGCCGCCGACCTCTCGACGGTGAACCTGGAGACGGTGGTTGGCGATGACCTCGGAGACCCGTATCCGGGCAAGCGCTTCCTCCTGTCGACGCCGACGTTGGGGCTGTCGGCACTCGAGGCATTGGGTACGGACGTGGTGACGCTCGGGAACAACCACGCCTACGACTGGATGGACGACGGCCTCGTCACCACGCTGGCCGAGCTCCGGTCCGCCGGTATGGCGGTCACGGGAGCGGGCTCGACGCCAGATGCGGCTCGCGCGCCGGCCATGGTGGACGTGTCCGGCCTGCGGGTGGCGACGCTCTCATACACCACGGTGACGGGCGACGTTGTGAACGACGCACTTCCGGCGACCGGTGATCCGGTCCCGGCGGACGTGGACCGATCCGACGCCTGGCAGTACGAGCCGAGGGTCGTCGACTGGGTCGACGACTGGCCCGCGATGCCGATGCTGGCCGGGGACGCGTGGCGGCTCTTCGAGCGGATGGAGTCCGAGCTGCAACCCGACGAGGCTGCCCGACTGTGGGGGGAGGTGGCCGGTCCCCGGGCGTTCCCGGAGCTGCAGGATTGGGTGGCCCGCAGGGGGCACGGTGGAGCGGCCCGGTACTCGGCCTCCGCCGTGCGGGAAGACATCCGGGCGGCTCGCCGCGCAGGCGCCGACATCGTTGTGGCGCACCTGCACGGGGGTCTCCAGTACGCCCCGATCGCCTCGGAGTTCGGCGTTGCCGCCACGAGGCAGATGGCAGAGGCCGGCGCCGACCTCGTGATCGGCCACCACCCCCACGTCGTGCAGGGTTTCGACTGGCACGATGGCGTGCCGATCGCTCACAGCCTCGGGAACCTCGTGTTCGACCAGGACTTCACCGCCACCTTCCAGTCCGTCGTCCTCCGTGTCGTCGTCGATGACGATGGTGTCGTCGACGTTCGCGCCTATCCGATCGAGCTCCAGGCCCATCGTCCGGTGCCGGTGGCGGGGGAGAGCCGGGAAGCGATCGGATCGGTGCTCGACGCTCGATCCACGCCCGGACGCGTTGCCGTCCGTGGTGCCGACGGCTCGCCCGTGTTGGTCGAGGGAAGCGGGTGGGGTGGTGGCCACCTGGCGGACGTCGGTTGGGGCTGGTCCGTTCGGCCGGGGGCGGCCGAGGCTTCGGACTCATGCCAGCTCCTGTTGAACGGGTCGTTCGAGGACGATGCGGCGGACGGCGAGCGGAGTGGCAGGGCCCATTGGCGGTTCTCGGATGGGGTGACAACGGTCGATGTGCCCGATGCTGCCGACGGCTCCCGGGTCCTGCGATTCGCCGAGATCGAGTCGGGGTGGGCTCGGCCGGTGGGCAGGGCGGCGCTCCCGGCGGTCCGGGCCGACGGCCAGGCCGGGCAGCGACGGGTCGAGCTGCGCTTCATGGCGCGTGGCGAAGGGGAGGTGGAAGTTCGGTTCGACGCCTACCGGTTCGTCGACACGGACCCGACCCGCGCCCCGATGTCGGAGGCGCTGGGGAGCACGGAGACGACGGTCTCGGTCGCCTACGAAGACTGGACGGAGTACACCGTCACCGTCCCGACCGAGCAACTGGCCTCCGCCAACGCGATCATGCCCTACCTGCGCTACGAGGGCGGTCGCGGTGCCGTCGTCGAGATCGACGCCCTGCGGCTCATCGAGACCCGTCCCGAGCCGACCGGCTGCCTCCGCTGAGCGACCAGACTGCTGGCGAGGCACCTTCGGGTGGGTTCGAGTCAAGGAGCTCCTGTTCTCATGTCAGTCGACCGACGTTTCGTTCTTGGGCTCGACCTCGACGACGTCACCGCCCAGTTCCGGGGCGGGTTCTGGCGGTTCGTGAACATGTCACGGGCGCTGGACGCCGCCGAAGTCGGTCAGCCCGACCCCGAGGTGTACCCATACCCCCAGACGTGGGACTTCTCGGAGTGGTCGCTGGCCGACGGGGAACTGGATGGCTGGTTCGAGCGGTTCATCGCCGAAGGCGGCTATCGACTCCTGCCGCCGATGCCCGGCGCGCCCGAGGCGCTGCGTCGTCTGTCGAACACCAAGAAGGTGCGCATCGTCGTGGTCACCCACCGCCTGTTCCGTACCGGCTTCCATGCCGATGTGGCCGGCCAGACCCTGTACTGGCTGGACCGTCACCAGATCCCCTACTGGGACATCAACTTCCTGCGTGACAAGGATCGCTTCGACGCAGACGTGTTCTTGGAGGACGCCCCCCACAACCTGCGGGCTCTGGTCGCTGCCGGTCGTGAGGTGATCGCGTTCGACCAGCCCTACAACCAGTCGGTCGACGTGGACCGAGCGGTGAGTTGGAATGAGATCCTCGCGAAGCTCGACGACCGCTGGCACCTCGGTCTGGACCTGTCGTTGCCGGGCTTCTGAGCAAGGGTTCCACCATGTACGAATGGCTCCTCTTCGACGCCGATGGGACGATCTGGGACTTCGACGCTGCGGAGGTGGAGGCTCTCGAGACCTCCTTCCGGGAGGTCGGGATCGAGTTCCACGACGGACACGGATCCCGCTACCACTCGATCAACATCGACGTCTGGGCTGCGCTCGAACGCGGCGAGCTGGTCCCCGCGGACTTGAACCGGGAGCGCTTCGGTCGACTGTTCTTGGAGATGGGTGTCGAGGACCCGCCCGACCCCGAGGCGTTCGGCCACCAGTACCTGCTGAACCTGGCCGGATGCGCCCAGATGATGGACGGGGCCCGGGAGCTGCTCGACGGCGTTGCCGGGGCCCATCGATTGGCCCTCATCACGAACGGCCTCGCCACGGTGCAACGACCCAGACTCGAGCACTCGGGGCTCGTTGGCATGTTCGACCCCGTGGTCATCTCCGAAGAGATCGGCTGGGCGAAGCCGGCCCCCGAGTACTTCGACGTCGCCTTCGACCGGATGGGCCGGCCGGATCGATCGTCGGCACTCGTGATCGGGGACAGCCTCACGTCCGACATCGGCGGTGGAGCGGCCTACGGCCTCGATACCTGCTGGTTCAACCCGTCCGGGAAGCCGAACGACTCCGACGTGACCCCCACCTATGAGATCTCGGCGCTCTCCGAACTGGCCTCGATCGTCTCGGCATGATCGCTCGAGAGGGCGCCCCAGGTGATGAGCAACTGGGCCGTCCAATAGGTCGTCATGATCACCCACCGTGACCACGACGAGATGTCGACCTCACCGAATCGGTCGATGGCGATGAGGGAGTCGGAGAACCCGAACGTGATGAAGCCGACGAACAGCGCCATGGCGGCATCCCGGGGGAAGGCGGTCCCGAGGAGTGCACCCGACCGCCACATCGCCGAGCAGAGCACGACTGCGTAGGCGGCGATCGGCACCAGCAGGTCACCTGCGCCTTCGGCGAGCAGCCAAGGAAGCCCGATCGCCCACACGGCGAAGATCGCCGCCAGACCCGGTGCGAGCCTGCGGCTCTTGGCGAACAGGGCCGAGATGTAGAAGAGGTGGCCGACGAGGAACGCGAGCAAGCCGGGGACGAACTGGCCGAGCTCGAGGAGCAGGTCGCCGAAGGCCCCGAAGATGAGGCCGATCGCCACCAGGCGCTTGAACCAGGTGTGGGGCGCGTCGAAGGCCACGACGAGGGCGAGGACGAAGACAGGGATGGCCTTGACACCGATCCGCAACGATTCGTTGTCGATCGCCATGCCAATGAAGAAGGCAATCGCCGGGATGAGGAACGCGGGTATCGCCCATCGAGGGAAGCGACTCATGGGCCTGAGCCTACGGAACAGGATCAGGGTGCCCGACTGCGCGGATGGTGGACGATCCCGAGTGGACTGCGCCAAGCGCTGTCCCGGTCGTCGACTCGGAGCTCCGTCCAGCCGCCCTCGTCCTTGGCCCGATGGTGGAAACGACAAAGCGGGTGGAGGTTGGAGGTGTGGGTGGTTCCACCGGTCGCGTACCCGTCGCGATGGTCGATGTCCGAGTCCCGAGCCGGCATCCGACAGCCCGGGAACGCGCAGCGGGGGTGTCGGGCCTCGACGGCCCGTTGCTGGGCGACGGTCGGCCGGCGTCGTGTCGTCACCGTGGTCAGGACTTCGTGCGTGTCCGGGTCGGTGACGTGGAAGCGCCATTCGCCATCGGCGGAATCGGTCAACACCTTGCGGGCGACGTCGGCGAGGACCGGTCCCCATCCGGGGATCTCACCGGGACGATCGGCCAGCCCGATCGCTGTTTGCACGTCGAGGGAGATGTCGGCCACGGCCGGCTTCTCGCCGTGATGGCAGCGGCCAGACAGGAGGTCGAGGAACACATCGGCCCGGAGCTGGTCCATGGTGCGCGAATCGCCGGCTCGGCGGAGGGCACGCGCCGTGCGGTTCAGGTTGCCCATGGCAGCAGAGACACGGTCCGGCGGTAGACCGATACCGACGATCTCGCCGGTCCCGTCCGGCAAGGGCTCGGCCACCACGCGACGGTCCTCGATGGCTGATTCCTGACGGAGCCCAGCGGCTGCCGGCTCGACCTCGATGGCCAGTCGGCTGAGTCGGGCGCCGATTTGGCCCGTCGTGAGCGCCGGTGCGTCCTTGGCGATCCGATCGATGATCTGCCTGGCCGTCCCCTCGTCCAGGTGGGTGGTGCCGTTGACCAGTGCCCTGGCCCTGGGCCAGTCGATGAGGCCTTCGTCGAGCATCTCGAACACACGGGGGAGTCGCTCGACAAGTGCCCACGCCAGGTCGACCCGAGCCTGGGACGCGCGGCGGGTCAGCCGCAGCGGCACCCCGACTTCCAGGTGGGCGAACTCCTCGTGGTCGGCTTCTCGGGTGAGCTCGACCATGGTTCGGGCGGCCTGGGCCTGGAAGTGGGAGGCGAGGCGGATTTCGGCTTTCAACAGCTCGACGAGCTGCTCGGGTTCGAGCTCGGAGCGACGAACCGTGGAGACGGCGGCGGCGAGGAAGCTGCCAGGCGGTGCCCCGTCCAGGCCGAGACCCGGTACCGGCGGCTCGGCAACGGTGGCACCGAACGGGACGAACTGCTCTTCCATTCACCGATCATGTCACGCCGGTGCGACAGGTTCTGCGAACCACCAGCGCAGTACTCGCAGCACCCGCATCGTGTTCCAGCGACTCGGCACCCCGGCGCGTTCGGGCGAGAACCAGACCTTGCCCGAGAACCGCTGGTTGGCCACCCAGGTCCCGTCCGGCCGTCGTCGATCCTCGATCATCCCGACGACCTCGGCGAGTCGCTCGTCGCGGGGTGCGCCGACATCGGCGTAGTGCTCCAAACCGCGAAGGATGTCGAAGTGCCAGCGAGGGAAGAGTGGGGTCCGCCCGAATGCCGGATTGATGACCTCCCCGGTCCGGTGTGAGCGATACATGCCGTGGACGTTCAAGAACTCCCGGCCGGCAGTGAGTGCCTCGTCGACGTCCCGGTCCGGGTACCGCCTGCCGTACTCGGTCAGGCCCTCCAGCGCCGAGATCGTGGTGTGGAACGAGGAGTGGGAAGCCCCCTGCCACATCTCGCAGTTCCAGCCGCCGTCGGGCATGTGGTCCGCGAGCACGCACTCGGCCAGTCCGTGCGCCCGGTCATCGTCGAGGCCGAACCAGGAGACGAGTGACAGGACCATGGAGTTCACGCAGGTCTCGGGCTCTCGGTGTGTCTTCCAATAGGAGACCCCACCGCGCACCCAACGGGCATCGTCGAACAACCGTCGGCATCCGGCAAGGGCCTGCGCATTCCCCGGGGGGAGACCGAGCCTTCGGAGCATCAGGAGCGTGTAGGTGGTCGATGTCCACTTGGGGGAGTAGAGGGCGCCGTCCCAGAGACCGTCGGGGTCCTGGCGGGAGAGGAGGTCGGCGCCCCAGCCCTCGGTGGCGACCGAGTTGCGCTCGGCTTCGTGGTCGAGGCCGAGCAGGTCGCGACGAGTTCGCCACCGCACCGCCGGATCGCCCTCGATCAACCACTCGATCACATCGTCCACGGACCCAAGTCTGCCAAACCAGGGTGGGGGCCCCGGAGGGCCCCCACGATGGTTCCGAGTTCGCCTGTAAGCCGGATCCTGTACCGCCGAGGCGGCGACGACCATCTATCTGGGACCTGCGTTGCCGCAGGCCTCTAGCGACCCACCTGGGAGCATCGATCGGGCCAATCGCTCCCTGCTTGGTCTTGCTCCGGACGGGGTTTGCCTAGCCGGGACGGTCACCCGCCCCGCTGGTGGGCTCTTACCCCACCGTTTCACCCTTGCCGACTCGGGGTCGGCGGTCTGCTCTCTGTTGCACTTTCCATCGGCTCGCGCCGCCTGGGGGTTATCCAGCGTCCTGCCCTGTGGAGTCCGGACTTTCCTCGACACGGGTGCCGCGGTCGTCCGGCGAACTCGAGGCGAAGTCTACGGGGAGTCGGTTTGTCGCGAGAGTCGACGGCGCTCGGCGAGCCAGCCGCCCAGGCCGCCCAGGAGGACGCCGCCGGCGATGAAGGCGGCGAGGGTCACGATCGT
>JAHEFX010000079.1 GCA_024639975.1 bacterium
ATGCGGGCGCCACCGCGGCCGCGGCGGGCGGCAACGCAGTCGACGCAGCCGTTGCGGCGGCCCTGGCTGCCGCCCTGACGGAACCGGGCGTCTGTTCGCTGGCCGGCGGGGCGTTCGTCACGCTCGATACCGCCGCCACCGATCCCGTGACCATCGATGGGTACCTCGAGATGCCCGGCCGGGGCCTGGCGCCCGACGAGTTCGGCCACGCCGGCGAGCGGGTCTGGATGGACTACGGCGGTGGCATGGAGACCATCGTCGGAGCAGGCTCCGTGGCGACTCCCGGTGGTTTCAAGGCCCTGGCGGAGGCAGTTGATCGGTTCGGCTCGCTCCCATGGTCCGAAGTGCTCGCGCCGACGATCGCCCTCGCCCGAAGCGGTTTCTCCCTCTCCTCGGCATCCGGTTCCTACCTCGTCTTCTCCGCAGAACCCATCTACGGCAAGGACCCGCGATCTCGCGCCGTGCTCTTCGACGGGGACCGCGTGAAGGGGGTGGGCGACACCGTTCGGCTACCCGAGTTGGCCGACTTCCTCGAAGCCCTCGCCGACGAAGGCGTCGACCTCTTCTACCGCGGTGAGGCTGGTGCCCTCGTGACCGACCACGTCCGGGAGCTCGGAGGGATCCTGACCCGGGCCGATCTCAGCGCGTACCAGACGGTCTGGCGGTCGCCCCTCGTCACGAACGTTCACGGCCGGATGGTCGCCACCAACCCGGGGCCGGCGGTCGGCGGTGCCGCCCTGACCGCCGTACTCGAGCTCTCGAAGGGCTGGGTGGCCGACGGGTTCACCGCCGAAGCGGCCAACCAGTTCGCCGCTGCCCAACATGCCGTCTTCGCCTACCGCCGCGACAACCTCGCCCATGCCGACGTTCCTGACGTCGGGGAGCTGCTCCGTCGGGCCCGGACAGGTGACGTACGAGCGCTCGGCACGTCACCTTCGACCGTCCACGTGTCCACCGCGGACACCGAGGGATCGGCCGTCGCAATCACCTTCTCCGCCGGCTATGGGTCCGGCACCATGCCACCGGGGACAGGCCTGTGGCTGAACAACTCGCTCGGCGAGATCGAGCTCAACGCGGCCGGGTTCCACCACCTGGCGCCGGGTACTCGCCTCACCTCGAACATGGCCCCGACGGTCGTACGCGGTCAGGACTCGGTCATGGCGATCGGCTCACCCGGCGCCGATCGGATCACCTCTGCGATAGCGGCGACGCTGCTCGGGCACCTCGACGCCGGGATGGGATTGGTGGAATCGATCGAACACCCCCGCCTGCACGTGGAACTGACCGAGGAGGGGCCACGGGTGGCTCTCGAGGATGGCATGCCCTATTCAGGCCCCCTCCCGGTCCGAAGGTTCGACGAACCGCACATGTTCTTCGGAGGCGTGTCAGCCGCCGAGAGCACTCCCGAGAGTGCCGTTGCCGCATCCGATCCCCGACGCGGGGCCGGCGTCGCCATCGCCTGAAGAAGCCACTTCCGCGCGTGGCCGGGCCGCGCTAGGTTGCCCGACGGTGGTACAAGTCGAAGGTGGTGGTTCCCTTGGCATGGTTGTGGACCGATGACCTCGTCGCGCGCTTGGCGGACGCAGGTCTCGTGGATGAGAGGCTCGAGGTGTTGCGTCAGCACCCGATCGCGATCGCGATTCCTGCCCCCCGCACAGGCGGGCACGAGGACGACGCGCCCGCGTGAGCACGCCTAGGAGGCCGGTCACGGCCGGCTGGATCTGGTTGGGACTGGGCATTGCCGTCTTCTCGACGATCTGCATCCTGCTCGGCTTCTGGCAGCTCGACCGCAGCCGTGAGCGAGCTGCCGAGAACGAGGTGCTGGCGGAACGCCTCGCCTCCGATCCGGTCCCTTTGGACGCACTGATCCTCGACGACGTGGAGCAGGCCGACGAGGACCTGATCGGCTGGCCCGTCGCTCTCTCCGGGTCCTGGGTCGCCGAGGAACAAGTCCTGGTCCGAGGCAGGGCGCTCGAGGGCACGCCCGGGTTCTGGGTGGTCGCCCCGCTCATCACCGACGACGGGCTCGCCGTCCTCGTCAATCGCGGCTGGGTGGGACTGGACTACACCGATCCCCTCGATCGACGTCTTCGGCCCGCCGATCCGGTGGTGGAGGGCATCACGGTGCCGGGGGAACGCCCAACCGGTATCGGCCCCCAGGATCCGGTCGACGGTCGCCTCGCCGTTGTCGGCATCCTCGACATCGAGCGCATCGGCGCACAGGCCGACCTCGACCTCGAGCCGGTCGTCGTCCAATCGACGTCGGAGACCGGTGAACCCACTCCACTCGCCCTCCCGGACACCGAGGACCCCGGACCCCACCTCGCCTATGCCATCCAGTGGTTCGGCTTCGCCGCCATCGCCGTCATAGGCTTCGCTGCCCTGGCGGGCCGACAACTCGGACGAGGACCGTTCGCCCGCTTCCGGCCAGGAAAGGACCCAGGCCATGTGCCGATCGATCGTCGACCTCCGGAGGATGGATCCGCCGGCGGGCCGTGAGGAGGCCGAAGCGGCCGCAAGACAGTTCGTCCGGAAGGTCTCCGGATTCCGGGACCCCTCGAAGGCGAACGCCGACGCCTTCGAGCAAGCCGTCATGGCAATTGCCGACATCACCGACGAACTCTTGGACGGATTGGTCGTTCGAGGCCGACCGATCCGGTGACCTAGAGGACGGGACCAGCCCGGAAGAGGGCGATCCTCACCCGGTCCCCGGATTCGACGCCAAGCAGGTCCGCGGTCTCGGGGCGAAGGCTGACCTGCTGGTGACCGACAACCCGATAGTCACCGGTCATGGTGACGCGGAAGGTCTCGGCTCCCCGGGTCGAGACGAGGATCGGATCGTCGCTCGGTACGCCATCGTCGATGGAGACGATGGCGACCTGTGACTCCCGGACCACCCGGAGGTTGCCGAGCCGCGCCTCGAGCGTCGGGCCGCCGTCGAAGATGTCCACGTACCCGCGGTTGAAGAAGCCCTCCGACTCGAGCAGGGCACGTGCGGGCGCCGTGGACGGGTGAACGCGCCCGATCGCCTCCTGGGCGGGCTCGGGGAGCATGTCGACGTAGATGGGATGCCTGGGCATGAGCTCGGAGATGAACTGTTTGGATCCCGAGCCGGCCCGACGCACGGCGTCCGGGAAGGGGATCGAGAAGAACCGGTGGCCGAGGCCGTCCCAGAACGGCGATGAGCCGTCCTCCCGCTGAAATCCGCGCATCTCGGCGAACACCAACTGGTTGAAGCGGCCCGGGTGCTCGGCGAGGTAGAGCAGCCGGGACAGCGACAACAAACGACCGTTCCCCCCACCCAGCCAGTCCTCATGGAGGAACAGTGATGCCACCTCGGTGGCGCCCGTGTAGTCGTTGGACAGGTGGAGCGTTCGGAATCGCTGGTAGACCCCGAGCTTGGGCGACGAGTGCACCGTCGTGCCGATGCGATAGGAGTAGAAGGGGATCGTGAACCCCACATAGGCAACGATTGCACTGGTTCCTACCACCCGTCCAGAGGCAGGGTCCACGAGCACCAGGAGGTAGTCGCGTTCCTCGGGTTCGTCGCCGAGTGGCCTGCTCCATGCCTCCTCGGAGGCCTGCAGCCGTCGTTCCACGAGCTTCCGGTCGGCGCGGATGGAGGTCATCCCACCGAGTCGGTGTGAGGACTCCTCGAAGAGCTGGAGTACGGCGTCGACGTCCCCGATCCCGGCGTTTCGGACCAGCATCACGGCGTCATTTCCCACTCACCTCGGTCGTAGTCGATCAACAACGCGGCCGACAGGGCTGCGCGTTCGGGAAGCGATTCGGGACGAAGGTACTCGGTCTGTCGGTGGAGGTCTCCACCGATCGGCCCCATGTTGTCGACGTTCGTCAGGCCGGCACCCGCCAGCACGTTCCCATCGCACACCCCGCCCGTGTCCCGCCACATCACCGAGATGCCCAACGAGGCGCCCACGAGGGCGACCCGGGCGAGCAGCGCTTCATACCGAGATGTCATCTCCTTCGGGGGTCGCCCGAACCCTCCGTGTTGTTCGATCGATATGCCGTCGGTCGACAGCTCGTCGACGGCAGCCCCAATCGCCTCGAGCGCCCGGGATGCAGCGGCGGCAGTCACCGCTCGGACGTTCGATCGCAGCACGGCGAGGTCGGGAACGATGTTGGTGGCCGTACCCGCCGAGAGGACGGCCGGGTTGGCGAGGAGCTCGGGGTCCTCCCGCAGCCGATCGATCGCCTCGGCCAATCGGGCTGCAGCGAGCAGGGCATTCCTGCCTGCGGCCAGCTCCCGACCGGCGTGTGCCGCGCGGCCCCGGATGACGTGGGTGACGTTCGCGGATCCCGGGCGCGCCGCGGCGAGTGCCCCATCGAGCATCGAAGGCTCGTAGCCGAGACCGAAGTCGTGACGCCGGGCGGCCTCGGCAAGCGCCGGGGCCGACCCGGGTGATCCGATCTCCTCGTCGCCCACGACGAGCAACTCCCAACCGAGATCGGTACCAGCCGACTCGAGCATGCGGAGCGCTCGCTCGACGACGACGAGGCCGCCCTTCGCATCCACGACGCCCGGACCCCGCACGACGTCCCCGTCGGTGGTGAGGCCCTCGAACCCCGAATCCGGATGGAACACGGTGTCGTAGTGACCGACCAGGAGCACGCTTCGGGAGGCATCGGCGCGACGAACGGCCCGCACGACGGGCCCAAGTGCCTGGGCCCGAGCAACCCCATCGTCCCCGACGACCTCCTGGGACTCGACCGGCACGAGTCCGACCGAGTCGGCGATCGGATCGAGGAAGTCGGCAACCGCCTCCGCGCAACGGGTCAGGTCCGCCGGCGAGCGAGACCACGACGAGATCGCCACGAGGTGCTCGATGTCAGCCATGGCCGGCTCGATGGCTGGGGGAGAGGGCGCCTCGGGCATTGGCGGCCGAGGCTACCGGTACACTCGCCGCGCATGGCCATCCCTCCCGTTTCTCGCGCCGATTTCGACCAGTACTTCACGCCGAACTACGCGCCGGCACCCGACGTGCTCGTGGAAGGCCACGGCTCGCGGGTCGTCGGTCAGTCGGGCAAGGAGTACATCGACCTGGCGGCGGGGATTGCCGTCAACGTGCTCGGTCATGCCGCACCCGAGCTCGTCGCCGTCCTCGAAGCGCAGGCGAGCAAGCTCTGGCACCTCTCGAACGCCTACGCCAACGAACCGGCCATCGCCTTGGCCCGTTCGCTGGTCGAGCGGACGTTCGCCGATCGGGTCTTCCTCACCAACTCCGGGGCCGAGGCGAACGAGGCCGCCCTCAAGCTGGCTCGCCGTTGGGCCCACGACCACCACGGCGCGGACAAGTACGAAATCGTCTCGTTCAACGGCTCGTTCCACGGCAGGACGCTGTTCACCGTGTCGGTGGGAGGTCAGGAGGCCTACCGCACCGGCTTCGGACCGGCCATCCCGGGGATCATCCATGTCGACTACAACGACATGGATGCGGTCGGCTCGGCGGTCTCGGGGCGAACGGCCGCCGTCATGATGGAACCGGTCCAGGGCGAGGGCGGTCTGGTCCCCGCCGACCCGGCCTTCGCCCACCGGGTCAGGGAGCTGTGCAACGCCAACGACGCGCTCCTGATCTTCGACGAGGTGCAGTCGGGTGTCGGCCGCACCGGCTCGCTCTATGCATACATGGACATGGACGTCACGCCCGACATCCTGACCACGGCCAAGGGGATCGGGGGTGGGTTCCCCATCGGCGGCATGCTCACGACGGACCCGGTGGCCCAATCGTTCGTCATCGGTACCCACGGCTCGACGTTCGGCGGGAATCCTCTCGCAGCGTCGGTGGCACTGGAGGTGCTCTCGATCGTGGACGACCCGAGCTTCCTCGGTGAGGTCGTCCGGAAGGCAGGCCTCCTCAGGACTCGCTTGCTCGCCATCGGGCAGTCGACCGGGGCCTGGTCAGAGGTCCGCGGCAAGGGTCTCTGGATGGGCGCTGTCCTGTCGGGGGACTGGGAAGGCCGCTCGAAGGACATCGCCGGGGCCGGTTTCGAAGCTGGTGTGATGGTCCTGCGGGCCGGAGCCAACGTCGTCAGGCTGGCCCCAGCGCTCAACATCCCCGACGAGGACCTCGAAGAGGGCCTCAACCGACTCGAGGCAGCCGTTCACTCGTTGGGCTGAAACCTGTCCCTCCGAGCTGAAGGGCTGCCACGGCCGCCACTGCAGGGCAGCCGGTCACAGCTCCATGTTGGTGCGTCCCTGCCCGGCAGTGACCTTGTCCTCGCCGGCACGGCGGGAGGCAACGACCTTGCGCAGGGCGGCCGTCGGCACGTAGGCATCGGCGATCTCGTCGGTGTCCTCGATCCCCTCGGCGAAGAGGTCACGCTCACGCAGGTAGGCGACCAGCTCGTCCGAGAAGGGTTCGTAGCCGAGCTCGGGGCGGACATGGCGGTAGTAGTTCTGCAGGTCGGCGAAGTGCTGGCTCGGGACGCCGTAGCCAACGAACATCGAGAGTTTGAGCGCTTCGATGTAGGAACCCGAGTGGAGGATCCGCGGGTCGAAGATGATGCAGTCGCCGGGGTCCGTCGGCACCCACTCCGCCCCGGGGGTCAGGTTCTGGAAGGTCGGTCCGATCCAGGCGAGGCCACCCATGGCCTTGAACTTCCACTCGTTCATGGTGCGCTGGAACGACGAGCCCTCACCGGTGAATCGATGGCTGCCGGGGATGAACCCGAGGGAGAAGTTCGATTCCTCGTGCGATTGGAGGTAGATGCCGACGCGTACGAGGTCGTAGGGGTCTTCGTCGTCCTCCTCCCAATCGCGACCGACGCCGTAGGTCCGGTGGACGTTGTCGCGATGCCACGACACGGCGGAGAAGCCGGCCTGGAGGTCGGAGTGCTGCAGGTACTTCACCTCGTCGCCGAGCAACTCGGCGAGGTGGCCCAACAGGCCCTCGTGATCGATGAGCGGCCAGAAGGCTTCGGTCTTGGAGACGCCGTCGGTGAGGTTCCACCCGGCTTCGCCCCGACCCGAGCTCTTGAAGGTCTCCGGGTCCTTGCCGGACATCTCGATGATCATGCCCCGGTAGTGCTCCACCTCCTCTTCGGAGAGGAGGCCCTTCACCACGACGAAGCCCTTCTCACGCAGCTGCGTGCGGCGTTCCTGATCGATCATCTTCCATCCACCATCCCGGGCACGGCGGCCCATCGCATCGTTATGCCTCGTGTGGCGATCCTATTCGCGCGATGGGCCGATCCGGTCACAGCGCCCAGCGGTAGCGACGGTGACGTTTCCTCCACACCGTCCCGAGCTTCTCCATGTCGCGGAGGCTCGCCGGGTTGTGCTCGGCGACCTGAACCACCTCTGCGCCGTACATGTCGATCTCATCGCGGGCCGTCCGAGCGATCGCCGCGTAGAGCACGGCATTCCCACCCCGCCCCCGGTACTCGGGGAGCATGCCCAGGCCGTTGATGCAGTAGTGATCGGTGGTGGATCGCTCCCGGAGGAGGCGAGACCAACCCATCGGCAACAGCCTGCCGCCGGTGTCCCGCAGGGCCGGGGCCATGTCCGGGTAGCAGAAGAGGAAGCCCACGATGTCGTCGCCTGCCATGACGAGCTTGATGCCCCTGGGGTCGGCGATCGCCATGACCGAGTCAACCAGGTCGTCGATCTCCTCGTCGGTCGGCGGGTAGAAGGAATCGAGGGTCGCCACCGAGGCGAGGTACGCCTCCTTGATCCGGGGGACCCACTTGGAGAGCTCCCGTCGGCTGCCGAAGCCCCGGAGTGACAGGTTGCCCTTCTCCATCACCTTGTCGGCGATGCTGATGATCGCGTCCGGGATGAAGTCGGCGACCCGGATGAACCCGCTGAGGTAGTCCTCGTCCTTCTCGCCGCCTGCGGCTTCGATCGCCGGTCCGTAGTGGGGCTTGTTCCAGGGGACCGCCACGACGGCGTCATGCTCGAAGCCTTCGACCAAGACGCTGCCGTCGAACCCGAGCAGACCGCGTGGTCCGGAGATCGTGTCGAGCCCGCGTCGGTCGGCCCACTCCTTGACGGTGTCGAGCAGGCGCACGGCGATTGCCGGGTCCTCCTCCATCTCCAGGTACCCGAAGAACACCTCGTTGGCATCCTTGTGCTCGTTGGATCGCCGGTTGTCGATGGCCGCAACCCGACCCACGACGCGTCCGCCCTCCTCGGCGACGAAGAAATCCGCCTCGGAATGGGCGTAGAAGGGGTGGGCGCTCGGGTCCATACGCCGGTACTGCTCGCGGTAGAGCCCGTCCGGCGCCCACTGTGGGGCGTCGGCGTTCAGGCGGTACGGGAGGTCGACGAAGTCCTGGGCAGCGCGCCTGTCACCCCTCGGGATGCGGCGGATCTGCATCAGGCGTCGGCACGGACCCGTCGAAGCTTGGCCCGGGGCCCGACCTCGGACTCGTAGACCTTCTTGACCCCGTCACCGAGGGCAGCCTCGATGTCTCGCACGTTGCGCACGAGGTTGTGCAGACCCATGACCTCGACGGAGGCGGCCTGGTCGGAGCCCCACATCGCCCGGTCGACCGTCACGTGGCGCTCGAGGAAGGTGGCGCCCATGGCGACGGCGGCCCAGGTGGGGGACAGGCCCACCTCATGCCCGGAGTAGCCGATCGGCACGTCGGGCCAAAGCTCTTTGAGCGTGTGGATCATCCGAAGGTTCAACTCCTCGACCTCGCACGGGTAGGCCGACGTGGAGTGGGCGATGAGGAGGTTGTCGGTACCGAGGTGGCCGACGGCGGTCTCGATCTCGGCCATGGTCGACATCCCGGTCGAGATCATGAGCGGTCGTCCGGTCGCCTTCATGGCAGCCAGGAGCTCCAGGTCGGTGAGGGAGGCCGACGCCGCCTTGTAGAAGGGAGGGGCGAACTGCTCCATGAACTCCACGGAGGGGACGTCCCACGCCGAGGCCGTCCAGTGGATGCCCTTCTCGTTGCAGTACCGGTCGATCTCGGTGTACTCGTCGACGCCGAACTCCACCTTGTGGCGGTAGTCGATGTACTTCATCCGACCCCAAGGGGTGTCACGCTCCTTGTCCCACTGGTCGCGCGGCGTACAGATCTCGGGTGTGCGCTTCTGGAACTTGACCGCGTCGGCGCCGGAGAAGGCGGCCCCGTCGATCAGCTGCTTGGCGACGTCGAGGTCCCCGTTGTGGTTGATACCGATCTCGGCGATGACGTAGACGGGTTGGCCGTCCCCGATCACTCGATCCCCGGCCTGCACGGTCGCAGTCATGCCGTCTCCTCTACTCGTTCATATCGATTCTTCGTCCAGCCGAGCTGGTGCAGGACCACTTCGGCGAATTCCCTGAAGGCGCCATGTCCTCCGAGGGCGTCGCAGACGTGGTCGGCGACCGATCGGGCAGGTGCCAGCCCGTCGCCGGGAGTGCCGGCGAAGCCCACGATCTCCATGGCGGGGACGTCGTTCACGTCATCGCCGATGAAGGCGACTTCGTCTCGGCTCAGGCCGTGCCGCCGGCACAAGTCGTCCACCACGGCGATCTTGTCCTTGATGCCGAGGTGCAGCTCCGAGACCTGGAGCTTCTCGGCCCTGGCCGCAAGCGACGGCGAGCGCTCGCCGGAGACGATCCCCACCACGAGGCCGGCGTCCCGGAGTCGTTCGAACCCCATGCCGTCACGGATGGAGAATCGCTTCATCAACTCGCCATCGGGTCCGTAGTAGACGCCGCCATCGGTCAGGACACCGTCGCAGTCGGTGAGGACGGCCCTGATCACCATGCCGTCCACCCGCCATCCACCACGAGGTTGGCCCCGGTCACGTAGGCCGAGGCGTCCGAAGCGAGGAACACGAGTGCGCCGCGGTAGTCGTCTGGGGAAGCCATGCGGCCCAGCATGGTCCGATCGGCGTAGT
>JAHEFX010000080.1 GCA_024639975.1 bacterium
CCATCCACCACGAGGTTGGCCCCGGTCACGTAGGCCGAGGCGTCCGAAGCGAGGAACACGAGTGCGCCGCGGTAGTCGTCTGGGGAAGCCATGCGGCCCAGCATGGTCCGATCGGCGTAGTTGTCCACGAACCAGGGGTCCTGGCCGTTCTCGACCCCGCCGGGGGAGAGCGTGTTGACCCGAACGCCCTTGTCGCCCCAGTAGGCGGCCAGGAACCGGGTGAAGTTGATGACGGCGCCCTTGGTGGCCGGGTAGGCCGGCGACTTCCACATGCTGCGGTGCCCGGAGTCGTCGAGGTAGATGCGTTGGTCGGGGCCCACCATCCCGTAGGTGGACGCGATGTTGATGATGGAACCGGAGCCTGCTCCCGCCATGACCGAGCCGAGCACCTGGCTGGCGAGGAAGACGCCCGTCACGTTGACGTCGAGCGACTTCTGCCAGGCATCGAGCGGATAGGCCTCGAAGGCCGAGAGCTCACCTGCGAGGTCGGGCGCCTCGAACATGTCGTTGACGGCGGCGTTGTTCACGAGGACGTCGAGCCTTCCGTGCTCCGCCAGGATCCGATCCCGAGCGGCCCCCAGGCTGTCCTTGTCGGTCACGTCGACCGACACCCCGGTGCCGCCCACCTGGCCGGCAACCGCCGCCGCCTGCTCGGCATCGAGGTCCGCCGCCACCACGGTGGCCCCGGCGTCGGCGAGCGCTGCACAGTGCCGGGCGCCCAGCAGACCAGCGGCGCCCGTGACCACGGCAACACGCCCGGCTAGGTCGAACTCGGTCAACGATCGTCCTTGGGCTTGGTGTGGAAGCCGGTCGCTGCCCGGAACACCGGCTCTATCGGGCGTCCCCGAAGGGCAGCGGCGCTGTCGCCCCCCATGGCGGCGGCCAGGGCACCAAGGGCCCGTTCGTAGGCCTCCAGCGTGTAGTCGACGTCGGCATCGGTGTGGGCGTAGGACATGGTGTGGAATCCGGTCCAGAGAATCCCGTCCCGGATGAGGTCCTGTTGGATGAGCGACTTGAGAACGAGCGGGTCGTGGTCGGCTGCGGCGAACGTGGTCAGCGTCCTGGCGCCGTGGCCCTTGCACTGGGTGACGTCCGAGAGTCCTGCTGCTGTCGCCAACTCGTTGTAGCCGTCCCGGAGTCGGTTGCCGAGGCGTTCGAGGTGCTGATGCACCGGTTCGTCCCGCATGACCTCGAGGGTGGCCTTGGTGCCGGCCAGGGCGATCGTCTCGCCACCGAAGGTGGAGTAGAAGAAGACACCGCCGTCGAGCACCTGCATGATGTCCCGGCGGCCCACCAGGGCCGATATCGGGACGCCGTTGCCCATTCCCTTGGAGACCGTGGCCAGGTCCGGGACGATGTCGAAGTACTCCTGGGCTCCACCGAGCGCCCAGCGGAAGCCGGTCCAGATCTCGTCGAGGATGAAGAGCGCCCCGTGCCGATGGGCGATCTCCCTGACGCCGGCGAGGAAGCCCGGGTCTGGCCAGTCGAACGTCATGGGCTCCATGATGACGGCGGCCGTCTGGTCGTCGATGGCGGCCTCGAGGCTCGCGAGGTCGTTGTAGGCGAAGGTGGAGATGAGGTCCTGTACGGCCTGGGGAACTCCTGCCTTCGGCGGGAGCGTGCCGATGTACCAGTCGTGCCAGCCGTGGTAGCCGCACGAGATGACCCGCTCACGGCCCGTGTAGGCGCGGGCCAGTCGGACGGCCGCCGAGGTGGCTTCCGCCCCGGACTTGCCGAAGCGGACCATCTCGGCGGCGGGGACGAGGTCCCGGACCAGCTCGGAGACCTCCACCTCGAGCGGGTGCATCAGCGAGAACGTGATGCCGGAGTCCAGTTGGTCCTTGATGGCCCGGTCGACGGCCGGGTGGCGGTACCCGAGCGAGACCGGGCCGACCCCCATGTGGTAGTCGAGGTACTCGTTGCCGTCGACGTCCCAGACCCGGGCGCCCTCGCCCCGGGCCAGGTACTTCGGTGCGACGCCGTTGACGAACTGCGTCGGACCCTTTGCCAGTACCTGTGTCACCGGTGGCTGGACGCCCACGGCGCGTGCGTACCACTCGTCTGAGATCGAGATGTCGGGGTCGTGGTCGTTGTGACCGACGGTGTTGGGCATCAGTTCGCCTCCAGGCGTTCGCGAATCCGACCGGCGAGTTGGTCGGGGGTGAATCCGGCGTGCTCGAGGACCCGGTCGAGGGTGCCGGGCTCAAACCAGGTGGGCAGTCCGATCGGCAGCACGGCCGCCGTCTTCTGCTCCTCCATCAGGATCCCGGCCAGGATCGAGGCGATGCCGTTGTGGACGAAGTGGTCCTCGACCGTGACGACGAGGGGCAGGTCGCAGGCAGCGAGAAGCGCCTCCCGGTCCAGCGGCGCGATGGTCCTGAGGTTGAGGACCCGGACCGAGATGCCGTCTTCGGCGAGTCGGTCGGCGGCCTCGACCGCCAGGGCGACGCAGAACCCGTAGCTGACGATCGCCACGTCGTCACCTTCCCGCAGAGTCTCGGCGACCCCCATCTCGAACGGTTCGGTGTGGGCGACCCGGCCGGGGGAGCCGATGAAGCGGATGTAGAAGGGGTGTTCGGAGGCGATCACCTCCGGCAGGCCCTCGAGCATCTCGGTCTCGTCGGCCGGTGTGAAGATGCCCATGTCGGGAATACCCCACATCAGGGCGATGTCCTCCACGGCCTGGTGGGTCGGTCCGTTGCCGTCGGACAGGAAGCCCGGGACCGCGCCGACGATCTTGACCGGCAGCTTGCCGATGCCGACGTCGGTGCGCACGAACTCGAAGGCTCGGAGGGTGAGGAACGTCGCCAATGCATGGACCACCGGGATCCGACCGCGCAGGGCGAGGCCGGCAGCCGCACCGATCATCGTCTGCTCGGCGATGCCGACGTCGATGAAGCGGTCGGGGGCCACGTCGGGGAGGTTCCGCAGTGCCGCCCGGTTCTCGGCGGTCATCACGACGATGCGGTCGTCTTCGACCATCAAGTCGTGGAGCAGTTGCTCGTAGGCCTCCATCAACGCACCACCAAGGTCTCGGAGGTCAGGTCGGCCTCACCCCCGCCGTGCAGCTCACGCAGAAGCGCTTCGACCTCGTCGTGGGTGAAGTTGACGAACCAACGATCGGCGCGCTCGGCGATCGAGGGCAGGCCCTTCCCGCGAACGGTCTCGGCAATCACCACGCTCGGCCCTTCCGTACCCAGTGGGAGCTGGGAGAAGGCATCGTCCAGTGCCGCGAAATCGTGGCCGTCGGTTCGGATCGCCGTCGCTCCGAAGGCGGAGAACTTGTCTTCGAGGGGTTCGAGGGGGATGAGTTCCTCGGTGCGCATGTTCGCTTGGAAGGCGTTGCGGTCGACCACCACGACGAGGTTGTCGAGACCATGTGCGGAAGCGACGAGGAGGGCCTCCCAGTTGGTGCCCTCGTCGAGCTCGCCGTCGCCGGTGATCACGACGACCTTCCGGGTCTCGCCCCGGAGCTTGGCGTCCATGGCGGCGCCGACGGCGACCGAGAGGAGGTGGCCGAGGCTGCCGGAGTGGAACTCGATGCCCGGCACCGATCGATTGGGGTGCCAGTAGATGTGGTCGTCGGGGTGGAGGTGCTTGGCGAGACGGTCGGCTTCCATCCAGCCGATCTCGACGAAGGTCCCGTAGAGGGCGGGGACGTCATGACCCTTGGAGAGGAAGAGCAGGTCGCGATCGGGGTCTTCGGGGCCATCGATGTCGAGGTACTCGGCGTACAGGTAGACGAGGAGGTCGGCACACGACAGGCTCGCGCCGATGAAGCAGCCGCCGTCCGTGGACATCCGGACGATGTGCTCGCGTACGGCGAGGGCGCGTCGATCCAGCTCCTCGATCCGCTCGTCGGCCAGGCTCATCGGTCCTCCTCGGGATGGTTGCGGGTCGACGCGGCGTCGACCGTGGTGAGCTCGTCGAGATGGTGGCGGTACCAGTTGATGCCCGCAAGCTCGGCATTGATCGCACCGATCTCCGGTTTGGCGTCGAGCAGGGCAAGGACGTCATCGACTCCCCATGACGGGTCCGCACCGAGCTCGGCGTAGACGGTGGTGATGAACCGGTAGTCGGCCTCGTAGTCGAGGGTCCACCGGTGGGACATGGAGTAGTCGACCCCCCGATCCCAGGAGACGTTGTGGACCCGGTAGCGCTCGGGTCGTTCCCAGATGAATGGCGTCGTGTGCTCGCGTTCGAGCTCCCTCGTCGCTTCGGCTCCGGCCTCCTCGAGGGCGGAGCGGGTCATGACTTCCGTGTCCTGACCGTCGGGCCATGTGGGCGGGTGGAGATTCGAGACGAAGTCCCAGCGGCCCGGTTCGTCGAGGAAGGAAGCGAGGACCAGGTCGATCACCCTCGGATCGATGAGCGGGCAGTCGGATGGAATCTTCACGACCACGTCGGCGTCGAAGGCATCGGCGGCGACGAGGTGCCGCTCGAGGAGGTCGTCCACCGAGCCTCGCACCACCGGGAACCCGGCATCGCGGGCCACCTCGACGATGCGATCGTCGGCGGGGTCGATCGTGGTCGCGACCACGACGTCGCCGACCCGCTCGGCGGCGGCCACTCGCTCCAACTGGCGGACGAGGACCGGGCTTCCGAGCAGGGGGAGTAGCGCCTTACCCGGCAGTCGCGTGGAGGTCGTTCGGGCCTGAACGACAGTCACTACACGCACACACGTCCACCAGTCGTCGTCGATCCCCGAAGGTCCGGAAGGAGAGGACGTGACGGACCACGTCGGCCATCCGGGCGGCGGAGGTCCCGCCGTTCTGCATCGGGAGGAGCCGCCGCAGCTCGTCCATGTCGAAGTAGGAGTGGCACTCCTTGCCGAGGGCGAGGCCCGTGTACACCACGGTCGAGTACTGGGTGACGACAGCCTCACAGTTGGCGATCATGTCGTTCACGTCGCCGCTCTGGAGCACCTCGGCGTCCGGGGCGATCTGCTTGATCTCACGGGCGGCACGGTCGGCACGCTCGTTCGGGTGCAGCTTGAATACGAGGGGTCGCCCGGCGGCGATCTCGACCGCCTCCCGGATGAACTTCCGCCGACGATCGACCTTGAACGTCTCCCTGGCGTCCGAGGTGGCGACGAGCACGTACCCGGAGCGGGGGAAGGCGGTCGGGTCGACCGTGCCGGCGAGGTCGTCCCAGTGGGGGAGACCGGTGACGACGATCTTCTCGGCGGGGATTCCCTTGTCCACGAAGTACTGCTTGTAGCCCTCGGACGCAGCGCAGAGGAAGTCGTATCGCAGGGATTCACCGAAGGAGGCCGTGCTCGCCAGGTAGCGGGGCAGCTTGAGGGTCCGTACGACCTTGTACAGGGCGTTCTGGGGGTCGGTCATGCCTTCTTGGAGGAGGACGACCCGCTTGCGGCGAATGTTCTTCTGGACGACGAGGTCGGAGCCGGTGACCACCACGTCGTAGTTGTTGCGGCTACCGCCGTCGTCCACCGGGAGCCCGTGGTCCTCGAGGTACTCGAGCGAGGATCGGCGCATCTCGCCACCCATCGCGGTCCACTCGAGGAGGTGGGCGCGATCGAGGACCCCGACCCCGCCCGAATCTGCGTAGAAGGGGGAGAAGTGGGCGTCGATCTCACCATCGAGCTCAGAGGCCACGGCATGGGCGATCTTCGTCTGGTTGAGCGCTCCTCCGATGAAGAGCACCTTGGGTTTGCGCACGCTCTCTCCGTTCACCGCGCCCTTGGACGAGTTCGCCCTCCGGACGGTTACCCACATGCATGTGTCGATCCGGACCGGATCGGCCGGCGGTGACCGAACGGTAACAAGGTCGCCACCACTGGGGGGCGTTTGGCATCCGGTCGAGCGTGTCGAAAGCGAGGGCCCGTCAGTCGGGAGGTCGGAGCTCTTCGATGGCGGAGGCGGCACTCGACGTCGCCACGGTCTCCCGGAGGCGGTCGGGTCGGGCGGTGAGATAGCGCCGCGTCGTGTTCAACGAGGAGTGACCCAGCAGCGTCTGCAACTCGACGACATCGGCTCCGTGGTCGAGTAGGTCCATGGCGAACGAATGCCGGAGGGCGTGGACCAGCGCCCCCTCGGGCACGGAGCCCCGGATGCCGGCCTCCCGATACAGGCGATCGACCAGGTATTGGACTTGTCGGGGCGTGACCGGCTCACCGGTCGCCGGATGCACGAAGAGCGGGGTCCGGTGGTCGCCGTAGGCCTGACCGGGGAATCGGTCGCGTCGCTCGAGGAGGTAGGACTCGATCAGGGCGTCGACTCCGTCGGTGATCGGGATGGTCCTCGCCTTCTGCCCCTTGCCGATGACCGTGACCTGGCGAGCGCCCGTATCACCGGTCCGGGAGCCGAGCAGGAGGCCAGTCAGCTCCGACAGGCGGACGCCGGTCTGGGCGAGCACGGCGATGATCGCAACGTCACGGGTCGGCCAAGCGGACCGTGCCTCGCTCTTGGCTGCGGCTCGGAGCATCCGCCCGACCAGGTCGTCGACCTCCACCGACCGAACGGCCTGGCTGCCGGTCCTGGCCCGCTCGATGGCGTCCATCGGGTTCGCCGGTACCCAGCCCTCGGAGCGAGCAAACCCGAAGAAGGAGTTCCACGTCGAGTGCGTCCGGCTCATCGTCGAAGCAGAGGAGTCCCTCGCCCGGCGTGCGAAGGCCCGTCTCACCGTCGGCGTCGTCAGGTCACCGAGCCGGAGCTCGTTGCGTTCGGTCGTGACCACGTCGGCAGCGAGCTCGGCGACGAGACCGAGGTCGCGCCGGTAGGCCGCCACCGTGTTCGGGGACTTCTTGGCGGCTTCGAGAGCATCGATCCAAGCGTCTGCAGCCTCGTCGAAGAGCATTCCCTGAGGGTACCGGTGGGTACGCTCGGGCCCGTGGAAGCCCGACCGTCGACACCGGTGGATCCTGCCCTGACGGCATTCGGCGACAGGCCCTTCCGGCATCGCATGGGACTCAAGCCGGCCGGTCCGGCCGAATGGTTCGTGCCGGACCCGGCCTTCGAGTTCGACATCGGGGAGAAGCGCCGACGGTTGACCGAAGACCCTCGGCGAGTTCTCCTGTCCGAATCGGGGGCAGACCACGCAGCGAGGCAGGCTGCCGTTGCGGTGGCGGGAACCGAGTCCCTGCTCGAGGCAGGACTCTCGGTGCAGGCGGATCTCGTCGTCCTCGGCCGGCAACGCGACTCTTGGCGCTTCATGGCCGGGATGGTCTGTTTCCCGACGGCCTGGGAACCGACCGAGAAGCTCGGGCTGTCGGTCATGGCCATCCATGAGCCGGTACCCGGCTACGCCGACGAGATCGGGTCGGCGGTCGACCGGTACCTCGACCGGCTGGGACCTGACCGGGTGCAATGGCGAAGGAACTGGTCGCTCACCACTTCCGACCAGCTCTGGCTCAGGCCCGGGCGCAGCGAGGCGCCCATTGGCGACACCGGGTCGGATGTCTGGTTCCGGTCAGAACGGCAGACCTTCCGGCGGGTTGGGGAGGGGATCATCGTCTTCGGTATCCACGTCCACCTCTGGCCCCTGGCCGTGGCGATCGGCCCGACGGATGCTGCCGGGCTGGCGAACGAGATCCGGACGATGCCCAGCGCGTTCAAGCAGTACAAGGAACTCCTGGCGACCCAGGAAGGGGCGATCCTCGAATGGCTCGACGAACGGTCGACTACCGACTGATCACGGCCGAGACGGAACGACCGATGGCCACTCCGCCGACGAAGGTGGCGAGCAGCATCGCCCCAGCGGCAAAGCGCACGACGAGGACGGCCACGTCCGATGAGACCCCGTCGAGGAATCCCGTGTTCTGCGTGACCACGAGCACCCCGAGTCCGAGGAGGAACCCGAACAGGGCGTCGCCGCCGAGATCGAGGTCACTTCGCCGGAAGTACCGCTTCCACATGGAGGAGATATCGGCCTCCGACGGAATCCACTTGACCCTCACGTGGCGTGAGGTCGTACCTTCTCGGTCATGCACTACTCGGTGAGCGAGGTGGCCCGTCGAACGGGCGTGACGGTGAGGACCCTGCACCACTACGACGAGGTCGGGCTGCTGGTTCCAGAACGCGACGCTTCGGGATTTCGCACATACGACGACGCCGACCTGGACCGACTGGCCGAGATCCTGACCTACCGAGCCTTGGGCATCGGCCTGGACGAGATCGGGGGCCTGGTCGACGGCGAGGCCGAACCGGCTTTGGTCCTCAAGCGTCGCCGGGACCTCGTCCGCCACCAGATGGACCGGTTGGGGAGAGTGCTCGAAGAACTGGACGACAGACTGGAGGGAGCCGCCATGGCACCTGAACGCATCAAAGAGGTATTCGACGGCTTCGATCCGGACGCCTACGCAGCCGAGGCCGAGGAGCGCTGGGGAGACACCGACGCCTGGGCCGAGTCCCAGCGACGGACCGGCAAGTACACCGAGGAGGACTGGAGAGCCATCAAGGCCGAGGGGGAGGACATCGGCGATCGCTTCGGAACGATGGTGGACGCCGGCACCGACCCGACATCGGCCGAGGCAATGGACCTCGCCGAGGAGCACCGACGACACATCTCGCGCTGGTACTACGAGTGCACCGCGGAGATCCACAACGGGCTGGGGGAGATGTACGTCGCCGACGCCCGCTTCACGGCCTACTGGGAGGCTTTCGGGGAGGGGACCGCCCAGTTCGTGTCCACCGCGATCACGGCCAACGCGCTCCGCTGAGGGCCATCCGGGCCCGGCTCCCAATCGAGGGTCCGGATGGCTCCCAGATGGATGAAACGACGTTCTTGCGTGTTGACGAATCGCGCGCTTCACTATGCGGAACAGCGTTCCACCTACCGGTACACGCGGGTGCGGAGTGTCGACACGATCGCAGCCGGCGCGGCGGACGCGCCGAACTGCGGGCCCAACGAGCAAGGATGAAGAGGACATGCGTCCACACGTCGAGCTGATCCACGAGGACGACTACGTCTGGCACATGGCCGAACTCCCGGAGGGGGAGGGCCGCGCCAGCGAGCGTCGCCTCTCGGTCGACGAGGAGGACGGCTCGTCGTCACTGCGCGTCGACTTCCACACCGACTGGGGACGGGGTCCTGGCATCCACCACGCCAACACCGAGTACCACGTGGTCGAGGGTGAGATGGACTACGGGGGCCGCAAGATCGGTCGGGGTGCCTACCTGTACGTTCCCAAGGGCGTGCCGGCGGACTACCTGAAGTTCTCCGAGGGCACGAGGATCCTCCACTACCGCGAATACGGCGACGCCGGATTCGACCGTGTCGACTCGCCAGACGCCAAGCCGTGGGAGGACGCCCGCGAAGAGGTCATCGTCATCGACACCGAAGCGATGGAGTGGATGGACGTCCCCAACCCGGGGCCCATGCCGGGACTCATGATCAAATACCTCCACGTCGACCCGGACACCGGCTTCTACACCCGGCTCGTGCACGCCCGCGAGGGGTGGGCCGACCACCGCCTCGCCCACCACCCGTGCTACGAGGAGGCGTACACGACCCAGGGCCACATGGAATACAACTTCGGGACCCTGGACCTCGGCACCTACTTCTTCCGCCCGGCCCGCGTGAAGCACGGCCACTTCACCACGATGGAGGGTGGCGCGACTTGGCTGCTGCGCTCCGACGGTGAGCTCCTCAACTGGTACACCCAGAACGAGTGGGCCCGCTACGGCGGGGAGGCCGTGAACTATGGCCCCGACGGCGGGCGCATGACCTGGTCGTACTCGTCGCATGACCTCGCCGGCGGTGCGACCCGGCGCTCGGAGAAGGACCGCCAGGACCTACTCAGGGCCCTCGAGTTCCAGACCGACCAGGGTCTCCCCGACGCACCGTACGTGCAACACGGCACCGGCCC
>JAHEFX010000081.1 GCA_024639975.1 bacterium
GCCCGCCTTCCTTCCCTCTCCACCCGGGGCGGCGACCATCACGGCTGCGGTCTTCTCCACCTCGGTGGGGTCGAGCCTGACCGACGATGCGATCGCATCGACCCGCCCCACGAGATCGGCCAGACCCTCGGTCGTGTTCTCGAACCAGGCATGCCAGCCGTTCCACATGTCCACCAACGGGAGGGCGGCGGCCAGTACCCGGGGGCCCTCGGATCCGATCATCAGGGGGAGATCGGGCCTCGCCGGCGGGGCGAGCTCCATGTCACGGAGGGTGTGGAACTCCCCGGCGAAGTCGACATGGCCGGTTCGCAGCAGGGTGTGGATGATGTGCAGGGCCTCGATGAAGCGGGACGCCCGTCGGTCGAACGCGAAGCCGTACCCGTCGAACTCGACCCGGTTCCAGCCAGCGCCGAGCCCCAGGACGAGCCGGCCGCCGGAGATCTCGTCGACGGTCGCCGCCTTCTTGGCAAGCATCGCCGGGTTGTGGAACGCCGTTGCTGCGACGAGGGGCCCCAGCGTCACCCGCTCGGTCGCCTCACCGAGGGCGGCGAGCAGCGACCAGGCCTCCCACGGGCCGCGCGTGCCGTTCTCATCCCGGTAGAGGAGGTGGTCGCCGACCCAGATCGAGTCGAAGCCGACCGCCTCGGCCTCCTTGGCGATGTCGCGTAGCTCGGGCCAGCGAACCGGCCGCTCCACCTCGGGGAGTTGGAGTCCGACCCGGAGCCTGCTCATCGCAGGCTGAATGGCGGGTAGTCGTCGGTGACGAGGAACGCCACGTATCCCTGGACGCGGAGCGCCCAGCGGGCGACGCCCACGACGTAGTCGAACAACCCTTGCGGATACCGACCGGTGAAGAGGATCGCCCACCAGGAGAAGAACACGGCGAAGAAGGCCCCGATGAACAGGAAGGCCAGCACGATGTAGTGGGGGATCGCCAGGAACCACTTCACCAGGGGCATCCAGCGACTCAGGTCCGCTGTCACGTCGGGGTAGTCGACGTCGAGGTGCACGGACTGCTCCTCGTCGGTGGAGGGGTACGCATCGGTCAGCAGCCCGAGGTAGGCACCGATCCGGGCACCGAACCGGGCGAACTCCACGGCGAAGTCGAACCACCAGCGGGGGTACTTCTCGCGGAAGATGATCATCAGGGCCGTCACGGCGACCAGGCTCCCCGCGATCCCGCCGACGGAACGCGAGACGGACTCGACGACCTGGCCGTCCTCGATGATCGTCCAGGTCTCCGATGCCGTCGCCGACAAGATGCCGTAGACCACGGCGATCGGGATGACCCAGAGCAACCGGAAGAAGCTGGTGACCCGATCGAGGGCCTCGGGGTAGTCCACCTCGAAACGAACTGCGTACTGGCTGTCTTGACCCATCTGGCCCTCCCGTCGTTGGTGGGAAGGCTACGGATGTCACACGATCCGACAGTCCGTCGGTATCTTGGCCCCGGGAGGTTCTGATGAATTGGTTGTTGTTCTTGCACATCGTCGCCGGCGCACTGTGGATCGGTGGCGTCATGTGGCAGGAGGGTCATACGGCCGGTGCGCGCCGGGATGGCGAGGAGGCCTACACGAGGGCCTTCCTCCGCGCCCAGGCCACCAACGGGAAGCTCTACCCGGTTGCGACCATCGTGGTGATCGGCACCGCCCTGTGGATGATCTTCGGCACGGACGGCCTCTCGTTCGGGACGCTCTGGATCGACATCGCCACGGCCCTGTTCGCCGTCTCGTTCATCACCGGAATCGCCTATTTCTCGCGCAACTCGGACAAGCTCTCCGAACGACTCGAAGCCGACGGGTACAACGACGAGATCGCCGCCGGGGTGCGGACCATG
Organism: bacterium; assembly: GCA_024639975.1. Lineage (GTDB taxonomy): Bacteria > Actinomycetota > Acidimicrobiia > Spongiisociales > JAENVV01 > JAHEFX01. Next base: position 1,838 of record JAHEFX010000081.1, read on the forward strand.
CACATGGTCGCCCGCGTCGAGGTCATCGTGCTCCTCGCCCTCGTCTGGCTCATGGTGTTCCAGCCGGCCTAGACCGGCCCGCCCACGGCGCCGATAGCATCGGCGTCGTGGAACATGGGTTCCCGATCCGCGATCTGACCCCGATCGCCGACGGGGTCGTCCGCTGCGTCGTCGAGGCGCCCCGGGTGGCCCGTCACGCCCTACCCGGCCAGTTCGTCATCGTCCGGGTCGACGTCGGTGGCGAACGGATCCCGCTCACGGTCTCCGACCTCGACGAGCCCAGCGGGACCATCACCTTGGTCGTACAGGCCATCGGCGCCAGCACGCAGCGCCTGGCCGCCAAACGTCCTGGCGAGACGCTCGCCGATGTCCTCGGTCCACTCGGTGCCGCCACCGAGATCGAGCCGTACGGGCGCGTTGTGGTCGTCGCCGGTGGTGTGGGCGCCGCCATCGCCCTGCCCGTTGCCCGAGCCCTGGCCGGCGCAGGCAATGAGGTGGTCGGGGTCGTCGGGGCCCGGACCAGGGATGCGCTCGTGCTCATCGACGAGATGGGCTCGGTTTGTGACCAGCTCCTGGTGTGCACGGACGACGGCTCGGCGGGCAGGCACGGACTCGTGACGGACGCCCTGTCCGACCTGCTCGACGAGGGAGGCGTCGACCACGTGTTCACGGTCGGTCCCATACCGATGATGTCGGCGGTCGCCGAGCTCACCCGTTCGGCTGCCATCCCGACGGTGGCCAGTCTCAACCCGATCATGGTCGACGGCACCGGTATGTGTGGTGGCTGCCGGGTGAGGGTGGGGGAGGAGACGAAGTTCGCCTGCGTCGACGGGCCCGACTTCGATGCCCACCTGGTCGATTTCGAGCTCCTCGCCACCCGCAACCGCGCCTACCGGGTTTTCGAGCAGTGTCGGATGGCGGAGCTCGCCGATGGCTGAGCTCAGCAAGAGGGAACGCATGGCGATGTCCCGGACGCAGATGCCGACCCGGGATCCGGCCGGCCGGGCCGCGACCTTCGACGAGGTCAACCTGGGGTTCAACACGGGCCTCGCCGTACTCGAGGCGTCCCGGTGCCTCAACTGCAAACGTGCGACCTGCGTCGAGGGCTGCCCGGTGGGGGTCCGGATCGATGCGTTCGTCGCCCATGTCGCCGCCGGTGACATCTCCGCTGCGGCAGCAGTCGTCCGGGACGACAACGCCCTACCCGGTGTCTGTGGACGGGTGTGTCCGCAGGAGGCCCAATGCGAAGGCGCCTGCGTACTCGGGAACCGGGGCAGGCCGATCGCGATCGGCCATCTCGAGCGATTCGTCGCCGACTGGGCGCTCGACCACGACGAAGCTCCCGAAGCGACTCCTCCCACCGGGAAGCGAGTGGCCGTCGTCGGGTCCGGGCCGGCCGGCCTGGCTTGTGCCGGTGACCTGGCAAGGGCCGGGCACGAGGTGACGGTGTTCGAGGCGCTCCACGAGATCGGTGGTGTGCTCGTCTATGGGATCCCCCAGTTCCGGCTCCCGAAGGACATCGTTGCCGCGGAGGTTGAGCGGCTGGGTTCGCTGGGGGTCTCGTTCGAGACCGACGTGTTGGTGGGGCCGGCCGTCTCGCTCGAGGAGCTCCGGGACGAGGAGGGATACGACGCCGTCTTCGTCGGCACGGGCGCCGGTCTGCCACGGTTCCCCGGGATTCCGGGCGAGGACCTCATCGGGGTGTACTCGGCGAACGAGTTCCTGACCCGGGTGAACCTCATGAAGGCCTTCGACCCGGGTGCCGAGACCCCCGTCTACGACCTGGCCGGGCGTCCCGTGGTCGTGCTCGGTGGCGGCAACACGGCAATGGACGCGGCTCGCACGGCGTTGCGGCTCGGGGGTGATCCGGTGACCGTCCTCTACCGCCGAACCGACGCCGAGATGCCGGCGCGAGCCGAGGAGGTGGCGCACGCCCGCGAAGAAGGCGTCGACTTCCGGTTCCTCGTCTCCCCGATCGAGTTCCGGGGAGACGACGGCTGGCTGGGATCCGTCGTCGTCCAGGCGATGGAGCTGGGGGAGCCGGACGAATGGGGTCGGGCCCGGCCCATGCCCATCGATGGGATGACCGAAGACGTTGCCTGCGATGTCGCGATCGTGGCGATCGGCAACCAACCCAATCCGATCCTCGCGAAGGCGACACCGGGCTTGGAGACGACGGCCCGGGGTACGGTCGTGGTGGATCCCGAGACCGGCGCGACCTCGATCCCGGGTGTCTTCGCCGGCGGGGACATCGCCAGTGGGGGAGCGACGGTGATCCTCGCCCTCGCTGCTGGCCGGGCGGCGGCGGCTGCAATCGACGCGTGGCTCGGCGCCGACCCGTCCTAGCCCGTCGGTGGGTCGCCGATCGCCTGGTCGAACAGGCCCGCCAACACTTCCGGCGGCACCGCCCCGGACACGCCGACCTTCCGATCAGCGACGAACGTCGGGACCCCGTGGATGCCGAGGCGGCCCGCCTCGTCGATGTCATCCTTCACCGATCCGAGGCAGTCGCCGGCAGCCACCCGGTCGACGGATCGATCCGGGTCGGGGAGACCGGACTCGGTGGCGATCGAGTGGAGGGTCCCGAGGTCGGCGACGTTGCGGCCCTGCTCGAACTGGGCAGAGAACAGACGAGCCACGACGTGGTCGGCGCGGCCGGCTTCGGCTGCGATCGCCACCAACTGGTGGGCGCGCATCGAGTTGGCAGCAATGACGCCCGTATGGTCGAAGTCGATGCCGACGCGCTCGCCGGTCTCGCTCACCCGGGCGGCAGCCGCTTCGTAGTGGGCCTCACCGCCGAATTTGTCGACCAGTCGTCGGCGGTTGTTCGTGCCTTCGGTGCCGAGGTTCGGGTCGAGTTGGAATGCCCGCCAGATGACGTCGACGTCGTGGGCGGTCGCCTCGAGTGCGGATGCGAGGTGGCGGCTACCGATGAAGCACCAGGGACAGAGGATGTCCGACCAGACCTCCAGGGTGAGATCGGCCATCAGGTCGCCTCGTCCGGGTGCGGTCCGTACTCGCCGGTGAACCGGCGGTAGAGCCGGATCACCCGCAGGTGGAATGGCCGGAGGAAGGGGACCGCAGGGGCCATGATCCCGAGCCCGGGGATGATCAGCACCCATCCCGGTAGTAGGGGTAGCACGAGGCCGGCGACCCCGACCAGGACCAGGGCCCCTCCCGCGACGATCCGCCCGGTGTTCCCGAACGGGAAGTCGGGAATGATCGGTTCGAACTCGGTCTCGTCCTCGGCCATGGGGCCAATCGTGGCATGCCTCGGACCGTTCGGGAATGGGTTGGGTCGCGATCAGACCCCGAACAGGCGGCGGGCGTTCCCCAGCAGGATCTTCGACCGGGCGGGTTCCGGGACATCGAGGGCGTCGAAGTCGTCGAGCCAGCGGTCCGGAGTGATCAGGGGGAAGTCGGAGCCGAACAGCACCTTGTCCTGGAGCGTCGTCGATGCGTACCTGACCAGCTGGGGCGGGAAGTACTTCGGCGACCAGCCGGAGAGATCGAGGTGGATCGTCGGCTTGTGCATGGCCATGGAGAGGGCTTCGTCCTGCCAGGGGAAGGACGGGTGGGCGAGGATGATCTCGAGCTCCGGGAAGTCGACGGAGACGTCATCGACGAGCATCGGTCGGGAGTGGCGCAACCGAATGCCGCCGCCACCGGGCATCCCTGCTCCGATGCCGGTGTGCCCGGTATGGAACAACGCGATCGCACCTGCAGCCTCGATTACCTCGTACAGCGGGTAGGCCATCGGGTCGTTGGGATCGAACTCCTGCATCGAGGGGTGGAACTTGAAGCCGCGTACGCCGTGCTCCTCGACGGCGCGTCGAGCCGAGGCCACGGCGTCGGGACGGTGGGGGTCGACCGAGGCGAAGGGGATCAGGACGTCGGGGTTGCGGGCCGCTGCCTCGGCGATCTCGTCGATGGGGACCGCCGCTTGACCCAGGGTGCGCTCGGCATCCACCGAGAACACGACGGCCATCATCCGTCGTTCCCGGTAGTAGGCGGCGATGCCTTCGGCATCCTTGAGGGGTGGTTCCCCTTTGAAGTAGTCATTCACGGCTTCCCGGTGGGCCGGGGGGAGGTCGTCGCGGCCATGTCGGTCGAGCTCCGCGTGGACGTGCACGTCGATGGCGACGAGGTCATCGGGAGAGAGCGATTCCATGGGCTAGGCGTCGAGGCGGGATCTGGCGAGGGCGATGGCGGCGGCTTCGGGGGTGATGCCGTCTCGGTCGGCCCGGGCAAGGACCGACACCATCGTGTCGTGGATGCCGTCGACCCGCCTCGTCGCCTCCACCGGGTCATACGCGCCGTCGAGCTCGGTCGTGATGTTGACGATCCCGCCGGCGTTCACCAGGAAGTCCGGGGCGTAGAGGATGTCCCTGGCGGCGAGGGCCTCGGCCTCGGCCTCGTGTGCGAGCTGGTTGTTGGCCGATCCCACCACCGCCTGGCAGCGGAGCCGCGGGACCGTCTCGTCCGAGAGGACGGCGCCGAGCGCGCAGGGGGCCACGATGTCCGCCTCGATGAAGAGCACCTCGTCCGGGGCCACGACGGTGGCTCCGGTGTCGGTGGCCACCGACTCGGCTGCCTTCCGGCGGGCGTCGGCGACGACCAGCTTGGCACCGTCGTCTGCGAGCAGACGGGCCAGGGCCCCCCCGACCTTCCCGACGCCTTGGATGGCGATCACCCGGCCGGCCAGGTCCGAGGTGCCCCAGAGGTGCTCGGCGGAGGCCGTCATGGCCGCACGAACACCCCTCGCCGTCATCGGGGACGGGTCACCCGATCCGCCTTCGCTGGTGGGCAGACCGCACACCCACTGGGTGTGGCGGTGGACCTCGGCCATGTTCTCCACCGAGGTCCCGACGTCCTCGGCGGTGATGTACGACCCCCCGAGGCGATCGACCAGACGGCCGTAGGCCGCCCAGAGCTCGGGTCCCGCGAGGCTGGGGTCGCCGATGATCACGGCCTTCCCGCCGCCCAGGTCCAGGCCGGCGGCTGCGGCCTTGAGGGTCATCCCTTCGGACAGGCGCAGCGCGTCGGTCAAGGCCGTCACCTCGTCCGGGTAGGGGAAGAAGCGCGTCCCTCCGAGAGAGGGTCCGAGCTTCGTCGAATGTACGGCGATGATGGCCTCGAGTCCCGAGGCGGCGTCGTGGCCGTGCAACACGACCTCGTGGCCCCCGGCTGTCATCCCTGCAAGCGTTCCTGTAACCCGTTCGGCATCCATGTCGGGAAGTCTATGGAACCGCCCACCCTCGTTACGATGACCGGCATGTCGACTCCTCCCCATCGTCGCGGACGCGGCCCCGGTTTCGCTTTCGCCTTCCTCGGCGCCGTGCTGTTCGCCGTGGCCCTCATCGCCCTCGTCTGGCAGAACCAGGCGCCGGTCCCACTCGAGTGGCTCTGGGTGGAGACCGAGGTCCCGCTGTTCGTCATCGTGCTGGCAACTGCACTCATCGCCATCCTGCTCGACGAGCTCGTCGGACTCGTCTGGCGAGCACGACGTCGCCGCCGGTTGTCCGAGAAGGAGGAGCTGAAGAAGCTCCGGGCCGAGAAGGAAGCAGCGGTCAACGACCCGGTCGTCGAGGACCGGTCGTCCGAGGACTGAGCTCAGTCGCAGACGCTCGGGAGACCGGGGCTGCCGAGGTCGCCATCGCCGAACGGCGTCGTGCCGTCGCACCAGTTGGCGGGGTCGCGGCCATCGGCCGTCGGCTCCACGAGCTGGGCCGAGCCTCCGGATCCGCCGGCGAACCCGGTCGCCTTCCACTCGACGCGGTCGATGACACGGTTCTTGCGGTCGACCAAGGTGAGCTCGTCTGCGCTGTTGTACAGGATCAACTCGTGTCCGTAGGTGACCTCGACCGGCGCCCCCCCGTTCCGGCTCGGGTCCGACAGCTTCCCGACGACGAGGTATTCGCCCGGTTTGATCACGAGGCTGCCGTGGTGCGACATCTTCCACTCGTCCCAGTCGTCGTCGCGCAGGGTCCATCCGTTGAGGTTCACCGGGTGGTCGTCGGCGTTGTAGAGCTCTATCCACTCGCCGAGTGAGTCGGCGACCGATGCCGGGTTCCGGTGGACCTCGGTGATCACGATGCGATCCGGCGTGGAGGTGACGAGGCAGATGGACGGTGCGCCGGGGGTGCCCCGGTCGCCCTTGCCGAATGCCGGTGCCGATTCGCACCAGCCGGAGGGCTCGTTGCCGATGGCCTGGGGACCGGAGATCGAGATCCCGATGGTGTGGTTCACCAGCGACATGGACGCGCCGTTCGGCCGGATCCACTCCGACCCGTCGTCCCAGGCGATCCGGTCGACTGGGCGGCCGTGCGGGTCTGAGAGGACGAGCTCATCGGCGGTGTTCGAGAGTCGCACCGCGGGGCCGTAGGCGTAGTCGACGTCGACCTTGCCGTTGCTGTTGCGCTCCGCCGAGCGACCGAGGATGGCGTGGTCGCCGGGCTCGATGATCGTCGACGAGACGATTCGGTGGTGGTCGGAGTCCTCGTCGGAAATCGTCCAGCCGAGCAGGTCGACGGGCGAGTCCGTTGGGTTGAAGACCTCGAACCACTCGCCGACGTCGTCGTGGACGGCGCTCGGATTCCGCATGATCTCGGTGACGACGAGTGGCACCACGGCACCGGGAGCGGCGCACGCCCCGGACTCGCCGGGCGTCCCCAGGTCGCCCGAGCCGAAGGGCTGGGTTGCGCTACACCAGTTCGCGCCGAGGGCGTTGTTCGTGCTCGGGTCGATCAGCTCGATGGACGCGCCGACCGGATCGGGGAATCCGCGTTTCGTCCCCCATCTGATCTGGTCGACGACCACACCGTTGGGGGTGACGAGGACGAGCTCGTCCACCGTGTTGTGGAGGTGGAATCCGCTCCCATAGACGTAGTCGGCGGCGACGCCACCATTGGTTGCCAAGCCGGTCTCGGCGAGCACGGCCCGCTGTCCGCCGGGGATCGTCAGGTCGCCGATGACGTGGACGTCGTCGTGGAAGTCCCGGATGGTCCAGCCCGCGAGGTCGACCTCATCGCCCCCGAGATTGGCGATCTCGAACCACTCGCCCGAGCGGTCGCCTGTGGCGACCGGGTCGAACAGGACCTCCGTGATCACGAGCTGGGGAGTCCCGCCGGGTTCGTCACAACCGCCCGGTCCGCCGGGCGTGCCGCGGTCGGCGCCGGCCCACCAGACCTTGGCGGCGCACCACGCCGATCCGGCATCGTTGTCGCCGTTCGGGTCGGCCAGCACCATCGAAGCCCCGTTCGGGTCCGGGAAGGTTCGCCCGTCGTCCCAGGCGACTCGATCGACCTGGACCCCGTCGGGGTCCAGCAGGACCAGTTCGTCCGAGGAGTTGTGGAGGGCCATGGCGTCGCCGTAGGCGTAGGACACGGGTGCGGCGCCGTTGGCGGCCGTGTTGGCGGAGCGGCCGATGACGACCGGCTGTCCGGCGCCGACCACGAGTGAGCCGCCGATGGTGAACTGGTCGCCGTCGTCGTCCTTCACGGTGAACCCATCGAGCTCGACCGACTCCGGTCCGCGGTTCAGCAGCTCGAACCACTCGCCGTCCGAGTCCGAAGTGGTCCTCGGGTTCTGGAGGATCTCGGAGAACACGATGTCCACGGTTGATTCCGTGCACCGGTTCGGGGCCCCCGGGCTGCCGAGGTCACCACCCCACATCGCGGTCGTCGACAGGCACCAGTTCCTGCCGAGGGCGTTGTCTGCTGCGACGTCGACGAGGCTCATGGATCGGCCGCGTGGCCACGGGAACCCGTTGCCCCAGTCCACCCGGTCCGCCTCGGAGCCGTCGGGACGAAGGAGGACCAAGCGGTCCGGGTTGTTCAACAGGACGAGGTCCTCGCCGTATTCGTAGGCCGCAGGGACCCCGCCGTTGAGGGATGGGTCGGCGACCCTGGCGAGCACGGCGTATCCGCCGGCCGGGACGGTGAGCTTGCCGATCTCATGGCGGTCGGACTTGCCATCGGTGATCGACC
>JAHEFX010000013.1 GCA_024639975.1 bacterium
CTGGGTGGACCGTTCAGCGGTCTCCATCAGGGCCTTCCCCGGTGATGGTCCGCCGACAGGGAGACCCCTGGCCGAGCACACCCGTGGCCATCAGCGAACACCCCGCGCCGCCACAGCGTGGCGCCACACAGGTCAGGACCCTGGCCGTTGCCGGGCACTGGTGCCTCCTCCAGTGTCATCGGTACTCCCTCTCGGCGAACCTATCACCGCAGATCATCCCGAACCCGCCTAACAGGCCACTAACAAGCCACGAGGGTCTTCGCCTGCCCATGTGTTGTGGCTGTACCCTCGCCGGGGATCCGGGACGGAGGGAATGGACGGCGGACAGACCTTGGCGACGTTCGTGTTCACAGACATCGTCGGCAGCACACGCCTCTGGCAACGCCACCCCGATGACATGCCGGTGGCGTTGGAACGTCACGACCAGATCATCCGTGAAGCCGTTGCCAGCGAGGGTGGCTTCTGTTTCGCCGGCGGTGGCGACGGGTTCGGTGCCGTCTTCGAAGCACCCCGCGCTGCGGCGGCCGCAACAGCAAAGGCCCAAGCTGGCCTGTCGAACCTCGAAGTCGGTGGAGATCGACTGGCGGTCCGGATGGGGATACACACCGGGGAAGCGCAGGAGCGGGGCGGGGACTTCTTCGGACTGACCGTCAACCGGGCCGCCCGCATCGCATCGGCCGCCAACGGCGGCCAGATCCTCGCCTCGGCTGCCACCGGTGCGCTCCTCGACGGCGACATGCCGCTCGTGCCGCTCGGGACGTATCGCCTCGCCGATCTTTTCGAACCGGTCGAACTCGTCCAGATAGGGGCCGGTTCGTTCCCGCCGGTGCGGGCGCTCGACCCCGACAAACACAATCTGCCGGTTCGCTTCACATCCTTGATCGGCCGCGAAGCGCTTGTGGATCGAGTGACCACCGAACTCGCCGACGGGCGGCTCGTGACACTGGTTGGGCCGGGCGGAATCGGCAAGACGACCGTGGCACTGGAGGTCGCCGCAAACCTCGTTCCCGAGACTGACCGGGGTGTGTGGTTCGCCCCCCTCGACGAGGTGGCTCCAGACGCGCCCATCGACTCGGCGGTCGCCGCCGCGTTGGGGATGGCACCGATCGAAGGGTGGCGACGAACTGCCGCCGGGCGTGACCAGCTGGTCGTCTTGGACAACGCCGAACACGTCATCGGACAAACAGCTGGCACCGCCGCTTCGCTCCTCCGGGCCGGTCCGGCGATCCGGTTGCTGGTCACCTCTCGGGAACCCCTCGGCGTGCCCGGAGAATCGGTGATCGACGTGCCACCACTCGACGACCACGACACCGTCGACCTGTTCGTCGACCGCGCCAACGTCGACTCGGCTGACACCGACCTGGTCGCCGGCCTCGCCGCCCGACTCGACGGCCTTCCACTCGTCGCCGAGCTCGTCGCTGCCCATGCCACTCGCCTACCACTGACAGACCTGTTCGCGTCGCTCGACACCCACGGGGTGGGGGCCCTGACCAGTCGGGGAACCAGTCCCCGGCACCAATCGGCCACGGAGGCGATTGCGTGGTCGTACGACCTCCTCGAACCCGCCGAACAAGCCGCATTTGAACGACTGGCAGTGTTCGACGGCACCTTCACCATCCGCAACGCCGCAGACCTCGCCGACGCATCGACCGCCACGATCCATGGGCTGGTGGAGAAGTCACTCATCCAGCGATCCGGTGACCGCTACCGCCTCCTTGAACCGATCAAGGAGTACGCGACGGCCCGCCTGGCGGCCAGGGGTGGCCTCCAACCGGCCCGTCGACGACTCGTCGAACTGGTCGCTGACGCTTCCTTCGAGATCGACGCACAGCATGGCCCGAGGAACTACGAAGCCTGGGCCACCGAGTTCGACTGGGCTCCCGGCGACCTCGTCGCCGCGTTCGAGTGGGTCGGCACCGCAGACCTCGAGCTCGCCGCACGGCTCATCCGATCGATCCCCGGTGGCCTCGCAACCACTGCGCCTGATTGGCAAGCAGAGATCCCGATCGTCGACGCCCTCACGCCGATCGCCGATCGGTGGTCGACCAGCCCTGGTCGATGGCGGTGGGAGCTGCTCCGGTGCGCGTTCGCGGAGAGCATGGTGTGGCGCGAGTCCGACGCCCAAGCCCGAACCGCGGCTCTCCGCTCGCTACCCGAGGCCCAAGAGGACCCCGAGTTCATGGCGGCCTGCGCCTTTGTGCGCCTAACCGCGACTGCCGCCCAACCCCTCCCTCTTGACGAGACCGAGGCCCTCGCCGATGAGATCATCACTCTCGACAGCCGGTACGGCTGGTGGGAACCGGGCATCGCACACGGCATCCTCGGAAGCCGCTACTTGCGGCACGGACGCCACGACGAGGCCCGCCAGAAGCTCCTCCAAGCCCTTGACGACCCCACCCTCAAACCACAAGCCCGGTGGCTGACGCTCTCCGACCTCGCCGAAACCGAGGTCTTCTCCGGCCATCCCGAGCGAGCGTTGGAGCGACTCGACGCCATCGACACCGACGACGTGGACGTGCTGCGCGAAGTGACCAACGAGAAGGCCCACGCGTACGTGGCACTCGGCGAGCTCGACGTCGCCTGGCAGCACCTCGAGCCGCTCATCGCACACGACCTCGCTCAGACACAACCCACCACCATCTCATTCTGCGCCGCCGCCGACTACTTCCGAGCCAAGGGTGAGCACCGAACCGCAACCTGGTTCATGGCCAAGATGCTCGAAGGTCGCGGACCCAGCCACCGCACCCACGAACGGGTCATCGAAGAAGCCCGGACCCACCTCGGCGATGCCATTTTCGAGGTTGAGTTCGATCGCGGGGCAGCCATGGACATCTACAGCCTCTACGGGCTCCTGACCGAAGGCCCCTGATCCCATCGTTCCGCACGGCCTCCCGGCAGTGAGGGAGACGCCCGAGGGGTCGACAGCTTGAACGAAAGCCATCCCCACCTGTCGATCCGCTCCTACGGAACCGCCTCCAAACGTGGCGCTCGAGTCGGACTGCCAGCGCCCGTACCGCGCCTGTCCTCCTTCGAAAGGTAACCAGCCCTCCCGCCGGCGGCGGTAGGCCTGATCCAAGGGGCGATTTCGCTGGTGGAGCTGACGGGATTTGAACCCGTGACCCCCTCGTTGCGAACGAGGTGCTCTGCCGAACTGAGCTACAGCCCCGAAATGGGATGAAGATTGTATCCGGGCAAGGCCGATAGCCCGCTACTGGGTCAGCAGGAAGGCAACCAGCTCTTCCAACTCCTCCTGCGAAATCGTCCGACCGATCACCCGGGGCATCACATCGTCATAGCCCTCGACCAGGTGAGCCCCGGGCTCCATGATCGACTCCTCCAGGTAGTCGGAAGCCGAGAGCCCTTCGACCCGGTCGGCGGCCCGTTCGGCGATGCCTTGCATGGGAGGACCTTGGGTGGGTGAGATCCCCGGGGTTTCAGGTCCCTCTGGACCAGGGGGCTCCGGGAAGCCGTCCCGAGTGGGCTGATCAGCCGGCGATGACGCGGACTTCGGCGATCTCGGCAGGCACCTGGCTGTGGGCCCGAACAAGATTGGAGTGCTGCTGCTGGCGGCGCAACTGCACGAGCATCGCGACGTACCAAGCGAGGAATGCGTCGACCAATAGGTGAGCAACGAGGACCCAGACACTGGACGTCAGCACCGCTGCCACGAGCGTCCCAAGAGCGAGCGTCCCGACGACGACCAGCGCCCGACGGCGACGAGCGTTGGTGGCGGCGCGGGCCGCAGCTGCCTGCGGACCACTCTGGGAAATGGAAAGGCGAGCAGAGACCTCGTCGTAGCGCTGGGTGGACATGAGCGGCGCTTCGCGACGGGCTTCGATGAGCGACGGTAGGAGGAAGAGGCCCCACACGGCCGCGATCACAAGGACGAAGATGATGAGGTTGTTCACAAGAGTTCGAGAAGAGTGGACTTCAGGGGTGCCCAAGAATAGGCCTCAACTGCGCTGTAGACCAGCCCGCTTCGTGCCTTCTCTCGCATCGCGGCGACGTTACCACCGGGTGTCCCTCGGGCAACGGATCTTCGCGCGCTCAGTGGTCGGTGTTCCCCGCCAGAAGCGCCAATGCGTGGGGCAGCACGGGTACGACCACGTCCATGCACTCACGCACGGCGCGTTCGGAACCGGGCAGATTGATGATCAGGGTCGACCGCTTGATGCCGGCGATCCCACGCGAGAGCATCGCGTGGGGCGTCTTCTCGAGCGACATCGCCCTGATCGCCTCCGCGATACCCGGGACCTCGCGCTCGATGACCGACCGCGTCGCCTCCGGTGTCAGGTCCCGCTCGGAGACACCGGTGCCACCTGCCGTGACGACCAGCGGCCGCCGGATCACGATCGCATCGCGCAGCGCAGCCGAGACCGATTCGATGCCATCTGGTACCACTCGCAGCTCGGCCTCGATCCCGGCTGCGGCAAGCAGCTCGACCGCGGCCGGGCCGGCCGTATCGATCGCCGTTCCCGCCGACACCCGATCCGAGACCGTCAGGACCAAGGACCTCATCGCTGCCACTCCCCTGAACGGCCACCTGACTTCGCGAGCAGCCGGATCGGGCCGATGGTCGCACCACGTTGGACGCCCTTGACCATGTCATAGAGCGCCAGGGCCCCGGCCGAGACACCTGACATCGCCTCCATCTCCACCCCGGTCCTGCCGGACGTCTTGGCGGTGACCTCGATCCGAGCGCCGACTCCGCTTCGCTCGACCACGACCTGCACGCCGGTGAGCGGCAACGGGTGGCACAGCGGGATGAGATCGGCCGCCTTCTTCGCGCCGCCGATCGCCGCGATTCGCACAACGGCGAGGGCATCGCCCTTCGGGAGCCCACCGGAGAAGAGGAGGTCGGCAGTCGAGTCGTCGAGGTCGACGAATGCCTCGGCCACGGCGACCCGCTCGGTCACCTCCTTGCCTCCGACGTCGACCATGTGGACGTCACCGTCATCGGTGAGGTGTGTCAGCTCGGTCATGGAGCCATCCTCGTCGCGGGCCACTGGAACATCTCGAGTTCGACCTCTCGGCCCGACGCCACGTCACCGATGCCTTCGGGCACCACGATGAAGCAGTTGCCATTGGCGACCGCCGAGAGCATGTTCGACTGCTGGCGCTTGGATGGCGTTGCCACCCACCTGCCATCGCCGTACTCCGACCGGGCTCGGACGAAGACGGTCTTGGCGGGATCCGTCGAGAGGTCCTCCGAGGACGTCCCTCGGACGCGCGGTCGCAGGATCGCGGCGCTTCCCATCATCGTGAGGAGGGCGGGTCGCAGGAACTGCTCGAACGCGACCATCGAGGAGACCGGGTTGCCCGGCAGCCCGAAGAGCGGTGTCTTCCCTACCCAACCGAAGGCAAACGGCTTGGCGGGCTGCATGGCGACCTTCCAGAAGTCGACCGTCCCTTGCTCGGCAAGCACCTGCTTCACGAGGTCGTGGGTACCCATCGACACCCCGCCCGTCGTCACGACGACGTCGGCGCGGTCGGCTCCGTCCGACAGCGCCGAGCGCAGGGCAGCCGCGTCGTCGGGGACGATTCCCAGATCGATCGATTCCGCGCCGAGCTCCGCGAGCAGACCGGAGAGGAGGGGTCGGTTGGCGTCGCGGATCTTCCCCGGAGCAAGATCCTTCGTCTCGGGTGGGACGACCTCGTCACCCGTCGACATGAACGCGACCACAGGACGCCGGCGGACCGGAACCTCGGTCACCCCCAGGGCGGCAAGGACACCGAGATGGGCAGGGCTGAGACGATCGCCGGCGGACACGACGGTCGTGCCCCCCGCCACGTCTCCGCCGGCGGCGCGCACGAACCGGCCCGGGGCGACACCCTCGAGGATCCGAACGGTGCCACTTCCGTGCTCGACCTGCTCCACGGGGACGATGGCATCGGCGCCGGCGGGGACCGGCGCACCGGTCATGATCTGGATGGCGGTGCCCGGTCGTACCTCGGCACCGCTTTCGTAGCCCGCCCGAAGGTCGTCGACGACCGTCAGGTCGACAGGGGTCTCCGCAACGTCCGCTGCCCGCACCGCGTAGCCATCCATGGAAGAGTTCGGGAACGGCGGCAGGTCGTGGCCGGCGACGACGTCCTCGCCCAGCACGAGTCCCAGTGACTGGCGCAGGGAAACCCGAACGACGGGATTCGCCTCCATGGCTGCCAACACATCCCGGCGTGCCTCGTCCAGCGGCCGCATCAGTCGTCCTTGACGATGGTCGATTCTTCGCGGCCGAGGATCCGTCTGATGTTCGGCGCGTGTCGGAAGAGGACGAGGACGACGACCGCCGTGACCCAGACGAGCGAGCCGAACGGCGTGATGTCGACGGTGCCGAGTGGTCCGGTGAACCAGTAGGCGACCGGGGTGAGCAGCAGGACCGTCAGCGAACCGATGGAGGCCGTGCGGGTGATCGCCACCAACAGCGCCCAGAGGCCCCCGAGCGCGAGTCCCAGGATCGGGTTGAGGAACACCAGGACGCCCAGGGCCGTCGCAACCCCCTTGCCACCCTTGAACTTGTGGAGGATCGGGAAGCAATGGCCGACCACGGCGAGGAAGCCGGCGAGAGCGGACAGCCCCCAGCCCGAGAGGACTCCCCCGGCCGGCTCTGGCAGGAGCACGAAGCCGATCGCCGCGGCGATCGTCCCCTTGAGGAGGTCGCCGACGAGCACCATGGCCGCGGCACCCTTGCCGAGCGTCCGGGCAACGTTGGACGTACCCGGGTTTCCCGACCCGACCTCGTAGATGTCGACCCCTCGGGCTCGTGCCACCCACACGGCGAAGTCGACCGATCCGAGGAGGTAACCGACCACGACGGCGAGCGGGATTGCGAGCCCGGGAGAGAGGTCCATCGCTGCGAGTGTACGAGCGCCGGGGCCCGCTGTACGGCGCTCGTCGACCTACCATGCCCGGCCCAATGCCGACCTACGTGTATCGCTGTGCTCGCTGCGAGGAGGAGTTCGACGTCTTCCAGTCGTTCTCCGACAAGGAGCTGACCACCCACGACGGCTGCGGCGGAGACCTACGGAAGGTCTTTCACCCCTCGCCGATCGTCTTCAAGGGCAGCGGTTTCTACAAGACGGACTCCCGCACGGGCAGTTCGTCGGACGACGACTAGCCCCCGGCGAGGACCACGAGCTGGTTGCTGCGGGCAGCAGCTGCCACCAGCGCGGAGGCGGACTCCGGCACGGCCACGGCCCCCGGTGAGCCGCCGAGCCTTCCGGCACTCCCCCGCACCACCACCCCCTCGACCAGGGTCGCCTCCAGTGCCCCTGTTGCCGTCACGGCGACCCGCACCGGCCCGCCCACCACGGCTCCGGGCGGCACCTCGACCTCGACGACCCACCATCCCTCCGGGACCGGGACGTCCGTCAGGTGCGACGGGAGCAGCGGCTCCCCCTCCGCGACATCGACCCGGAGCACGCCATGGGGCACCGTCACCGGGAGGACTCTGGACGCGACCCGGCGCCAGCGGATGTCGGCTTCGTCGACCGGCGTTCCGGCGACGAGCTCACTGCCGGCATACGGATACTCGGTCGTCGGTTCCGGTACGAGGTCCCAGGTCACGGCCGCGAGGACGAGGAGCGCTGCGGCGACGTACCGCCGGGTCGGAGGAGGTGCCAACCAGTACACGGCCCACCGTATGACGCGAGACCGGTCTGGTGAAGGGGTCTGGTCAGTCGGTCAGTGGGAACGTGTAGACGCCGAGCACGAAGCCTTCGTAGGGCTCGATCTCCCGCTCGAGGACCGCTCCCATGGCCTCGTAGAACCAACGGGACCCGGGATCGGAGACTATGCGCATGGTGACGTGCGTCCGGGCGGCGGTCTGCACCGCATGCCTCCAGATGGCCTTGCCGTAGCCGCGGCCGATGCACTCGACTGCGAGGAACAGGCGCTTCATCTCGATGTGATCGCCCTCGTCCACCAGGCCGTGGAACCCGACGACGCGCCCATTCTCCTCGGCCACGGTGACCACCTCGCCCGGGGTCCCTTCCTCGATCATGCGTGTGAGGTCGGCGTGGGCTCGGGGATGGGTTCGGGCGTGGTCGTGCGTTGCGACGCCGGCCAGGGTCATCTCGTCGACGAGGTCGGCCTCGGCCGGTCGGGCGGGCCGGAATTCCAGGCTCATGGCATCAGGTTCGGGACTTCGTCGGGCATGAGTGGGTTGGGACGGTTCTTCTGCCA
The DNA here is from genome assembly GCA_024639975.1 of bacterium. Classification (GTDB taxonomy): domain Bacteria; phylum Actinomycetota; class Acidimicrobiia; order Spongiisociales; family JAENVV01; genus JAHEFX01. The sequence continues at coordinate 8,183 of JAHEFX010000013.1, forward strand.
GTGGGCGATCGTCTCTGCATCGCAGGTCGGACAGAGGTCGATCGGCCGGGTTCCGACCATCGACAGCTGTGTACCCCTCGACTTCTCGAGGATGGCCAGCGGCACCGTCCGCAGCTCGGTCGTCCCACAGGTAGGACAGCTCGGCTTGGTGGAACGCTCCCAACGGTGCCCGCACGCGCCGCACGTGACAACGATCGCCTCCACGACCCGCTCACCCGAAAGGTCGTCGTCCTCGCCGCAGCTCGGACAAGAGAGGTTCACAGGAACGCCACCACGAGGGCACCGACGACGACGCAGTAGTAGGAGAACGGCCGCAGACCGACTCGCTCCAGGATGCGGAGCAGGAGGGCGATCGCGGCATAGCCGGTGAGACCTGCAACCACGACCCCAACGATCTCGGGTCCGCCGAGTCGCCCATCGCCGACGACGTCGATGCCCTCGAGCAATCCGGCGCCGGCGATCGTCGGGACGCCGAGCAGGAAGCTGAACCTCGCCGCCTCGTGGCGGGACAGACCGCGACCCATGCCTGCGGTGATGGTCATGCCGGAGCGGGACACGCCCGGGATGACCGCCAGTAGCTGGGCGAAGCCCACGACCAAGGCGTCATACCAGCGCCCTTCCTCCAGCACGGCTTGTTTGTCATGCACCAGTTGGGAGAGCCAGAGGACGATGCCGGTTCCGATGAGTGCGACACCGACCGCCGTCGTCGACGACTGCAGGGAATCGACCTCGTCCCGGAACACGATGGCGAGAAGGGCGGGGAGCGTTCCAAGGAGGAGCATCCACAGCACGTGGCGGGCCTTCTCGTCGGAACCGAACTTGAGGAGCGCCGTGAGGTCGGACCAGTAGTAGACGACGATCGCTGCGAGCGTCCCCAGGTGCAGGACCGCCGAGAGCGCGAGGTCGGGTGGTTCCACCCCCACCAACTCCGGGACGATCACGAGGTGCCCACTGGACGAGACCGGCAGGAACTCCGTCAGGCCTTGGACCAGACCCCAGATGATCGCCTGGAGGTACTCGTTCATTGGGCGTAGTTCGAGCTCATCCGCATCGTCTCGGCGATATGGACCTCGACGAGCGACGGCAAGCCCGACGCCTCCGCCCGTCGTAGGGCCGGGCCGATCTGGTCCGGTTCGGTCACCACTTCACCGTGTCCTCCCATCGCGTCGACGACCGCTGCGTACGGCCGCCTGCCGAGGTCGGCGGCGACCACCCGGTCGGGGAAGAAGGAGCGGTGGACGGTCTTGATGTTCGACCAGACACCGTCGTTGCCCATGACCCCGACCACCGCCAGACCGTGGCGGATCATGGTGTCGTACTCGAAGCCGTTGAACCCGAAGCCCCCATCGCCGAACACCAGCCCCACCCGCCGTTCGGGGAAGGCGACCTTGGCCGCGATCGCGTAGCCCGGCCCCGTGCCCAAGGAACCGAACGGACCGGGGTCGAGGAGGTGGCCCGGTTCGGAGGTCTGCAACCAGCGGGCGGTCGTGCTCACGATGTCACCGCCATCGACGGCAATGATCGCCTCATCGCCGAAGAAGCCACCCACTTCGGATGCGAACCGCTGGGGGTGGACCGGTACGTCGTCGGAGTCGTGGCCCTCCGTCTTCTGGGCCCTCGCCATCTCCTCGACCTGGTCGAACGTCGCCAGCCAATCCGGATTCGGTTCGAATGACTCGAGGTGCTCGACCAACTGGGCGACCACCGTGGCCGGATCGGCAACGACGCCCACATGGGCTGCCCGATTCCATCCGATCCGGGTGCCGTCGGCGTCGACCTGGATCACGGTGGCCTCGTCGTCGATGCTCCGCCCGTAGCCGGCCCTGAAATCCCAGTCGACACCGAGGGCCAGCACGACATCGGCCTGGGGGAAGAGCATGCCCCGGCTGTAGCTGCCGAGGCGTGGATGGTCGAACGGCAGCGTGCCCCGGGCCCGGGAGTTGAGGAAGGTGGGGGCACCGAGGGCGGTGACCAGGGCCTGGAGGAAGCCCTCCCCCGTCACTTCGCGATGGCCTCCGCCGGCGAAGACGAGGGGCCGCTCGGCCGAGGCGAGCAAAGCCGCGATCTCCTCCACGATGGGAGGGGCGGCGCCCGATCGTCGATTCGGCCGGGATGCTTCGGGAAAGAGGACGGACGCCTCGTCGATCTGGTCCAACTGCAGGTCCATCGGTACGTCCAGGAAGACCGGGCCTCCCCGACCGTCGTAGGCATGTCGGACCGCGGTGGCAACGGTCTCGGCGATCCGCTCGGTCTGCCAGCTGGTCCCTGCCCACTTCGTGATCGAGCGGAAGAGCTGCGGGTGGTCCATCTCCTGGAGCCCGCCCATCAGCTCCTGGCGGACGAGGTGCCGACCGCCGAGCAGCAGCATCGGCGTGCCGGACGCATCCGCCGTCGCCACGCCGGTGACGGTGTCCGTCACGCCCGGACCCGCGGTGACGGCGGCAACACCGAGCCGGCCCGTCAGCCGGGTGTAGGCCTCGGCGGCGTGGGCCGCAGTCTGTTCGTGTCGGACGTCGACGATCCGGATGTCCTCGAGTACGCAACCGTCGAGGAATCCCATGATGTGACCGCCGGTAAGGGCGAAGACGGTGTCGACACCCTCGTTCTTCAGGGCTCGGGCGAGGATCTGCCCGCCGTGGATCTTCGGCATGGCGGCGACGGTAGTGGGCCGCACGGGGTGCCCTTCCCCACCTAGCGTCCGGGCAGGAGGAACGAATCATGCACGACGACGTCGACCGGGTGTGGGTGGAAGCCCTCATCGACCGGAACCGCTACCTGGTCTTGGCGACGACGGATGGCGAGTCCCCATGGGTCGCTCCGCTCGAATACGTCGTCGGCGAGGGGCTGGACCTGTGGTTCTTCTCGCCGCTCGACGTCCGGCACTCGAAGCATCTCGAGCGCAACCCCAGCGTCGCCGTGACGATCTTCGACGCCGACCAGCCGGAGTACTCCGGCGAGACCACGATGACATTGGCCGGGATACAGATGGAGGGCTCGGCGGCGCTGGTCGATCCTTCCGAATTCCCCGGGGTCGTCCGCTCGGCAATCGCCATCTGGGATCTCCCGATGCCGCCCTATGGGGCCTATCGGATCCGGCCCGAGCGGGTCTTCGTACCCCAGGTGGCCGACGGGGTGAACGTACGGACCGAAGTGGCCATGGACTGATCAGCCGAGACGTTGGCGCCGGATCTCGAATGCGAGGACGGCGGTGGCTGCCACCGTCCCGAGGCTCTTGTCCCAGTCGGTGCCATAGGGGATCCGGACCGCCGTCAGTTCGGCGAGGACCGAGCGGGTGACCCCTCGTCGCTCGCCGCCGACGAAGAGCAGCGTCGGCCCCGTGAGGTCGACGTCCCAGAGAGCGACCGAGTCTTCCCGCTCGGCACCGGCGACGACATTGAACTCCCTCCGCTTGGCCTCTGCAGCCACGTCCTCGGCTTCTGCGATGGCCATCGGTAGCAGCTCGGTCGCTCCCGCCGACGCCCGGGTGACCGTGGCTGTGGCCGTCGTCCAGTTGCGCGGCGCGAGGAACACGCCGTCGCATCCCGCAGCGTGGAGCGTGCGAACGGCTTGTCCGAAGTTGAACGGGTCCTCGATCCCGTCGAGGTGGACCAGGAACGTCCCTTCCCACAGTTCGGAGGCGTCTCGAAACTGCCGCTCACCGACTCGGGCGGCGATCCCGGCATGGCCCCGGCCGATCTCGTCGAGCGCCTGGGTCGAGACCTCTTCGATCGGGATGCCCGCCCGTTCGGAGGATTCGACCAGTCGCCGATGACGGGGGCGGTTGGAGACGAGGATCGCTTCCACGTCGCGGACGCCGCCATTCAGGGCGGCTCGGACGGAGATCGCCCCGAGGACGTGGTCGGACATGACCGAACCGTACCCGAGGAACCGTGGGCTACCACCTACCCCAGGGGTGGCTCGGGGCCCTCGGAACGATTCCTCCCGGTTGGTGGGAACCCGGGGTTCGCAGGAGGAGAAAGAACGGGGGTTCTTGTCGGTTCGGGGGCCGGGGAGCCAGCCGAGGGCGGCACCTACACTCAGAAGAAGTCACGATTTCCTCACCGGGAGCCCGCATGCCCGACGCCCAACAGCGCCTCGCCACGCCGCTCGGCGAACGCACCATCCACCGCCTCGACAGTGTCGGCGACATCTCCGCCGTCCCGTACTCGATCAAGGTCCTCCTCGAGTCGGCACTCCGCAACCACGACGGCCACGTGTTCGGCGACGACGACATCGCCAACCTCGCCGCCTACGACGCGGAGAACGTCGGCGAGACCGAGGTCCCCTTCATGCCGGGGCGCGTCGTCCTGCAGGACTTCACCGGTGTGCCGGCGGTCGTCGACCTCGCAGCCATGCGGGCTGCCGTGGTCCGGATGACCGGGGACGAGGCGAACGCCCAGAAGGTCAACCCGCTCGTCCCCTGCGATCTCGTCATCGACCACTCCGTGCAGGTGGACGCCTTCGGCTCAGACCTCGCACTCGCCATCAACTCCCGTCTCGAGTTCGAGCGGAACCGTGAGCGCTACGAGTTCCTGAAGTGGGGCCAGGGAGCGTTCGACAACTTCCGAGTCGTACCGCCCGCAACCGGCATCGTCCACCAGGTGAACCTCGAGTACCTCGCCAAGGTCGTCTGGGACAGCGGCGACACGCTCTACCCCGACTCACTCGTCGGCACCGACTCGCACACGACCATGATCAACGGACTCGGCGTGGTCGGCTGGGGCGTCGGCGGCATCGAGGCCGAGGCGGTCATGGTCGGCCAGCCGATCTACATGCTCATCCCCGAGGTGGTCGGCTTCAAGCTCACCGGTTCCCTCCCGGAGGGGGCCACCGCCACCGACCTCGTGCTTCGGATCACCGAGATGCTCCGGGCCCACGGTGTCGTCGGCAAGTTCGTGGAGTTCCACGGACCCGGCCTCGCCACGATGCCCCTGGCCAACCGGGCGACCATCGCCAACATGGCGCCCGAGTACGGGGCCACCATGGGCTTCTTCCCCGTGGACGAGCAGACCACCGCCTACCTCCGCCAGACGGGTCGACCCGACGAGTTGGTCGAGACCGTCGAGCTGTACTACCGCGAACAGGGACTCTGGCGCGACGACTCGTCCGAGAAGGTGTACTCCTCGAACCTCGAGCTGGACATGGGGACGGTCGTCCCGGCCCTGTCCGGACCGAAGCGACCGCAGGATCGCATCGACCTGACCGCCATGCAGCAAACGTGGAAGACCGCGCGATCCGAGACCTTCGGTCGCTCCGAGGACTCCCCGAGCTCCGCGGTCGAGTACGAGGGCGAGTCGTTCGACCTCGCCGACGGCGACGTGGTGATCGCTGCGATCACCTCATGCACGAACACCTCCAACCCCGACGTCATGGTCGGGGCGGGCCTGGTGGCCCAGAGGGCCGTGGAGAAGGGCCTCTCCCGCCAGCCGTGGGTGAAGAGCTCGCTGGCCCCGGGGAGTCAGGTCGTCACCGACTACCTCGACGCCGCGGGCCTGACACCCGCTCTCGACAAACTCGGCTTCAACACGGTGGGCTACGGCTGCACCACGTGCATCGGCAACTCCGGACCGCTCCCCGATCCGATCGCCGCCGGAGTCGACGAATCGGACCTCGTCGTCACCTCCGTCCTCTCGGGCAACCGAAACTTCGAGGGACGCATCAGTCCCCACGTGAAGGCCAACTACCTCGCATCGCCGCCCCTGGTCGTCGCCTACGCCCTCGCCGGCACCGTCGACATCGACTTCGAGACGGACCCCATCGGGACCGACCACGACGGCGCCGACGTCTTCCTCCGCGACATCTGGCCGACACAGGCAGAGATCGACGCAGTCGTCTCGGCCTCCGTGACGACCGACCAGTTCACCACCGAGTACGGCGAGGTCTTCACCGGATCATCCGAGTGGCAGGCGGTCGAGGCCGCCGAGGGTGCGTTGTTCGCCTGGGACCCCGGGTCCACATACATCCAGGAACCGCCGTTCTTCGAGGGCCTCACCACCGATGTCAGCCCCATCGAACCGATCACCGGCGCCCGGGTGCTCGCCAAGTTGGGTGACTCGGTCACCACCGACCACATCTCACCAGCAGGCTCGATCGCCCCGTCCTCACCGGCGGGTGAGTTCCTGCAGGAACGCGGCATCCCGGTCGGGGACTTCAACTCGTACGGCTCCCGACGCGGCAACGATCGAGTCATGACACGAGGCACGTTCGCCAACATCCGGGTCCGCAACGAGTTGGCACCCGGCACCGAGGGCGGTTGGACCACCGACTTCACCACCGGCGACGTGACGTCGATCTACGACGCCAGCCTCGCCTACAAGGAAGCCGGCATCCCCACGGTCGTGCTCGGCGGCATCGACTACGGCATGGGTTCTTCCCGAGACTGGGCCGCGAAGGGAACTTTCCTGCTCGGTGCCCGGGCCGTCATCGCCAAGAGCTTCGAGCGCATCCACCGCTCCAATCTCATCGGGATGGGTGTGCTCCCGCTCACCTTCCCCGAGGGACTCGATGCCGACACACTCGGCATCGACGGGACGGAGGTGTTCGACATCGCCGTCGACGACGACGTGGTCCCTCGCCAGACGATCGAGGTGACCGCCACCAAGGCCGACGGCACGGTCGTGCGGTTCGAGGCCACGGCCCGACTCGATACGCCCGTGGAGGTCGACTACTACCGCAACGGCGGGATCCTCCACACCGTCCTCCGGCGCATGGCCGCCTCCTGATGGCCGAGGGGGGCACTCCCACCATCGACCAGCCCCTCGTCTGGATCGACCTCGAGATGACCGGGCTCGACCCGGATCGCCACGTGGTGGTGGAGATCGCCGTGATCGTCACCGATGGGTCCCTCGCCGAGATGCACGAGGGCCCGGACCTGGTGATCGGCGCGACGGACGAGCAGCTCGGCGAGATGGACGAGGTCGTCGTCGAGATGCACACGAGCTCCGGCCTGTTGGACGACATCGCCAAGTCGGACCTGACGGTGGAACAAGCCGAGGCCGAGGTGATGGAGTGGCTGCTGCCGCTCGTGCCAGATCCGCGCCGGGCTCCGCTGGCCGGCAACTCGGTCCACGCCGACCGGGCGTTCCTCCGCAAGTACATGCCGAAGCTCCACGACCACCTGCACTACCGCAACGTGGACGTCTCGACCATCAAGGAGCTCGGCCGCCGTTGGTATCCCGATGCCCTCGACGGGGCCCCGGGCAAGGGCGGCGGGCACCGGGCCCTGGCCGACATCCGCGAGTCGATCACCGAGCTCGCCCACTACCGGTCGGCCCTGTTCGTCGAAGACGCCCAGCTGCCGGCCGACGAATGAGCGGCCACCTCTACGAACCACTGGGAGGAGGACGATTCCTCCCCACCGGGCTGACCCGGACCGGGTGGAATGACGTCGACCAGCACGGTGGTCCGCCGTCAGCACTGCTGGCCCGTGGGATCGAGCACGTCGAACTGCCTGCCCCGATGCGGCCCGTACGCATCGCCGTGCACCTGTTGCGGGGAATCCCCCTCGAGCCGATGGTCCTCACCACCGGTGTGGAGCGTGCCGGCAAGCGCGTTGCGGTGGTCGACGCGACCCTCTCCACGGACGACGGGACACCGCTCGCCACGGCACGGGCCCAGATGATTCGCACCGAGCTGGTCCCGGTCCCCGACGAGGCCCGTCAGGATCCGGACCACCTCCCGGGGCCACCCGAGTCGCATCCGCCGGCCACGATGAGCCCGCCGGGAACCACCTGGGCCGATACATCACTCGAGCGATTCCACCTGGATGCCGTCGAAGTCCGCTCGATCGACGGCGGGTGGGAGCGGCGCGGACCGGGTGCAGCCTGGATCCGGCTCGACGCCGACCTGGTGGCGGGTGAGCCGACCTCACCCCTCTGTCGATTCATGGCGGTCGGCGACATGGCGAACGGCGTGTCGGCGACGCTCCCCTACGGCCCATACCTGTGGATCAACCCCGACCTCACCGTTGCGGTCCATCGACGACCCGAGGGCGACTGGGTGGGCATCGACGCAGCGGCGTCGATCGGCACCGACGGCATCGGGGTGGTGCACGGGACCGCCCACGACGCGTTCGGTTCGTTCGCCCACATCGTCCAGACCCAGCTCATCCAGGCCCTGTGATCGGCTCCGTACCAAGGACATGACCCGACGACCTCCGAGCGCCATCGGGCGCCCCATCGATCCAGCCTCCCCCAGCAACCGACTGGCGCTGGTGGTCGCCGTACTCGCCGGTCTGGTCGGCGGGGGCATCGAGCTCCTCGACTCGGGTGACTTCTGGGAAGCGACCGTCGAGGGGTTCTTCTGGGGAGCATCGTCGTTCGCGGCATGGGCGACCGCGCGGGAGCTCGATCACGACGACCCCCGGGGGGCCGGGTTGGCGGCCGTGGTTGCCCCGGTCGCGCTGTTCGCCTTCGGACGACCGGCGCTGTTGGCGGTCTTCGGCCTCATGCTCGGCGGTCGCCTCGCCCTTCGATCGACGGGGCTGCGGCCATCGCTGGTCGACCAACTCGTGGTGGTGGGACTCGGCGTGTGGGCGGCATCGACCACGGGAGGCTGGGCCGTTGCGATGCTCATGGCCGTCCTGCTGGTCCGGGAGGCCGGTCGAACCGACCACCCGGCAGCCGCCGGCCGGTTCACCGGCTTCACCCTTGCGTTACTGGCAACCGTTCGACACGGGTTGTTCGGTTCGGCGTGGGAGATCCCCGGGGGCGACTGGACATGGCCGCTGGTGCTGACCGGCGTTGCGCTCCTGGCGCTGGGCATCTCTGATCGACGGCCGCCATCGGTCCCGTGCGACTTCCGCGAAGGCCCCCCGCGGGCCTCCGATCAGTTCGTGTCCCGCCTCGTCGTCGCCGCGGGAGCCGTCGCCTTGACCCTCCTCGACACCGACCCGGCGGCGGCGGCCCCGACGATCGCCGCCCTCGTAGCCGTCGCCGTCTTCGACCGGGTCCCCGAACGGACTCCCTGACCGCGGCGCTGGGGGAGCCTTCCGGTCAAGGCGCTCCGCCGCCACGCACCATGTCGACGTGGGGGCCGACCGGCGGTTTGTCGTAGACCTCGCCCACTCGCTCGAACCCCAAGCCGAGATACCAGTCCTCGAGGTGGGACCGGGCCGAGAGGTGGACCGGTCCTTCGGCCTCCTCGAGCAAGGCTTCGACGAGTCTCCGGCCCAAGCCGGCACCCCGCCCTCGCGGCACGACGCCGACCTGACGGATGCGCCAGCGCCCCAAGGGACCGGGCGACGGGGCGAGCGAGGCGATGCCGACCATGTCGTCCCCGTCGTATGCGCCGAGATGGACCGCACCCGGATCCTCGTCCCCCTCGAAGACGAGCTCGTCGAGCTCTTGCATCGGGCGGAGGAGTCGTTGTCGGAGCGGGAGGGTGTCGGCCACCGACACCCGGCGGATCTCGATCAACCGGGAAGGCCCACCACGTAGTCACCTACCTGGTCGTCCCATTCGAGGGTGATGTGCCCGTGGTTCTTCGCCGCCTTGGCGAACTGCAGGAAGCCCCCGAAGCCGAAACGCTTCTCGGAGAACCCGGAGTCCGCTTTGCGGATCTGGTCCTTGAGCCCTGAGAGGTGGACCGCTCCGTTGCCGTAGTCGCCAACCGTCTTCGCCAGGAGCTCGAACGCCTCCGCCTCACCCCCGACACCCTCACTGGGAAGGGACAGGACCGGATCGCCCTTCGCAGGACCCTCGGCGCGCTCGACGACGCCCTCGTCTGCCAGGTGACGGATCAGCTCGCCGAACGAGCGGAAGCCGTACTCGGTCTCCGTGAACGTCGGGTCCTTCCGGACGATGATGCGCTTCAGTTGCGAGGCGAGCGGTGCTGCGTCGCCGGTTCGCTCCATCTCGCTGAGGGTGCGCGCCACGAGCTTCTCGAGCGAAGCCAGGTCACTCGGGTGCCGCTCCTCTTCGGTCCGGACCTCGAGGCCGCCCAGTCGCTCGTAGAACAGGAACTCGTCACACGCCGGTGGCAGCAGCCCGGAGGTGGTCTTCTCGACCCCGACGCCGATGACCGTCTTGTCCAGCTCCCTGAGCTTGTGGACGACGGGGCTGAAGTCGGAGTCGCCCGTGCCGAGCACGAACGTGTCGATGTAGTCGCGGGAGAGGGCGAGCTCGACCGCGTCGACCGCCAGCTTGATGTCCGCGGCGTTCTTGCGACTCGCTCCCATGCGCTGGGGGATCTCGATCAGCTCGATGTGGTGGCGGGTCAGCTTCTTGCGGTCGTCGTCGAACAGCGTCCAATCGGCGTAGGCCTTCCGAACCACGACCCGGCCGCGCGAGGCGATGGCGTCGGCGATCGGGGCGTAGTCGAACGTGACCCCGAGGTCTTGGCGGGCACTGATGGCGAGGTTCTCGTAGTCGAGAAAGACGGCGATGCGAGGATCCATGTTGCGAGCCTAGGGGTTCCCCCCGGAAGCCCGTCATCCAGCGGGTCGGACGGTCGGCCGCCCGCCGATCGTCCCCCGGGAGGTCAGGCCTCGGGCTCTGCAGAGACCTTGTGGGCCCTCAGGTACTCGACGACCTCATCCCGGAAGAACCGGTAGGTCCGGCCGCCGGGCAACCGATAAGCGGGGATGCGACCCTCGCGCGCATACCGGCGAACCATCTGGACATTCATACCGAGCAGCTCGCCCACCATGGCGGCGTCCATCACGGGCGGATAGTCGCCCAAGGAGTGCGGCTGGTCAGTCACAGCTCGTCAACGTGGCGCCGGGTTCAGGACCCGAAGCCGAGCAATGTCGTCTCGACCCAACCGAGCGGGTCGTAGCCGGCGATCGTGAGAATCCAGACGACGAAGACGAGGGCTGCCGCGATGAGCAGCACATTGACGAGGACCCGCGTGGCCCCCCGTCCGGAGTCATCAGCGAAATACATGTTCCCTCCCGCCAGAGCGGCTCAACGACACGATACCGGCCGCAGGCCGAGACCGACAGGGGTTCAGCGGATTACCAAATCTGGATGAGTCCGTACCCGGGGCCTCAGGGAGGCCACGGACGCCGCCAACTCATCGAATGCGGCCTCGACTTCGGAGCCGGGAGCAGCCAGTGCCGCCGGGACTCCCTGGTCGGCACCTTCTCGTACCGCAGGCAGCAATGGGACCTGGCCGAGCAACGGAACCATGAGCTCGTCGGCGAGCGCCTTGCCCCCACCGGACCCGAAGATCTCGTACTCCTTGCCGTCGTCCCCGCGAAACCAGCTCATGTTCTCGATGATGCCCATGACCTCCTGGTCGACCTCCTTGGCCATCAATGCCGCCCTGCGAGCGACTCGCTGGGCCGTCGGCTGGGGGGTGGTCACGACCAACATCTGGGCACGAGGCAGGAACTGGCTGAGCGAGATGGCGACATCGCCGGTCCCGGGTGGGGTGTCGACGAGCAGGTAGTCGACACCGTCCCAGAAGACGTCCTCGATGAACTGCTCCATCGCCTTGTGGAGCATCGGACCGCGCCAGATCACGGCCTTTTCGTCACCGACGAAATAATCCATCGACATGACACGAACCCCATGGGAGACGGGGGGCACGATCGACTGGCCGATGAGTACCGGAGCCGGGGCAGTACCGAGCATCTTCGGGATGCTGAATCCCCAGACGTCGGCATCCATGACCCCGACGGAGTGCCCAGCCTTGGCCAGGGCAACGGCGAGGTTGGCCGTCACCGACGACTTGCCGACCCCGCCCTTGCCGGAAGCGATCGAGATCACTCGGGTCGCGGATCCCGGTGCGTTGACCCCGGGCTTGGCATCCAGGAGCGGCTGCATCATCGCTGCCTGCTCCTCCTCGCTCATCTCGACCACTTCCACGTTGAGGCTCTTCACGCCCTTGACGGCGGTGATGGCCTCCTCGACGTCGGACTGGAGCTTCGGGTCGTCCGGATGACCGATGAACGGCAGGGCGATCACCGCCTCGGCAGCTCCTCGCCTTTCGATCGAAACCTCTCGGACGAGGCCGAGCTCGGCAAGCGTGCGGCCGAGGATCGGGTAGGTCACGGATCCAATTGCGGAGCGGACGGCGTCGGAGTCAGCCATGGGGCCTCGAAGGTGGAGGGGGCTGCAGAACTATATTCCTGAGCGGTGGCCACATGAACCTCGACGCCTTCGACCAGACCCTCGGCAGCCTTGCTGCGAGCCTCGGTGACCCGACGCGCCGCGGGATCTACGTTGCCGTCCGAGAAGCGCACGAGCCGCAGACGGCCGGGAGCCTGGCCGAGCGCTTCGACATCCACCCCAACGTGGCCCGCCACCACCTCGACCGGCTCGTCGACGATGGCTACCTGGAGGTGACGGAGCGGGTCGCGAGCACCGGTGCCGGTCGGCCGGCCAAGGGGTTCCGCGCCACCGACAAGGCGATCGAGCTCTCCCTGACTCCCAAGCGCGAGGACCTCCTCATCGACCTGCTCCTCGAGCTGGCCGATCGCCTGGGCGGGGACGGCGTGTCGGACATGGCCCGACAGGTGGGCCAGTCCTACGGCAGGAAGATGGCGAGTGAGCTCGAGGGAGACCTGGCGGAGGCCGTCGTCCTGGCGGTGGCGGGCGCCATGGGAACCATGGGCTTCGTGAACGACGCCGATGCCGAGGCCGGCATCATCCTGACGAGCCAGTGCCCGTTCGGGGAGACGGCCAATCGACACCCCGAGATCGTCTGCTCATTGGACCAGGGCATCGTGGATGGACTCCTCGAGGTCCTCGACCCCGAATACCACTCGCTCGTCGTCCCCCACGCCAAGGGCGCGACCTGCGAGACCAAGGTGGGGATCACGGCCCCCGTGGCGTTCGCCGGCCGGGCCTAGGCCCGATCGACCGACCGGGCGTACTCGACCTGGTCGATGAGGAAGCTGCCCATCCGGGTCAGCACCGCTCGGGTCCCTGCGTCGCCGACTTCGGCGATCGCGTCGTCGGCAACCTCCAAGCGATGTGCGGCCTCGTCGAGTGCGGCGGCGACATGCCCGCCCTCCCGACAAACCGAGATCACGGCGTCGATCGTGGCCCGGTCGTAGGGCCGGGGTGACTCGAGCAGCTCCCGGACCTTCGCTCCGTCGGGGCCCTCGAGGGCATGGAGGACGGGCAGCGTGAACTTCCCCTCACCGATGTCCGAGCCGGCGGGCTTGCCCAGGTACTCGTCGGAGGCGACGAGGTCGAGGGCGTCATCGGCGATCTGGAAGACGACACCCAGCTCCCAGGCCCAGGTACTGACGGCCTCGACCACGTCGTCGGGGCAGTCGGCAGCCATGGCGCCCAGTCGCGCCGACGTGCGGATGAGCGAGGCGGTCTTGCCCTCGATCACCTTGTAGTAGGCGTCCGGTCCATGGTTCGTGTCGAAATCGAGCTGCAGCTCACGGGTCTGGCCCTCGACGAGCTCTGCATAGGTCGCTGCGAGCAGCCGGACCGACTCCTGGCCGAGGTAGGTGGCAGCCACCTCGGAGGCTCGGGCCATGAGGTAGTCACCGGCGAGGATCGCCACGGTGTTGTCCCAGTTCGCGTTCGCGGACGCCGAGCCGCGGCGAGCGTCGGCTTCATCGATCACGTCGTCGTGATAGAGCGAGCCGACATGGATCAGCTCCACGGCAACACCCGCTTCGACCGGTCGCCGATCCGCCGGCGTTCCCAGCTCGGCGGCCATCTGGGCCAGCAACGGGCGGAACCGCTTGCCGCCGGCGCGGAGGAGGTGCTGGGTGATCTCGGTGAGGAACTCGTCTTCCGACGACGACGCCTCTTGGAGTCGTGCCTCGACGGTGAGCATCCGCTGCCAGACGTCGGGGACGTCGACGATGTCGGTGACGGAGGGAGCCTGCATGGGCGTCCGATGGTACCGGTGGCTGGGAGTTGGCTCCCAGCCACGGCGAAGGCCCCGCCGGGCGGGGCCTCCAGAAGGCGGGGGCGTTGGGTGTCAGACGCCGATGCGCCGGGACAAGCTCTGTTCCATTTCGCGCTGGAAGCCGTACCCCGAGGACAGTCCGGTCTCCAGGAGGAAGAGGTGGGCCGGCATCGAGCCGCGGCGGCGACGGTCGTTGCGGTACCGGCTGATGGAGGTGCTGATCGACATGGTGGGGTTCCCGGGAGAAGAGTTCGAGTATGTGAACACGGTCACAATACGGAGTATTCCCCCCGACCGGAAGTTCCCGAGGCCGATTCTCAGCGACTTCTCACAGAGCTCGGATGAACCGGGCCGTGAGCGCGAGCACCGCCGTCGTGCTGTCGAACATGGGGTGGTGACCCGCTCCGTCGAGCAGCAGTCCCTCTGCGCGGGGCCCGACGGCGTCCACGATCCAGTCGACGTGCTCATCGACCGCGTACCGATCGTCTCCGCCTTGGAGCACGAGCGTCGGATACACCGAAGCGACCTTCGGCCGGATGTCCCAGGCGGCGAACTCCTCTGAGGTCCAGATCCGGAGCCACTCACCGAACACGGCGTCCGGGTCGTCGTGGTGGCGGGCGAGTCGCTCCCGCAGGTCTCCTTCGGCGTACCACACCGCCATTCGGTCCATCTCGGACATCTGCTCGACGACGACGTGACCCGCCACCGAGATCACACCCCGAAGGCCCGGAGCCGGACTCAGCCCGGCATTCAGTAGGGCGATGGTCGCGCCGTCCGAGTGACCCCACAGGATGTGGGGTCCGACGGCCATGGCCGACAAGAGCTCGGGCACGGCCTCGACGGCTTCCGGCTCGTGGTAGTCGAAAGGCCAGGGGGTGGGACGGGACTCGGACCGGCCGTACCCCCAGCGCGACCACGCAACGACATCGCACCCGGTGGCCTCGGACAACTGCTGGGGGAACTCCCGCCACAGGCTGAGGCACCCGAGTCCTTCGTGGAGGAGCACGATGGTCGGGCCGTCGCCAGCGCCCTCGACCTGCAGCACCTCGACTTCGTGGCCCGCTATCTCCACCCGTTCGATCATCCCGCCGACGATACGCCCGGCGCCCCGGCATAGGGTTCTTGACATGCCCGACGAACTCCCCGCACCGCCCGCCGCCGTGGAGCCCCCACAGCCGGAAGGCGCCACCCCCGGACCACCGGTCTCGGATCCGACGAAGCTGATCCGGATCGCGTCGATGACGCGAGCAGTCCTCGAGGAGCTCCGACGGGCCCCCACGGACCAGGAAGCCTGCCGGCGGATCCTGGAGATCCACCGCACGAGCCTCGACGAGCTTCGGGAGGTGCTGTCCGAGGACCTCCGTGAAGAGTTCGACGACATCTTCGCCCCGTTCGAGGGCGAGGCGACGGAGGCGAGCCTGCGAATCGCCAACGCCCAGCTGATCGGATGGCTCGAAGGGCTCTTCCACGGCATCCAGGCCACCATCGCCACCCAGCAGATGCTGGCCGCGAACCAGCTCACGGAGATCCGGAACCAGCCGTCACTGCCCGGAGCACCCGACGGGACCGAAACCGGCGAATACCCAGGGGTCTACCTTTGAGCCTCGAACGCATCGATTTCCTCGTCGGCGTGTGGCGGGGCGAGGGGCACGGCGACTACCCGACGATCGACTCGTTCAACTACAGCGAGGAGGTGACGTTCGGGACGATCCCGACGAAGGACTTCGTCACCTACACCCAGCGGACCAAGGACGCAGACGGCCTACCGCTGCACACCGAGAGCGGGTACATCCGCTCCCCGGCTGGCGGCATCGCCGAGCTGGTCATCGCCCAGCCGACGGGCGTCGCCGAGATCCTGACCGGCGTCATCGAGGGAACGGCACTCGACCTGACTTCGACGATGGTGGGCCTCACGCCCAGTGCGAAGACCATCCGGTCGACGGCGCGCCTCATCGAGGTGGACGGCGACGTCCTCCGGTACCGGATGTCCATGTCGGCGATGAACCAGCCCGAGCAGTTCCACCTGGAAGCCGAACTGCACCGGGTCTGAAGACCAGGGCTGCCCTTTGGGGCATCGCTCCTCCGCTCCCATCGACAGATCCCCCCGGAGGGGATCTCCTGTCTCCTCCTGGGCCTAGGCGTCCCTCGTCCAGGGAGCGGGCGCGTCGGGGTCCAAGTCGAACGTGCGGATCGCCTCGTCGACCAGGGCTGCCTCCATCTCGCCGGATTCGACCAACCCCGAGAGCGCCGCGACGGTGACCGAGGCCCCGTCGGTCTCGAAGAAGCGGCGCAGGGCCTCTCGGGTGTCCGACCGGCCATAGCCGTCGGTGCCGAGGGTGATGAACCGCCTCGGCGCCCAGCGGGAGATCTGGTCGGGCACGGCGTGCATGTAGTCGGTCACGGCAACGATCGGCCCACGCGTCAGCGAGAGCAGCCTGGAGACCAGTGGCGACCGGCGGTCCTGTCCCGGGTGCAGGCGGTTCCATCGCTCGACCTCGAGCGCCTCCTCCCGAAGCTTCTTGTATGACGTGACCGACCAGAGCTCGGCGCCGACGCCGTATCGATCGTGGAGGGTCTGCTGGGCTTCGCGAGCTGCCTTCTGGGCGGTCCCCGAGAACAGGATCGTCGTCCGGTAGCGGGTCTCCGAGGGCGCTTCGGCGAAGCGGTACATCCCGGCGATGATCCCGTCGTTGATGCCCTCCGGCTTGCGCGGTTGTTCGTAGTTCTCGTTGTAGAGGGTCAGGTAGTACGAGATGTCGTCGCCCTTGCCATACATCCGATCCAGGCCGTGTCGGATGATCGTGCCCATCTCGTAGGCGAACGCCGGGTCGTAGGCCTCGAGCGACGGGAACGTCGATGCCAGGACGAGGCTGTGTCCGTCTTGGTGCTGGAGTCCCTCGCCCTCGAGCGTCGTCCGACCGGCGGTCGCGGCGAGCAGGAACCCCCGGGCCCGCGAGTCACCCGCTGCCCACACGAGGTCGCCGACGCGCTGGAGGCCGAACATGGAGTAGAAGATGTAGAACGGCACCATCGGCACGCCCGTGTGGGCGTACGACGTGCCGGCTGCGATCCAAGAGGCCAACGAGCCGGCCTCGGTGATCCCCTCCTCCAGGATCTGCCCGTCCTGGCCCTCCACGTACGAGAGCAGCAACTTCGCATCGACCGGTTCGTACTTCTGGCCCTCGTGGGCGTAGATCTTGAGCTCGCGGAACAGCGAGTCCATGCCGAACGTGCGGGCTTCGTCAGGCACGATCGGCACGACGTGCTCGCCGAACTGCTCGTCGCGCGACAACGAGCGGAGCAAACGGGTGAACGCCATCGTCGTCGACGCCTGGACGTTGCCCGACCCGGCCATCACCTCATCGAATACCTGGTCATCGGGGAGGTTCATCGGCAGTCGTTCCCGGACCAACCGCCGCGGCACCGGACCACCCAACTGGCGACGGCGATCCATCAGGTAGGTCTGCTCACGCGACCCCTCGGGGAACCTGATGTACCGGGGCTCGTCCTCCGGCCCGAGCTCGGGAACCAGGTGCTCGAGCGACAAGCGCGTGCGCAGGTCGTTCATCTGCTTGTTGGTGAGCTCCTTGATCTGGTGCGTCGCGTTGCGGCCCTCCACGTCGGGGCCGAGCGTCCAACCCTTGATCGTCTTGGCGAGGATCACGGTTGGGCGACCGGTCGTCTCGGTGGCCCGCTTGAACGCCGCGTAGAGCTTCTGGTAGTCGTGGCCGCCTCGGCGCAACGCCCAGATCTCATCGTCGCTCATGTCCTCGACGAGTGCCCCCAGGCGCGGGTCGGGCCCGAAGAAGTGCTCGCGGACGAAGGCACCGTCCTCGGCCTTGTACCGCTGGTACTCACCGTCGACCGACGAGTTCATCTTGGTGACGAGCACGCCCTCGTCGTCCTTGGCGAGCAACGGGTCCCAGTTGGCTCCCCAGATGACCTTGATGACGTTCCAACCGGCCCCCCGGAAGATCGCCTCCAGCTCCTGGATGATCTTTCCGTTGCCCCGGACGGGGCCGTCGAGCCGCTGCAGGTTGCAGTTGATCACCCAGGTGAGGTTGTCGAGCTTCTCGCGCGCCGCCAGCGTGATCGCACCAAGCGTCTCCGGTTCGTCGGTCTCACCGTCACCGAGGAAGGTCCAGACGCGGCTGTTCGACGTGTCGTCCAAGCCGCGGTTGTGCAGGTAGCGCAGGAAGCGGGCGTGGTAGATGGAGTTGATCGGGCCGAGACCCATGCTGACCGTCGGGTACTCCCAGAAGTCCGGCATGAGGCGTGGGTGCGGGTAGGAGGACAGCCCGTTCCCGTTGGTCTCGAACCGAAAGTTGTCGAGCTGCTCGTCGTCGAGCCGGCCCTCCAGGTAGGCACGGGCATAGAGGCCGGGGGCGGCGTGGCCCTGCACGTAGATGTGGTCGCCGGGCTGTTCGGGGGTGTGGCCACGGAAGAAGTGGTTCAGACCGACGTCGTACATGGCGGCGGACGACGCGAACGACGAGAGGTGACCGCCGATGCCATGGGCCTCCTGGTTGGCGTTGACGACCATCGCGGCCGCGTTCCAGCGGATCGCCCGGCGGATGAGCCGCTCGACATCCTCGTCACCGGGGAAGTCGGGCTCTTCCTGGGGCGGGATCGTGTTGATGTAGGGGGTACCGGTCAGGTGGGGGATCTCGACCCCGAGCTGACGGGCACGACGGGCGGCGGCTGCGAGGAGGTAGAGGCCCCTCCCGGTCCCGTGGTGGTCGACGACCGCCTCGATCGACTCCATCCATTCCCGCGTCTCCTGCGGGTCGTGGTCGGGGATCTGGAGGATGTAGTCGTCAGGATTCATCGGGACCTCGGTCGGGGAGCCCGACGATGGTATCGCCTGTTCCACCGCACGGCCGTAGGCTCCACCCCATGCCTTCATTCGATGTTGTCTCGACCGTCGACGCGCAGGAGCTCGTGAATGCCGTCGACCAAGCGAACCGTGAACTCTCGACGCGCTACGACTTCCGCGGCACGGACGCCAAGGTGGAGCTCGGCGAAGGGTCGGTCACGGTCGAAGCCGACTCCGAAGGCCGCGTCGATGCGGCCAACGACGTCCTCCAGTCCAAGCTCGTCAGGCGGGGCGTCGACCTGAAGAGCCTCTCCGCATCCGATCCCGAGACGATCGGCGGCGGCCGGGTCAAGGTCGTCTGGACCATCGCCGAGGGGATCGACAAGGAGGCGGCGAAGGAGCTGTCGAAGGAGATTCGCGACATGGACGTCCGGGTCCAGGCCCAGATCCAAGGCGACCAACTGCGGGTACAGGGCAAGAAGCGTGACGACCTCCAGGCCGTCATCGCCGAGCTCAAAGCGCTCGACTTCCGCCTGCCCCTCCAGTACGTGAACTTCAGGGACTAGTCGGCCACCGAGGCCTGCTTGCGCGGGTCCTCCCGGAGGCGGCCTACGTCGCCTTGGTGTCCGTAGAGGCCAGACGGTCGGCCACGGTGGCGAGGATCTTCGTTGCGACCGAGGGCATCTCGGCCATCACGGTCCTGAATGCCCTGGGCTCCAAGGCCAGCACGACCGAAGGCTCGGCCATGACGACGGTGGCGTTGGCCGGTCGGTCCGTGACGAGACCGATCTCGCCAACGACGTCGCCCGGGCCGGACTCGGCGATCTTGCGGCCGTTGCGTCGGACGACGGCGCTGCCTTCGAGAATGATCGCCAGTTGGTGTCCCCACTTCCCCTCACAGACGAGCTCGGCACCCTCCCGGACACCCACCTCGTCGGAGATCCTGGCCAAGGCGGTCAACTCCTTCTTCGAGAGCTCCGAGAACAGTGGGACGTCCGAAAGCAATTCGACCTTGTCCGACTGTCGGGTGAGTACCGGCATCCTTGGCTCCCGTTGTTGGCGACGCCGCAACCGTAGGCGGGTCGACTCGCCCGTGAAGGCGAAACGCGCCGATACCCTTCCGTCCGTGTCAGAAGTCGGACCCCTACCCAAACGCGGCGGCATCCTCACGGTCGTGGTCCTCGGCGTGATCGGCATCGGTGTGGGCGGATGGGTGCTCTTCGGTGGTGCCCCGGGTGGGCCCTCGACCGAGACGACCGAGCCAACCGGTCCCGTGGTCGGGGCGGCTGCCCCGTCGTTCACGGCCCGTCTCCTCGACGGCGGCACCTTCAGCCTCGACGCGCACCTGTCCGACGACGGCCGACCGGTCCTCCTCAACTTCTGGGCGAGCTGGTGCACGCCCTGCGTGGCCGAGATGCCTTCGCTGGATGCCGCCGCCGCCGCCAACCCGGAGGTGCTCGTGCTCGGCGTGGCCGCCGATGACACCGAGGCGGGCGCCTCCTCGTTCGCCGACGAGATCGGCGTCGGCTACCCGCTCGGAATCGACACCACGGGGATCATCGCTGCCGACTACCACGTGTTCGGACTCCCGGCGACATATGCGATCGGCTCGGACGGCCGGATCGCCGAGATCGCCTACGGCGAGCTGGACGAGGCCGAGCTCGAGGCGCTCATCGCCTCGGCAACCGGCTGATCAGCCGATCACGCCGCCGTCGTCGAGCATCCGGCCGAGGTACTCGAAGGCGAACGCGAGGACGACGAGGACGACCACGAGGATCAGCGTCGCCTCGATCGCCTTGACCGGCGTCGAACCGGGAAGCGCATCCCACATCCGTCTCAGCATCAGGCTGCTCCTTGCTCGGCGAAGTACCGGGCGTTGGGTCCGGATACCAACTCTGCCACCACGACGAGGCGTTGGCGCGATGAGAACTCCGGGTGACAGGTCGTCAGGGTGAGGAAGGCCCCCTCCAGTGGGTCGACCACCCACAGGGAGGTGGCATCGACGGCCATCCACCCGGCATCGTCGCCGACGTCGATCATCCTGGTTTCTTCGTGAATGGTCCTCGGGTCGCGCACGACGTAGACGTGGGTGCCGATCGCGGTCTCCACGATGATTGGGTCACCTGCTCGGATCTCGTCCAAGCGGTTGAACGGAGCGCCGTAGGTCGTGCGGTGCCCGGCAATGGCGGCATTGCCCCACTGGCCGGGAACGGGCGACTGGGCGTAGTGGCCCGGCCCCCGACGCAGGTTGCCGAGGTCCTCGCCTTCCCGAACGACGAAGGTGAGCCCGTCGTTGACCAGGTCGTCGAGGGCGGCGTCACCGGTGTTCGTCGTCGCTCCGAGGCTTGGGAAGCTGATGACGGCGAAGGCCTCGCCGGTTCCAGGGATCGGCTCGTTCGTGAGGACCGCCGGGCCCTCGAACTCGATCGACCCCTCGTCCACGAGACCGTCTTCGGTGATCGGGACGGTCTCGGGCTGGTCGGGGGCCTCTCCGCCTTCTTCGTCCAGCTCGGACCGCACCTCGTCGAAGTACGTGTCGACCTCCTCGGTGGCGGCGTTCTGCTCGGCGGAGGTGATGAGACCGGTACCCCAGAGCTGCCAGGCCAGGAAGGCGAAAATGAGGACGCCAGCCCAGATCATGGTCCAGCCGATCCCCCGAATCACGCGGATTGCTCCCGTCATTGCCGGCAGCGTACCGGTGGCCGAAATGAATCCTCGACGCCGCTCGGAACTCCGAGCCCACTGTTACCGTTCGACCACTGATGCCGTGGTTGGTCCTGGTCTTGCTTGCGTCGACGTTCATCGCCTTGCTGCGCGGTGGTCGACTCTCGAACTTCGGCGACATCCAGCTCCGATGGTGGTGGCTCCTCCCGTTGGGATTCGGGATCCAGGCGGTCGCCGTCTTCCTCCCCGACGGTGGCTGGTCCGAGGGGCTCGCCCCCTACGTGATCCTCCTGTCGTATGTGCCGCTGGTGATCGCCGTCGGCATCAACCGGGACAAGCCCGGAATGCTGCTCGCCGGCCTGGGGATCCTCGCCAACTTCACCGTCATCGCCATGAACGGGGGGATGCCGGTCCTCGGCGACTCCATCCGGGCCGCTTCGGGATTCGCCATCGAGACGCCGGTCATCTCGGATGCCAAGCATGTGATGTTCGACGAATCGACCCAACTCGGTTTCCTGGCCGATGTCATCCCGCTGCGTATCTTCGGGCAAGGGCATGTGATCTCACTGGGCGACGTGTTGCTCGCGATCGGGCTGGGCGTCTTCCTCGAAGGGGAGCTGCGCAAGCCCGTGCGCTGGTTCAAGCATCGGGCGGCATCGAAGTCCGGGTCGGGCTCGGCCCGACGCTCCTCCTAGGAGAGGACCTCGGCTCGTCCGGGCAGGTATTCGAGCACGGTCCGCAGCGACCGGACGACCCGCGGGTCGTAGTCGTAGACCCCACCCCGGTGCAGCAGCTCCAGGGCCTCCAGGGGCGAAGCGCCCGCCTCGTGGATGGCTCGGTCGAAAGCCGACGCCACCTTGACGATCCTCGCCTCCATCGGGTGGTCGGGATCGTCTTCCTCGCCCGGTCGCCGGTACGGGTGGTGGTGGACCCGGACGACGTTGGCCGCATCCTCGAGGTAGTCCGACTCCGCGATGATCTCCGACGACCACCGGGAGATGTCGTCCTCGGTGTAGCCCTGCTCGACGATGCTCGGCTCCGTGAGGGTGATCCGTCCGATGTCGTGCATGAGGGCTGCGTACTCGAGCACTTCGACCCGGTTCGGTTGCAGACCCATCTCCTTGCCGATCCGCACCGCCAGGTCGGCGGTCCGGTCGGCGTGGCCCTCGAGCGCCAGGCCCCCGACCTCGGGTATGCGGGCAAGGGCAAGAATCGTCTGCCCGTAGGTCCGGCTCGTGTCGGCCCGACGGCGGAAGGACGAGAACGTGATGTGGAACGGGACGGCTCCGACCACGACGGCCACCCAGGGGTCGCTGTACTGCCAGACGAGCCCGAACGCCGTGCCGGCGGCGATGAGCGAGCCGATGAGTGGCAGGTCCTTGAGCCCGACGCCGGCGACGTAGGCGATGCTCGTCGCCTGGGTGCGGCGGATCGAGAGGAGGCGGAAGAACACCTCCACCAAGAACCAGGCAATCGCCGCTCCCACCCAGACGAGGACGGCGGAGAGGTCGGTACCCAGCTCCAGCGGTACACCCGTGGCGTAGAGCACGGAGGCATAGGCGAGGGCCCCGATCGCCCGCCGGAGGTCGACCGGAACGGTGAGCGGCGCGGAGATGCCGAACACCCGATTGAGCCGCAAGGCAACGAAGCCGAGGGCAATCACCGAGATCGTCGCCTCGGGCGCCGGGAATAGGAACGGCACGGCTGCACCTATGAGCAGGACCAGGTCGAGCTTCGACCCGCCGGGGCCGCGCAGCTCGAAGAGGGGGGCCAACCCGAAGGCAACTGCGGTCAGGGCCACGAGCCACCACTGGATCCCGGCCGGGGCCATGACCACGCCGACCACGGCACCGGCAAGGATCGCCACGATGTCCCAGATGCGTTCGGTCATGGCTGGTCCTTCACGGAGTCGGCAGGCAGACGGCCCTCGGCGATGGCCCTGGCGGTCTCTTCGTCGTGGACGTCCGGTGAGCCATAGGTCTCGCCCCGGGCCTCGATCGCGCCGATGAGTGCTTCGACGGCCTCGGGCATGAACTGGGTACCCGCACAGCGGCGGAGCTCCTCGAACGCATAGCGCTGGCTGAGGGCCACTCGATAGGAGCGAGTGGTGGTGATGGCGTCGAAGGCATCCGCCACGGCGAGGATCGACGACTCGACGGACGGGACGACTCCCGTCTTCTCACCGTCGAAGAAGTGGTGGGTCCCGGCGGCGATCGCAACCATCGGCTGGAGGAACTCGACCTCGTCCAGGATCTCCTCGACGGCGTCGTCATGCCGGCGCATGATCGCCCACTCCTCCTCGGTGAGCCGGCCCTTCTTCTGGATGAGCTCCTTGGGCACGACGAGCTTGCCGATGTCATGGAGCAGGGCAGCCCAGTTGAGTGCCTCCAGCTTGGTGCCCCGCTGTCCCAGCTCCTCGCCGATGAGCGTGGCGAAGTGGGCGACCCGCTCGGCGTGGCCTCGGGTGTAGAGGTCCTTGGCCTCAAGGGCCTTGACGAACCCGGCCAGCGTCGCCTCGTGGGAGGTCCGCAGGAGACCGAACGAAGCGAAGGCCTGATGGCCGACCAGGAAGAGGATCATCATCAGGACGAGCAAGAGGGTGGACCCACCTGCCTCGACGAAGGCAAACCCGAGGACCCCACCCACCAGCCCAACGAGCAGCGACGACGGGATGAGTGTGGCCATTCCCGACCAAAGGTTCGGGATCGAGCGGGAGTAGATGTACCGGACCGCCAGGTAGACCTGCCCGAGGTTGACCGCGAGGTTCGTGGCCGAGGCAAACGCGGCTGAGATGATCACCGCCCATGCCCCGGATCCCAGGAGCTCGATGCCGAACTCGATGGTCATGCCGACGGCGGCGCCTGTGAGGGCGAGCTGGCCGAAGTTCCAGATCGGCTCTTGGATCCGCTTCTCGCGGACATCGACTTCCTGGATGGCCGAGCTGGCGGCGAGGATGGCGCAGACCAGGACGGCGGACCCGCCCGACAGGGCGGCCGAGACGCCGCCGGCGAGCAACACCATGCCCGACGACGACGCGCTGAGGTTGTCGTTGACGAGGACGGATCGATAGCCGAGGTAGACGTTGGCGATCAGCAACGGGACCAGGAGGGCGAGCGATGCGAGCTCCTCGGCCGTTGCGGCGGCCACCCAGAAGGTGGCCACGGACAAGACCACGTACAGGACGGTCACCACGATCTTGCGGCGACCCTGCCGGCCGTGGAACTCGGAGATCGGTCTACGTGGCATTCAGTTGCGTCCCTCCGGCGAGGAGGCTCCCTGGGCATCATCGGCTAGGTGATACGGAAGTTGGCGGCACCGGCGGCCAACAAGGTCGCTAGTGCGGCCGCGATCGCGATCAGACGAGCACGCATTGGGTGAATCACCCCTGTTTCGGGATTTCGTGGTGACGCTGTTCACACCACGTTCCGATCCGCTCCGCTGCATAGTGCAGGGATGCCACAGGGAGCCACCTCGCCGT
>JAHEFX010000164.1 GCA_024639975.1 bacterium
CGGCTGCTCCACGATCGGTTTTCGATGATCGATGGGGAAGGCAAGATCTCGACCAAGGCTGACGAACTTGCGTGGATCGCCATCAACGATTGGGATCCGGAGGGGTTCACCTACTCCATCGAGCGACTCGACATCTTCGACAACGGGACCGCGATCGTCTCAGGCGTCGGAGAAGCGACCGCGTTCCGGTACCGGTCGTCGAACGTGCTCGTCAATGAAGACGGACGCTGGCAGGCGATCGCCTCCCACGTCTCAGGATTCGAGACGAAGCCCTAGCCGGTCTCCCAACTCCCGATCCAGAGTCCTGCGGTATCGCCACTGAAGTCCCACTTACGGACCATCACCGCGCCGGGAACATGCGTGACCTCAATATTGTCGCCGAGGCGTTCTGGCCGATGGATCGTATGCCACTTGACACCGTCCACGGAGGCCAGGAATCCCGATGACGCCTCCCAACGCCACGTGGCGACATACCCGCCGTCGACGGCGGCGATCTGCCACTGATCCGGGAGAACGTTGAGGTCGGGCTCTGCCCTATTCCAGTCGATCCCGTTGTCCGACCAGACGAGGCTCGGTCCCGCGTGTGACACGAACCGCGCTCCGTCGGCGGATGTGATCACCGAGAGGTCGCCCCACGGATCGCCGATGACACTCTCACCGACCTGCGTCCACGTACGCCCATCGGAGGACCGGTACACGACCCGGGACGAGACAAGCTGTGTGATGGCCGTATCCTCCGAGACCTGAGTCTTGACACGCTGGGCAGGTCCAGCGACGTACATCAGGAACTCGTCCCCTGCCGCCACAATCGGTGTCGCCGGTCCGTGGCTCACACCCTGCATGATCGGTGTTCCGACGGTCTCGAAGCTCTCGCCACCATCGTCCGACACCCACACGCTCTGGATCCCGATCCCGTCCCAACCTTGCGGCGAAGCGACTTCCGGGGGGAGGAAGTCAGTCGCGGTCCAGATGGCTGGCAATTCGACCCATCCCGTGTAGATCGGTGTTGTCTGGTCATCCGTCACGAACACCTCGACGGAAAGGCGCTGACCGTCAGCCGTCCAGACGGCTGTTCCCAGTTGGTCGTACCGAACGGTTGCGCTGTTGCCCTCGCGGACGGCAGCCTGCTCACCCCATCCTGCGTTCGGTGTTCCGGCTGCTTCCAGCAACACATCGGCGATACCAATGCCGACCTCCGGCCAGACGTTCATGATCCGCACGGTGGTCGAGCCGATCGTGGCGACCGTCGGCTGGTTGTGCCAATAGATCGGTTCAACCCTGAGCGTGATGCCGTCCGATGCCGTGACGGGCACGTTGAACCGATCAGGGCGATCGATGTACTCCGTCCACGTCGCTCCATCGGTCGCTACGTACATCTGACCCAAGGACGGCTCACCTGCGATGTAGTCAGCGATGGACATACCTGCGGACAGCTGCAAGACCCCTTCGTTGGTGTACAGGGACAGGAACCGTCCGCCAAAGTCGGGGAGTTCGGTCTTGGTCCAGGACTCACCGTCTGGGGATGACCACAGCCACGACCGGAGGTCGAGATCAGTGAGGTCATCGGGCTCCCCTGCTTCGAACCAGGCGTCGGCGGCACCCTCGAGGAAGTAGAAACCGCCGTCGATCGCGGCCACGAAGCCACGTGGCGTCACGTCTGGAGCCCGCCACCGCCACGTTCCGTCTGCCGTTTCGGTGGTGAGCGAGTACACGGTCGCTGGACTCGACGTTGCAAGCGTGGTCGATGTGGTCGCTTCGGTCGTCGACGTGGTCACTGCGTCGTCAGGGACGGTCGTTGCGGGCGCCTCGTCGGTTCGCAGTTGTCCGAAGATGATCGGGACCGCGGCGAGCAGGACGACGACGGCTGCGGCGATCGCCATGGTGAGGTACCGCCGTTCGGCTGGTGCCCGGAGCGGCACCGGCGCATCGTCGATCGGGCTGACCTGATCGAGGAGCATGTGGAGTTCAGCAACGGTGATCTCCGGCTGGTCCTCGAGCATCGTGGCGCCGTAGGCGTGGAGCTGCTGATTGAGATCGTTGGTCATCGGTTCACCTTCAGGCGTCGTCGGAGATGTTTCATCGCACGGTCGGCGTGGGTCTGGACGGTCCCCTTCGAAATCCCGAGGACCGCTGCGACCTCAGACATGGTCCATTCGTAGGAGTGGAGAAGCAGAACGATGGTTCGCTGTTGCTCGGTCAATGCCTCGAGCGCCTTCGGCAGTCCCGGTTCCACCCATGGCAGCCGGTCCGTCGGTACCTGGGGCAGGGCGAGCCTGCGTCGTCTGATGAGCCTCGACGCCCGGGATTGCCCGACCCGATAGAGGTAGCCGATCGGGTTGTCCATCGCGGTGAGGGCTTCCCAGTGTTCCCATCCGTAGGCGAACGCTTCGGCTGCGGCCTCACGCCCGATGTCGGGACCGTAGGAGGACGAGAGCGCCTGACGGAGTCTGAGGTCGTGGGCACGCACGAAGTCGGCGTACTCGGCCTGCTTCGTCTCTTCCCTCAACATGGGTCACCTCGATCGGTCATCACCCATAAGACACGGGGCCCGACCGGTCGTATGACACCGAATCTTTCGACACCAGCCTCAATGGTCGTGGTCGTCGTCGTGATGGTGGTGGTGGTCGGGATCCGGACCGGACCCGTCAGCCGCTATTCAACAGCCGGGTTCGCCGTGGTTGCCACAACAGGACGAACGGTTCTTCGCCTTGATCGCCGCGTTCTTCGCAGCGACCCGAAGCTTCTCGTGAAGCGGGAGGTCGCTCGCCGCAAAGTTGTTGAAGAACCCATACGGATTCGGATACTTCATACGGCACCGTACCACCGGGCAGCGTCGCGTACCCAGGGTTCCTGACATCCCATGGCGCCGTCTGCGACCCACAGAATGGTCTCTTCGATCGGTCGGGTCGATAGTGACGTACGCTCCACGGCATGTACTCCGTCGTGCTCTTCGACCTCGATCACACGCTGCTCGACTCCGA
>JAHEFX010000014.1 GCA_024639975.1 bacterium
GGGGACTCGGATAGCAGATCCCAGCTGGCGCTTGAAGAAGGGGAGGGTGGGATCTGGCTACTCGCATCCTGGCGATAGCCCTCGTCCTCTTGGCGATCATGCCGTCTCGTGCTGCGGCGCAGGCGCCTGGGCACTGCGACCTATTCCCAGATGCCGTCGGATGTTCTGGCGGCGGCTCTGGCGGCGGTTCTGGATCTACCACCACGACCACGTCGCCGCTGTCGTATCACTGGGGTGGGTGGCAGGCGTCAGGGTCCTGCACCGATGGCGATCCCCGCTCCCTTCGGTACCTCCTTTGGTCCGACGGAACCTACGTCCGACCCTGGGAGCTCCCGGACCCGCCGACAGGTGCGATCCTCGGGACTGATCGGGTGTACCAGCTCGTCTGCTCCGACCTGCCGGAACCCAGCGTCTGGGATGAGCTTGCCTCCGCCATCGAGGCGCTCCCCCCGCCGGTCTGGGAGGCCTCGCCGCCCGAACCCGGGATCACCGGCCTCGAGACGTGGCTCTGGCACTCCGGGAACACCGACGCCGGACCGATCTCCGTCTCCTACACCGATGGCGTGACCGGGCGTTCCTTCACCCTCGAGGGCCGAGCCTGGGTCGGGACCATCACCTGGGAGACCGGAGACGGCGAAACCGTTCGAGTCGATGCGCTCAGTCACGCATCAGGGCTCACCATTGGAGGGACCGAAGAGCAGCCAGCAGCCACACACACCTACGAGACCTCATCGGCCGAGGCTGGAGAATCCGCCGGATACACCGTCGCCCTCGATCTCACGTGGGTCGGAGAATGGCGGTGGCGGGAAGGATCGGGTCCATGGACTGCCTATCAACCGATGCTCTCCACCGCCACGGCATCGAACACTGGTCAGTACGAAGTCGTGCAGATTGTGTCAGACCTCCAGCCCTGAACCGAGGGCTGCGACCTACCGCTGCGGTGGGTACTGGCCCACAGAACGCCTGAACGCGGTAGGCAGGAACCCTGGGTTCGGGTCAGACGGACTTGAGGTAGTCGAGGGTGGCGACACGGGCAGATTCGATGCGGCGCTTCACCGCAGACGTGTCGGCGAACCTGAGCTTCGCCGGGTCGTTGAACTTGCCCTGGCCCTCCTCGCCGGTGGGAAGGACATGGGCCGCCACGCCCTCCGGAATGGCGGCAATCTCGCCCAGGAAGCGGTGGCGGCGACTGACCTCGAACGTCACCATCGCCAGGTCCCACGGGGTGGTCGGGGCCTCGAGCGGCTCGCTCACATGCCCCACCTGCAGGATCCACAGCTCGTCGGCACCCATCTCGATCGCTCGCTCCACCGGGATCGAGTTGACGATGCCGCCGTCCAGATAGTGGAGGCCGTCGATACGTCGCGGCGAGAACACGCCCGGAAGGGCCGCCGACGCCATGATCGGGTCCAGGAGGGGACCCGTCGAGAACCAGGTCTCGGTCGCCGTCTCGATGCAGGCGGCCACGCACTCGAACGGAATCGCCAGGTCCTCGAAGCTCTCCACGCCGACCGCCGAACGGACGAATCGCTCGGCAGGCTTGGCGGAGACGATGTGGGTTCGGGTCCGAAGCGCCGTCTGGACCGTCTGCCAGATCGACATCTCGAGCGGGTTGTCGGTCTCGTCGAGCCACAGGTCGGCCAAGGCGTGGGCTCCGGCGAGTGTCGGATCCGCCGCGATGGCGGCGCCGTTGATCGCCCCGATGGAGGTACCGACGACGATGTCGGGCTCGATTCCCTGCTCGAACAGCGCCTCGAGCATCCCCACCTCGTAGGCACCACGGTTACCACCGCCCCCGAGCACGAACGCACGCATACCCGCAGCCTACGGGCGCTTCCGTAGGCTGCGGGACGTGCCGTTGCCACCGAAGCTCGTCCGCCGCCTCACGACCATCCCGCTCTTCGTGTTCGTCGCTCTCACCGCGATGCTGATCGCGCCCTTCGTCGTCGTGGCGGCCGCCGCCTACGACACCCTGGCCCGCAACGGCTACCGCTTCACCCGCATCTCGGCCCTGGCGTTCATCTGGTGCTTCTTCGAGGTGATCGGCATCTTCGCCCTCTTCCTGCTCTGGCTCGTCGGCGGATTCAGTCTCCTGTTCCGGTTGCCATTCTTCCTCGATGTCCACTACGAGATGCTCGGAATCTGGATGGGCATCGCCGTATGGACCCTCCGCACGATCCTCGGGCTCGAGATCGAGATCGAGAACGAGCTGGGCCAGCGATCAGGGCGCCTCCTGCTCTTCGCCCGCCACGCCGGCCCCGCCGACTCGCTCCTTCTGGTCAATGGCCTGCTCCGCCAGTCCCGCCAACCCCGGATCGTGGCCAAGGCGGCCCTGCAGTGGGATCCGTTCATCGACGTTGCGGCGAACCGGGTCCCATTCCACTTCGTCGATCCGAAGCCGAAGGACCGCGACGCCGAGCTCAAGGCCATCGCCGGCGTCGCCGGCGGCATGGGGCCCCGAGGTGCGTTCCTGCTCTTCCCGGAGGGCGGCAACTTCACCACCGGCCGGCGCGACAAGGCGATCGGATCGCTCGAGCGCAAAGGCCTCGACGTCTACGCCGAAGCGGCCAAGGACATGCCCTACCTGCTTCCGCCCCGGCCCAACGGAGCCTTGACGGCGCTGGCTGCCGCGCCCGACGCCCATGTGGTCTTCCTCGGCCACACCGGACTCGAGGACATCCAGGGAGGACTCGACGCCGTCCGAGCCGTGCCGTTCCAGAACAAGGTCTGGGTTCGGATCTGGGACGCCCCACCCGAGGAGATCCCTCCAGCCGACGATCGGGAGGCCCAGATCGAGTGGCTCTTCCGCTGGTGGGCGACGGTCGACCGGTGGATAGCCACCCACCGAGACCCGGCATAGGCTCGACCCATGGACATCGCCGTCAGCCTCGTCGAGGCCTACCTCCGTGCAGCGGGCTACCTGACCCTCTCAGAGGTCGCCGTGTTCCGGATCGGTGCCGATGGGCGGTCGGAGAACGTCACGGACATCGACGTGGTCGGCCTCCGGCTTCCGGGGGATGTGGCCGAACCCGGACCCGAAGACGCCCATCCGGAGCTCGCCCTGTTGCGAGACCCGGTGCTCCAGATCGAGGACTGCATCGACATCATCATCGGTGAGGTCAAGCAGGGAGAGGCCCGGTTCAACAAGGCCATCCACTCGAGGGAGGCACTCCACTCGGTCCTGCACCGGGTTCGCTGGCTCTTCCCACCCGGTGGCGTCGACGAGACGCTCGAGGTCCTGAGCCGGGGTCGGACCCACACCATGAAGACTTGGGGGGATATGGACCTACGGGTCCGTCTCGTCGCCTTCGGCCAGTCGGACCGCAACGACGAGAACTTCATCGGCCACTCCCACATCCTCAAGGTCTCCACCGAGTACATCGAGCGGAACCTCGATGTCATGCGGGGGGCGAAACCGTCCTCACCGGCGGCGCAGTTCCTCGTGTTGCTGGCCAAGACCGGCCATCACATCGGGAAGGACCTGGGTCCCTAGATCGAGGCCCGGACGACGGCTGCGGCCCGTTCCGGGTCGACCGGGTTCGTCGTGACCCCACCGGCCTTCGTCGACGTACCGACGATCGCTGCGTCGGCCACCTCCAGCAGGTCGGCAATCGTGTCAGGCGTCGCGCCCGATCCAATCACGACCGGCATGCCGGACGCGTGCTTCCTCACCACTCGTGCATCGGAGAGGTCCACCGCTTCGCCGGTGCCGGTGCCCGAGACGACGATGGCGTCTGCGCCGGAACGCTCGCCCATGTCCCGGACCGCTTGGACGAGCGTGAGCCCGGCCGGCGGGACGGCGTGTTTCACGAAGACATCGGCGAGGACGAGCCCATCCCAACCGAGCGCAGTCCGCTTGCGGGCCACCTCGGCGCCCCGCCCCTGGATGATCCCTTGATCGGTGTACATCGTCCCCGAGAGGACGTTGACCCGGATCATGGAAGCGCCGGTCGCGGCGGCAACGGATAGGGCGCCGAGGGCGTCGTTGCGAAGGACGTTCACACCGATCGGCACGTCGACGGCGTCCGCCACCGATCCGACAGCACGCGTCATGGCCGTCAGCGTCTCGGACGGCACCTCGTCGGCGAAGAACGGAGCATCGCCGAAGTTCTCGACCATGACCCCGCCGAAGCCGGCGTCCACCAAAGCCTTGGCGTCGGACACGGCTGCGTCGACCATCGCGTCGATGGAGCCGGCGAACCCCGGTGCTCCCGGCAATGGCCCGAGGTGGACCATCCCGATGAGCTGGGGGAGGGATGCCACGTCAATCGGTGACGTAGGCGGTCAGGAGCTTCAGGGCCTTCTCGGCGGCTTCGCCCTCGGCGACGACGCCCTCGGCCTTGGCCTCCTTCAACGTCGAGCGCTGCACCACGTAGCGGGCCATCGGCATGGCCGGACCCTTGATGCGGGGGGCGTCGACAGGGCCGAACGACCACTTGGCGTAGTTCGGGCCCATCGCCTCGATGCGCACGGGCTCGAAGGACTCACCGGCTTGCTTGAACGCGACCGGGAGGACGCGGGAGGAGAGGAAGATGATGTGCTTGAGGCGCTCCGTTTCGGGGAGCATGTCCTCTTCGTCGTTGTTGCCCCAGATGTCCCACACGTCGAGACCGTGAGCCCACGTCTCCATGATGCGGTAGGTGGCAAGGGTGCGGGCGGAGCAGTCGCCGCCGACCCACTCGACACGGTCGTCGGCCTCGAGGGACCAGAGGGCGTCCATGGCCCGGGCCCGGGAGAGCCGCCACCACTCGATGACGTCCTGGGGACGCATCGGCTTGCCCTTGTCCAGACCGGACTTCACGAAGGCCTCGAATCCGCCGGCTTCGGCGACGAGCTCATCGGGGACGAGCTCCTCCTCGATGGCATTGGCCGTGAGGTCCTCGAACTGGGCGAGGTGGGCGACCAGGTTCTTGATGCTCCAGCCCTTGGCCTTGGTGGGCTTGCCCCACTCTCGAGGATTGATCTTCTGGAGGAACTGGTCGAGCGTCTGTTGCTCCTTGACCAGGTCGGTCAGTATCTCTCGCACCGGCGGAATTCTACTGCCGGTTTGCTGCTACCCACACCCGGTTCGCTACCAATCGCGATCGGCCTGGGCGGCGGTGAACGCGTCGCCGGGCAGACCGGTCCGGGCTTCGGCGAATCCGTTGAGTCGATCGATGAGCAATCGGAGTCGGCTGAAGTGGCGCCGGTCGAACGAGAAGGAAAGCCGCGGGAGGTCCACGACGTCGCCGTCGGCGACTTCCGGGGGCGTCGCCTCGATGCTCGAAATCACCCCTTCCGAGAGCAGGTCTCCGAACTCGTCGTTCAGCGCTGCCAACTGCGGTTCCGTGGGCGCTTGGCGGATTCGCAGGATGAGCCGTCCGTTGACGTACCGCTGCGAGTGGTAGTTGGCGTAGAACCCGCAGATCTCCGAGATCGCCTCGTCCAGGTCGTTCGTCACCACGTACAGCGAGCGGTCCTCGGATGAGATGAGTCCCTCACCGACGAGGTCGTCGGCGAACGCCGCCCACTTGGTCCAGTAGTCGGTCCCTTCGGCTTCCACCAGGACGATGGGGTGCAGGTCCGACTTCCCCGTTTGCATCAGGGTGAGCAGTTCGTAGGTCTCGTCCATCGTCCCGAAGCCGCCGGGGAACAGTGCGAAGCCGTGGGCCTCCTTGACGAAGCCGAGCTTGCGGGTGAAGAAGTACTTGAAGTTGATCGTCTTCGCCGGGTCGAGGTACTCGTTGGCCGAGTCCTCGAACGGCAGGCGGATGTTCACGCCATAGGAGTGGTCCCGGCCGGCCCCCTCGTTCGCCGCCCGCATGATCCCGGGGCCGGCTCCGGTGATGATGCCCCAGCCGATCTCGGCCATCCGGCGGCCGAACTCCTTCGCCAGGACGTAGTTGGGATCATCGGACGGTGTCCGTGCCGACCCGAAGACCGTCACCTTCGGTTCGGTCTGGTGCTGGGCGAACACGAGCGATGAGTACCGCATCTCCTTCAGAGCGGTGTTGATCAGCTTGAGGTCACCTCTCGCGGGTTCATCACGCTGGAGCTTGACGGCCGTGGTCACGAGCTCGCGAATGAGGTCGTCGTTGGCACCGTCTCCGGCAGCTGCCACCAGGTCGGCGATGGAGTCGTCGATGTCGGGGCGACGCGTCGAGTAGGTCATCGGGAAGCCAGCGTATAGGTGGGTGCGCTTTGACCGAAGGGGGTCGGCCCGCTCGTCAGCCCCACGGGGCCGAGTCGGGTCCCTTGCGGACGACGGCATTCCACACCGTCTCGTAGTGGTCCCGGTCGTAGGCATCGACGTGGGGGAGCACCATCGACTCCCACGCCCGCCGCAGCGGGTCGTCCGCCGTCTCGTGCAGGCGGAGACCGACCGGCAGGCGGTCGAGCGTCGCTCGGAGACTCATCGGGGTCTCCACCGACGTGCCGGAGTCCGTCGAGCCGAATGACTCGTTCACCTCGGTCGCCAACCGGACGATGGCCTCGATGTACGGCTCGGCGAGGTCGACATAGCGACGCTGGAGCATCGACGAGAGCTCGTCCTCGCTCGGGAAGTCCTTCTCCCAGATGACCCAGCGGTCGGCGAACGCCTTGTTGAGCGTCTGGGTGCCTGCGTAGTCGCGCAGGTCGGTGGGGTTCATGGTGCCGAAGACCCGCACGTCGTCGCGCAGTCGGACGGTCTCCCCGTTGGGGAGGTCGAGGGCATGGTGGCGGTCGAGCAGTCCGTGGAGTGCGAAGAGCGTCTCGGCACCGGCGGCGTTCAGCTCGGAGAGGTTGAGGATCGCCGGGCCGCGCAGGGCGCGAGTGATGTCGCCGTCCTCCCAGCGGCTCTCCGTGCCGCCCTTGCCGTCACCGTGCAGCTTCGTCGAGCCGATCAGGGTGATGTCCCGCACCTCGCCGGTGAGTGGGATGCGGAAGTAGGGGAGGTGGAGGAGCGCGGCGAACTGTTCGATGTCGTGGTCCTTGCCGGTCCCCATGTGACCGCGGACGGCGATGTGCTGGGGGGCGAGCCCGGAGCCGCCGTCGCGGCGCACCTTCTCGAGTGCCGCAAATCGATAGAGCATGCCGATGTCGACGTACCACGGGTCCGGTTCGGGGATCTTCGCCGCTCGGGACTCGAAGTCGGGCAGGTCGGTCGGGAGATCGAACGCGTCCAGTTCGATCGTTGGCCCCTCGCCGGTCGGGTCGGGGAAGCTCACGGTCTCGGCCATGTCAGGCGCTCCTACGGATGTCGGTTGATTGCGAATTGGGTACTCCGGCTGCTGCCCGCACCCACCAGGCGTCGAGGCCGGACATGGCGAGGCTCCGCCGCAGGGCGGATCGCACGCCGTCGACCATGGCGACGGTGAGGGCGTCGGGACGGTCCACGACTGCGTATCGGTGGTAGGTCCTGGTGACGGTGTCGTCCCCGATCCCGATGCCGAGCACGGTCGTGCCGGCTTCTTCGATCTGGGTGACGGTCCTGGCGAGGGCGCTCAGCGAGCCGCGGGTCATGCCGTCGGCCAGGACCACGAGGACCCGTACGTTCGCACCGAGCCGCTCGAGGCGGTCGGCGGCATGGCGGACATTGAACTCATCGACGTTCGCCGCCTTCTCGAACATCGCCAGCGGTGGCGCCTCGGCAGCGTTGCGACGGGCATGCTTCACCGACTCGGCCTGACGGCTGATGGTTTGGAAGAAGCCGGCGAGGAGGTGCTCGGATGTCCGCCAACGCCGGTCGAACGGCTTGAGGAGGTAGTGGTTGACCGTTTGGGTGAGCCGATCGGCCGACGATCCCTGTGCCCGACGGAGCTCGGACGTCGCGTTCGCCTTGCGCCGCCGGTAGGACGCCTCGGTGTCATCGACGGCAGCAGCGAACCCGCGGTTGAACACGGCCAATTCGAAGTCGATCTGGAGGTCGTCGCACAGGTTGGCAAGCATCCAGGCCCCCAGCGTGGCTGCGGTCATGCCCCACCGCGTGTCGCGCGCCGAGTTGCGGTCCCGCGACTGGAGCATCGAGGCCGATCCGTCCACCAGGAGGCTCACGGCGTAGGAGCGACGGGTGCGCATGGCTCGGCGCTCGTACATGCGGTCATACAGGCCGCCTGCCAACAGCAGTGGCGCATGCGGGCTCAGGTCGCCCGAGTCGTATCCGGATTGCAGGCCCCGCCGTTGGTTGGCGGCGAACAGCGGGAAGAGCTCACCGGTGACGTGTCGCTGGGTCAGGTTCCACTGTTTGGTCAACGACTGCATGGTCGCTCGACCCTTGGGTGCCAGTTGCCCGAACGCAGCTGGGAAATCGGAGACCACGAGGCGCCCGGCTTGGCCGGTCGGGAGGTGGATCGTCGGGGCTGTGGAAACCCGGATGAGCTGGTCGGTCGCCTCCTGGCTGGCGACCTTCGACTCGCCCTGGCGGAAGGACTCGGCAGAGCGGGGCTGGCCGGCCGACCGGGTCCGTTCGTAGGAGTCCCGGTCGGCGAGGATCGGCGTCGTCAGCCGAAGGCGATCGAGGTTGGAGGTCGACGCTGCCGTTTCGGCTTCCTCGCGCTGCTTGCGCTGGGTCTCTGTCTCGCTCCCGTGCTCGATCCCGGTCAGGCCGTGGAGCTTGGCGACGGACAGCAGCTGGATCGCGACGGTCCCGACATCCCAGGGGTCGTCGGCGTCGACGGCTGCGTCCATGAACGGCTGGGCATCGGGGAGAGCACCGGCGACCTTCGCGTGCACCCGGCGTTCCATGGTGTCCCGGTCGGCGTGGCCGCCCACGAGGACGAAGCAGGCAATGGTGAACTGGGCCATGAGCCCGGCGTCGGCGAGCGCCTGGGGCAGTGCCGATCGGTAGAGGTCGGTGAGGACTGAGCGGGCGCCCGGGTAGGCAGAAAGGCCCTGCGTCTCCTGGCGGGCATCTTCCACGGCGAAGAACAGACCTTCCGCCTGGACTCCACCAGTGCGCCGGATTGCATCGAGGAGATCGAAGGTCCCATCGGGGATGTCGGCCTCCGGGCCGAGCCACTCGGCGGGGACCTCACGCCGCTCGTCGAGGTCGGTGGAGACGAGGTGCACGACCTCGTGGAGGGCCGAGGCGAGGGCCACTTCGTCGGGGGTGACCGGGGCTCGCCTCGCATACGCCGCCTGGAAGATCGCCGGGTCTACGACCACTTCTTCGTCGGAGGACGCCGATTCCGCCCCGACGCGCACGGCCAGTTCGTCGTTGCCGGCCAGGGTCCGGGCGAAGCGCGTGACCGCTCCGGAGACCCGCTGGTAGCGGGCCACCACCTGCTCGACGGCCCGTTCCTCGGGCTGGAGGATCTCGGTCAGGACGCTTCGTTCCTGCCTGGGTCCGCTTGGTCGGTTCCGCTCGGCCATAACGGTCCATTGTCACACAAGCTGCCGATCAAGCGGCTCGCGGCCCCTGCCGCTCCCTTCGGTGTTCTTGCCGGGACACCCGGACGAATCGAGGGCCCCCACCTACCGCTGGGGTAGGTGGGGGCCCTCGGAAGTGACCTTGGCGGTGGGTTGGAACCCTGGGTTCGGCTACGGCAGGACGGTGATGGTCTCGTAGCCGAAGGCTTCGGCGAGGCTCTCCACCACGCTGATGGCCCGGTCGGTGGCCTGGTCGAGGACGCCGGCTTCGATGGCCTTCTCCTCGAGCAGCCCTTCGGCGGCGAGCCGGGCTTCCTGTTCCAGCGCCGGGTCCGGGTTCACGAAGATCCCGAGATCCCGGTCGTAGACCTCACTGGCCGCCTCGTCGATGTCCACGTAGGTGATCACGGCGGGGGGCAACTGGATGGTGATCTCGCCGGTCATCGGGTCCGCGAGGACGTCCCCGGGGCCGATCTCGGAGAGGTCGATACCGGCTCCGACGTTGGCGACGGCCAGGAGGCCGATCTTCTCGCCGGTCGCCCAGTTGAGGAGCCCGGCGTCGACACCGCGCTCCACGGTCACGAAGGCGGCCGCCTCGGCCGTTGTCAGCTCGGACATGCCGATGATCGCCTCGATGACCACGGCGCCGTCCTTGGCGATCGGCTCGGGCAGGATCGGGGCGAGGACCTCTTCGGTGAGGGTCACGGCCTCGTCGGCTGCTTGGCCGGCAGCCCAGACGGCGAGGGCCAGAGCGCCCGTCACGAGCACGAGGAGGGACAGGAGCACGATGAGGACCCGAGAGGTGCGCTTGGCTGGAGGCGCAGGCTCGGGGCGGGTCTCGACATCGGAAGGGGGGAGCTGCAAGGTCATGGGGATGACGATAGAAACGGTTCGCCTATACGAATCGGTTCCCACGTAGCTTTGAAGACTCAAGGAGGCAACATGTCCTACGAAGCCCTGAAGGCACTCGAGGGTCAGGAGATCGGCGTGAGCGACTGGTTCACCGTCGACCAGGACCGTATCGACGCCTTCGCCGATGCCACGATCGACCACCAGTGGATCCACGTCGACCCGGAGAAGGCCGCGGCCGGCCCGTTCGGGACGACGATCGCCCATGGGTTCCTCACCCTCAGCCTGATCGTCCACTTCCAGAGTCAGGTGGAGCTACCGGTCGAGGGAGTCCGGATGGGCATCAACTACGGACTCGACAAGGTCCGGTTCATCACCCCCGTGCCCGCCGGCGGTCGGATCAGGGGCCGACGAGCCGTGGCCGAGGTCACCGAGACCGGCGACGGGGCGGTGCAGGTGAAGAGCCTCGTGACCGTCGAGCTCGAAGGAGCGGAGCGTCCCGCCTGCGTCGCCGAGGGCATCGCCAGGCTCTACTTCTAGATGGAGCCGGGCGCCCTCGCCGACCGGTTCGTCGTCACCGACCCCCAGCTGGTCTACCTCGACGGCAACTCGCTCGGTCGGCTGCCGCAGGCGGCGGCCGACCTCGGTGTCGACCTCGTCGCCCGGCAGTGGGGCGACCGGCTCATCCGAGGCTGGAACGAGGGATGGTTCGACCTGCCGGAGCGGCTTGGCGACAAGATCGCCGGCCTCATCGGTGCTCGCCCGGGTGAGGTGACGGTCGCCGACTCGACGACCATCAACCTGCACCGTTTGGCCACGGCGGCCCTCACGGCCCGGCCCGGCCGCCGGGTCATCGTCACCGACGACCTCAACTTCCCGAGCGACCACCACGCCCTGGGAGCGCTCGGGGCCGAGTTGCGCATCATTCCCTCGGATGGCATCCACGGCCCGGTCGACGACCTCATCGAGGCGCTCGACGACGATGTCGCGCTCCTCTCGCTCTCGGCCACGGCCTATCGGAGCGGATACACCTACGACCTGCCACCTCTCGCCGGGGCCGCCCACGGCGTCGGGGCCCTCGTTCTCTGGGATCTGTCCCACACCGCCGGTTCCATCCCCGTGGACCTGACCGGCGGGGACGCCGACCTGGCGGTCGGGTGCTCGTACAAGTACCTGAACGGGGGCCCGGGCGCCCCGGCCTGGCTCTATGCGCGGTCCGAGCTCCAAGCGAACCTCCTGAACCCGCACGCCGGCTGGATGGGTCACGCCGACGTTTTCTCCTTCTCGGCCGAACATGTGCCGGCCACCGGCATCCGTCGGTTCCGGACCGGCACCCCACCGGTCGTGTCGATGGCACTCATCGAACCGGGGGTCGATCTGATCGCCGAGGTCGGGATGGAGGCCATCCGAGCAGCATCCCTTCGGCTCACCGATCGGCTCCTCCGCTGGTTCGACGACGAGATGGAGCCGCGGGGGATGGGACTGGCGAGTCCGCGGGACCCGGCGGTCCGGGGCGGTCACATCACGCTCACCCATCCCGAGGGCCTCGCCGTCGACCTCGCTCTCCTCGAGGCAGGCGTGGTCCCCGACTTCCGTCCGCCGGGCGGGATCCGGTTCGGTCCGTCGCCGCTCTATACGACCCTCGACGAGGTCGACCGGGCCATGACGGTCCTCGTCGAGATCCTGGACTCGGGCCGATGGGCCAAGCACCGGGACGATGATGTCGTGGTGACATGAGGGACGGCGTCCGCATCACCCCGAACGGCGTGGACCTCCACGTCGAGGTCCACGGTCCCGATGACGCCCCGGCAGTCGCACTCATCCACGGGTGGCCCGACTCGATCCGCTGCTGGGACCGGGTCGTGCCCCGCCTGGCCCGCACCCACCGGGTCATCGCCTACGACCAGAGGGGTTTCGGCCGGTCGGGGATGCCGGAGCACGCCGGCGCCTAC
The DNA here is from genome assembly GCA_024639975.1 of bacterium. Taxonomy (GTDB): domain Bacteria; phylum Actinomycetota; class Acidimicrobiia; order Spongiisociales; family JAENVV01; genus JAHEFX01. The sequence continues at coordinate 12,129 of JAHEFX010000014.1, forward strand.
CGGATCTCGGAAGCGGTCAAGGACCTGGCCGGCATCCTCGTCTGGGCAGGGCTCGAGCGGTGCACCGTCGTGGGGCACGACTTCGGGGGCGCGGTTGCCTGGGCCGCGGGTGGACGACTTCCACAGGTGGCGGGCCTGGTGGTGCTCGCCTCGCCCCACCCGAACCGGATGCGGGAAGTGACCGGAACGGATCTCCGCCAGCTTCGCAACGGTTTCTACGCCTGGCTCATGCAGACCGACGACGGCCTGGACCTACTCACCCGCGAGGGAGGGCGGCTCATGGCCGAGTTCGCGTTCGCCTCCGACCTCCCTGCCGAGGAACGGGCCGCCTACATGGCCGAGTGGCACGACCCGCCCGAGCGCATCCGGCGCATGGCGAACTGGTACCGCTCGGCGTATTCGCCCGCGGTGATGAACCCAGACACACCCATCAAAATCCCGCCGTGCCCCGTCCCGGTGCGGTATGTCCAAGGGGATCGGGATATGGCGTTCGTGCCCGAACTGGCTTCCGGTTCGGGGGAGTGGGTGGATGCCGACTTCGACGAGGTACTGGTCGAGAGCGCTTCCCACTGGCTCCCGCAGACCGAGCCCGAGCTGGTGGCGGACCTCGTGGCCGACTGGGTCAGCCGCTTCGGCTGATCGTGGAACACCCCGACTGATTGGGTACCGGCCCCCCATAGACTCTCGCAACGCATGGCCTTCTACGACCTCTCGACGCTGCCCAACGGCCTGCGGGTGATCACCGAGCAGATGCCGGGCATTCGATCGGCGGCCATCGGGGTCTGGCTCGACACCGGCACCCGGGATGAACTCCCCAACGAGGCAGGGGCGTCGCATTTCCTCGAACACCTGCTCTTCAAGGGCTCCGAGACGCTGACCGCTCGCCAGATCTCCCAGGCATTCGACTCGATCGGGGCGCAATCGAACGCCTTCACCACGAAGGAGTACACCTGCTTCTGGGTGCGATGCATGGACGACGACCTCGACCGGAGCCTCTACCTGCTCGGTGAGATGGTCCATCGCCCGGCCTTCCGCGAACCCGACATCGACTCCGAGCGCCAGGTGGTCCTCGAGGAGATCCTCATGAGCGAGGACGAACCCGACGACGCCGTCTTCGAGTTGTTCAGCGAAGCAACCTTCGCCGGCCACGCCCTGGAGCGACCCATCCTCGGCACCCGCGAGTCGATCAACGGCATGACCCGCGACGACCTCGTCGGCTACTGGAAGCGCCGCTACACCACCGGGGCGGCTGTGATCTCCGTCGTGTCCTCCCTGCCCCACGACGAGGTGGTCGCCGCCGTCGAAGCCCAATTCGCGGGCTGGGGTGGCGATCCCGTCGACCACGAGCACGAGCCACACACGCCGACGGGCGATACGAGGGTGATTCGACGCGATACCGAGCAGGTCCACCTGGTCCTGGGTGGCGACCTGTTCCCCCGCGGCGACGAGCGCCGGTGGGCGTTCGAGATGCTGAATCACATTCTCGGCGGTGGCATGTCGTCCCGGCTCTTCCAAGAGATCCGGGAGGAGCGAGGTCTGGCCTATTCGGTGTACTCGTTCGGCATGCCGTACGCCGACGCCGGCGCCTGGGGCATCTACGTCGGAACCGCACCCCGCCACCTCCCGGAGGTCACCGCACTCATCGAAGAGATCATCGGCGACATCACCACGACTGGGATCACCGCCGAGGAACTGCACCGCACCAAGGGAGCCGTTCGTGGCTCGCTTGCGCTCGCCCTCGAGGATGCCAACTCACGGATGACCAGGCTCGGCCGCCAGCTCGTGACCGGCTCTGAACTGCTCTCGACCGACGAGCGGATCAAGCGCCTTTCGGCGGTGACCACCGATGAGGTCCTCGAGGTCGCCGCCAGCGTGTTGAATTCCTCCAAGGTCGTCGCGGCCGTCGGGCCGATCGACGACACGGGACCGTTGGAAAGGATCGCCGGATGACCGCCATCGCCATCTCCGGAGCAGGGGGCCGCATGGGACGCACCGTGGCGGCCGCCGTCGTGGACGAGCCCGACCTCGATCTCGTCGCCACCTTCGACCCCGAGCACGCCGGCGATGTCGTGGCCGGGACCACCGTGGCCGGCGACCTCGCGGTGCTCGACGGTTCCGAGGTCGTGATCGAGTGGGCGCCGGTCGACGCCGTGCTCGGGCACCTGCCGGCCCACGCCGCATCAGGCCGGCACGTTGTGGTCGGTTCCAGTGGGTTCACCGCCGAGCGTCTCCTGGAAGTGGAGCGGATCTGGTCGGGAGCCGAGGGGCGTCTCCTCATCGTTCCCAACTTCGCCATAGGCGCCGTCCTGATGCAGCGATTCGCCGCCGAGGCCGCTCGGTGGTTCGCGGCGTACGAAGTGGTCGAGCTCCACCACGACGCCAAGGCCGACGCGCCATCCGGCACCGCGGTGGCGACCGCAGTCGGCATGTCGGGGGAGCAGCACCGGCGTGTGGAGAGCAAGGAATACGTCACCGGTTCCCGGGGCGGGGACGTCGAGGGAGTCCGGGTGCACTCGATCCGCCTCCCGGGTCTCCTGGCCCACCAGGAGGTGCTCTTGGGGAACCCGGGCGAGGTGCTCACCATCCGACACGACTCGATGGACCGGTCGTCGTTCATTCCCGGTGTGCTGCTGGCACTCCGCGGCGTGGGCGATCTCACCGACCCGGTCACGGTCGGCCTCGACGCCCTGCTTCGTTGAGCGACGACTTCCCCTCCGGCGACCCCGACGACGACGGTGCGGTCGGCTGTCGACCCATGATCGAGGCGATCGGCGTCTTCGCCGGGCTGCTCCTGATCGGACTCGTGGCGCTCTTCGGTTCCGACCCCGGCTCCATCGGAGCGGTCCGCTCCTTCATCTTCTTCCTGGGGGCGCCGGCCACTGCTGCCCTCCAGTTCATCTCGCCAGGCAGCTTCGCCCTGGCCTGGCCCGTCGACGTCCTCGTCTGGGTGCTCGCCGCGTTCTGGTCCGCCCGGGCCGGTGACAGGCGGGGTTGGACCCGACGCGTCGGCATGGCCATCGGCCTCGCCGCCGTCCTCGCGTTGCTGGCCATTTGATCGTCACCGGTTCTCAACCGGTACGAAACGTCTTCGAAACACTCGGCGGGAACCCTCCGGCTCGCTGACACGTGCCGGCCCCAGAACGTCCTTCGGACGACCGGCACCCGACAAGAAAGGTGCTCGATGTCTGCTGGTGACATCGCGTGGGTGCTCGTCGCCTGCGCACTCGTGCTGTTCATGACGCCCGGGTTGGCGCTGTTCTACGGCGGCATGGTGAGGACGAAGAACGTCCTCAACATGCTCATGATGAACGTGCTGACCATTGCCATCGTGACCGTCGTGTGGACGCTGATCGGCTATTCACTCGCCTTCGACGGGTCCTTCGGGCAAGTCATCGGCGGGCTGGGAAAAGTCGGTCTCAACGGGGTCGAGGGCGAGGAGCTCCTCTTCTTCGCCTTCCAACTGATGTTCGCGATCATCACGCCGGCCCTCATCTCCGGTGCCGTCGCCGGTCGGATGAAGTTCTCGGCCTGGGTGGCCTTCTCCACCCTCTGGGCGATCATCGTCTACCCGATCGCCGCGAACTGGGGCTTCGGGGACGGTTGGCTTTTCACTTGGGGCGCCCGCGACTTCGCCGGTGGCTTGGTGATCCACATCAACGCCGGCATCGCCGCCCTCGCCATCGTCAAGGTGCTCGGCCCACGCAAGGGGTTCCCCGACGAGCCGATGCGCCCGCACTCGCTGCCGCTCACGCTCATCGGCACGGGCATCCTCTGGTTTGGTTGGTTCGGCTTCAACGCCGGGTCGGCGTTCGGGGCCAATGACCTGGCGATCAACGCCTTGGTCACCACCCAGATCGGCGCCTCGCTCGGCATGCTCGGCTGGGTCATCGCCGAGTGGCGCAAGACCGGCAAGCCCACGCTGCTCGGAGCCGCCTCGGGCGCCGTCGCCGGCCTCGTTGCGATCACGCCGGCCGCAGGTTTCGTCGGGCCGCTCCCGGCGTTCGCCATCGGCTTCGCCGCTGGGCTGGTCTGCTTCTGGGCCGTCAGCCTGAAGCACCGGTTCGGCTACGACGACTCGCTCGACGTCGTTGGGATCCACCTCGTCGGTGGCATCCTCGGGTCGCTGCTGACCGGCGTGTTCGCCTCGAACGCCCTCAACGGGGATGTCGGGAACGGACTCGTCTACGGCGAGACCGCCTTCTTCGTCAAGCAGCTCGTCGGCGTGCTGGCGATACTCGCCTTCTCGTACGCGGCATCGTGGGTCCTGGCCAAGGTCGTCGATGCCACCATTGGCCTGCGGGCCGACGAGAACGATGAGATCACCGGCCTAGACCTCACGCTCCACGACGAGCGTGCCTACATCACGGAGTAACCCATGAAGCTCGTCATCGCCTACATCAAGCCCTACAAGCTGGACGCCGTGAAGGACGCCCTGGCGGAGGTGGGGGTCACCGGAATGACCGTGACCGACGTCCGGGGATTCGGTCGCCAGTCCGGCCAGACCGAGGTCTACCGGGGGGCCGAGTACAAGGTCGACTTCGTCGCCAAGTCGAAGGTCGAGGTCCTGGTCGACGATCCCGCCGTGGGCGGCGTCGTGGACGCCATCGAGTCGGCGGCGCGAACCGGCGACATAGGAGACGGCAAGGTGGCCGTCCTCGGGGTCGAGGACGTCGTTCGAATTCGCACCGGCGAACGCGGCGCCGACGCCGTGTGAGCCTCGAGGCCCATCTCGACGCGAGGGAGCGCGCCGCGTCCGGCGCGCTCCCTCCCGCGTCGGTCTCCGACGAGCTCCGCCGGACGCTCGACGCTGCCCTCGCCGAGCTGTCGGCAGGGCTGGGGGGCGATGTCGCCGTCTTCACGGTCGGTGGGACGGGCCTCGGCCGGCTCGGGGCGTTCACCGACGTCGACGTCGCCGTCCTGTCGCTGCGACCCGTGGCGGCCGACGCCGTCCGACCCTTCCTGCTCCCACTCTGGGACGCCGGGCTCAAGGTCGGTCACTCCGTGCGAACCGTCAAGGAGACCGCCCGGGCGGCTCGCGACGACGTCACGATCGCCTGCGGGTTGACCACCCGTCGTCAGGTCGCCGGCGATCCGGAGATCGGGGCCAAGCTCGACCGGGCCCTCCGCAAGTCCCTCTCCCGCCCCGACGCCCACATCGAGCAGATCGTCGCCGAGGAGCGCGCCCGGCGAGTGTCCGATCCCTACAGGTCGACCCGCCCCGATCTCAAGCACGGCAGGGGAGGCCTCCGCACCATCGACCTCGCCCGCTGGGTGCGAGCGCTCCGATCGGAGACGATCCGTGTCGAGCCAGACCCCGAACTGGACCGGATCGAAGACGAGCTGGTCGCCGTTCGCCAGGCGCTCCACGCCGCCGTCGGAGCGAAACGGGACGTCCTGGAGATCGAGCTGTTGCAGCCGGTCGGTGAGCAGCTCGGAGCAGCTCCCAGAGACCTCGCCAGACGCGTCCTCGGGATGCTGGACGACGTCGAGCGACTCGTGGACGAGCGAGTGGTCGGGATCGGTCCGATCTGGCCGCCGGTCGCCGACCGGCCCCGCCAGGAGCCCACGAGCCCCACCATGGCGCAGGCGGTCGAAGCGGCCCGCGGGGGTCCCGGTCCCTCCACCGAAGGGACGATGGCGTGGTCACGGGCCGACCGTGATGCCCTGCGGTGGCTGCTGCGATCGATGCCGGGTCGGGAGGTCGTTCAAGACCTCCGCCGGCGTGGCTGGATGGACCGAGCGGTCCCCGAGCTGTCGAATGCCTGGCTGGAACCCCATCTGGTCCCGTTCCACGCCCACCCGGTCGGTGGCCACTCGTTGCGGGTGTTCGCCGAGCTCCAGACCGACCCCGAGTTCTTGGACTCCACGGCGGACGAGCGAGAGGTCCTCGAGTGGGCTGCCCTGTTCCACGACATCGGCAAGGGTGGTGGCGGAGACCACTCCGAGCTCGGGGCACGTCGGTTCGCCGCCGTCGCCGCCCGGCTTCGAATCCCCGCTGCGATCGCCTCCCGCTCCCGCAGGCTCATCCGCCACCACCTGCTCCTCGCCGACATCGGGACTCGACTCGACCCGAACGACAGAGAGGTCAGGCGCCGCGCGGCGGCCGACATCGGCGACAACGCATCACTCAGACTCCTCGCCATCCTGACGGCTGCCGACAGTCGGGCGACGGGCACGGATACCTGGAACGCTTGGCGGAGGTCGCTCATCGCCCAGGCGGCCGCAGCGGTCGAGGCGGAGCTGCGGGGCGTCAACCTCGCCGGACCGGTCGTTGCCCACCTCGCCCATGCGACGGGCAAGAGCGAAGCGAAGGTCGTCGAACACCTCGCCGGCATGCCCGACGTGTACCGGACGAACAACCCGCTGCCACGCATCGCAAGACACATCGACCTCGTCGAGGGCGAAGGGCTGCGCTGGACGGCGGCGGTGGAGCCGAGCCACACGGAGATCGCGCTGGTTGCCCCGGACCGGCCCGGACTCGTGGCCGACGTGGCCGGTGCGCTCGCCGTCCACCGGTGCTCCGTGGTGGACGCCCGCTGCAACGACCGTTCGGACGACCTCGCCGTCGACACGTTCGTCGTCATCGACGCACTCGGTGGCCCGCCCCCCGACGAGGCACGGATCGCAGCGGCCATGAGTGATGTAGAGCGGGCGTGGACGGGCGCTTTCGACATTGCCGACGCCGTGGCGAGCAAGGCCCACGACTACCGGTCGAGGGTTACCTCGGGCCTGCCGATCACCGTCGACACGGAGACGGGCGACGGTGTCGTGGTCTTCACCATCGAGTGTGCCGATCGCGTCGGTCTCCTCCACGCGCTGGCCGCCACCATCCACGCCCACGGCGGCTCGATCCAACGAGCCCACCTGGATACGGTGGGCGGAATGGCCCACGACACCTTCGAGGTACGTGGACTCGCCGAGCCCACCAAGCTCGGCGAGGCGTTGTCGGCGGCTGCCGTACCCCCCAAATAGGCACCCGCAGCCGTACCATGCCGAGCCGATGATCCGTCGCGCCTCCCTCCTTTTCGTCGTGCTCGCCCTGGTCGGCTGCAGCGAGGGGGTCACCGGTGCGATCCCGGCCCTCGGACCGACCACCACCACGACATCCACCACGTCCACCAGCACCACCACGACATCGACGACGTCCACCAGCACCACCACGACAACCATCCCAACGGCGTTCCTCAACGCCACCGTGGTCGACTCGGACGGGACCCCGGTCCCCGGAGCAGTCGTCACGGTTGGGTCCGAGACCACCACGACCGGTCCCGACGGCATCGTGGCGCTCGGACCGATCCCCATCACGGACGTGACCGTGGGGAAGCCGGGCTGGATCGGATCCGAGGCCGAGTGGGACGGTGGGTTCGAGACGGTGGAAGTGGCGATCGAGCCCCTTCTCGTGCGAGCCCTGCGGGTCTCGGCCTACGTCGCCCAGGACCTCGGCATGTACGAATCCCTCCTCGACCTCGCCGACGAGACGGCAGTGAATGCGCTCGTCTTCGACACCAAGCAGGAGGGTGGGACCGTCCTCTATGAGACGTCGGTCGAAGAAGCCAATCGGATCGGGGCGGTCAAGCCCATGTACGACCCGGTGGAGCTGCTCGCCATGGCCAAGGAGCGGGGCTACTACACGGTGACCCGGGTGGTCAGCTTCGAGGACGACATCAAGGCGAGGGCCGTTCCGGAGCACAAACTCGCCGGCGCCTGGATCGACCCCCGCATCGAAGCAGCGTGGGAGTACCCCCTCGCTCTGGCGATCGAGGCATGCGAGCTCGGCTTCGACGAGATCCAGTTCGACTACGTCCGGTTCCCGACCGGCCGAGCGGCGGAGGTGAGCGGTCAGCGGGACCTCACCGAACAGGAACGGGTGTCGGCGATCGAGGCCTACCTGGCGGAGGCCAGGAGCCGGCTCCACCCGATGGGCTGCGCGGTGAGCGCCGACATCTTCGGGATCGTCGTCTCGACACCCGATGACCAGGGCATCGGTCAAAGGCCCGAGGAGCTGTCGCGCCAGCTCGATGCCGTCAGCCCGATGGTCTACCCGTCCCACTACTCGGACGGCTGGCTCGGCTTCGCCGATCCCAACGACCACCCGTATGCCGTGACCGCCGACGCGATCGACGACTCCCTGCCGCGTCTCGCCCCGGGTGCGGTCCTTCGACCCTGGCTGCAGGGCTTCTGGTGGACTTCTGCCCAGATCCGGGAGTCGATCCAAGCCGCCGAAGACCGAGGCGTCGGCTGGATCATCTGGAACGCCGCCGGCAACTACTCCAAGGCCTCCCTGCCCACCGATGAGGAGGTGGCCGTGGAAGAACCGGGACCGACGACCACGACCACGACTGTCGCGGAGCCGACCACCACCACGACCGAGGGTTAGCCCCCTCCCACTCGCTCTGCTCGTGGGCCCCATCCCCGCTGACTGGGGATCTCTCGTGGAGGGGCTGGTCTTCAGTACTCGAGTACGTCGGGACCCAAGCTTCTCAGCTCTCGCTGATCGTCACGCTCTTGATCACCGCGTCCTCGGTCGGCTTCTCGCCGGCCCGGGGGAGTGCCGCCACTGCGTCGACGGCGTCCATGCCTTCGGTGCACTGTCCGAAGATCGTGTAGGCGTGGGGGAGCCCGACGTCGGCAAGGCAGATGAAGAACTGGCTGCCGTTGGTGTTCGGTCCGGCGTTGGCCATGGCAACGGTGCCCCGCTTGTAGGAGCCGAGGCTCTCGAGCTCGTCACGGAACTTGTAGCCGGGACCGCCGCGACCGGTGCCGGTCGGGTCGCCACCTTGGATCACGAATCCGGGGACGACCCGGTGGAAGATGACGCCGTCATAGAAGCCCTCGCGAGCAAGAAACACGAAGTTGTTCACGGCGATGGGTGAGCGAGCAGCGTCGAGCTCAAGCACCATGTCGCCTTGGGTCGTGTGCAACGTGGCGGTGTAGGTCGTCGACAGGTCGATCGCCATCGCTGGCGGCTGGTCGTACTGCTGTGCCACTTGGGCTCCTCCTGGCTTTGGCCGCACCATAGGCGGCCGCTCTCATCTCTCTCCCTGCCTATCGGTCAGGGGGTGTCGGAAACTTGAATCGACCTAGAACAGGGCGTTGGCGAGCCGTCGGCGGAAGGCCGGTACCTCGGGGTGCTCGTTGCCCAGCAGGTTGAAGATCTCGACCATCGCCTCCCGAGCCGCCTCGGCGTGCTCACCCCGGGCCGAGATGATCGAGAGCAGGTCGTCCAGGGCCCGTTCGACGTGTCCGGCGGCTGCCATGGCGCGGTCGAGGCCGATGCGTGCCTCATGGTCCTCGGGATCGGCGGCGACCCTGGCTTGTAGGGCTTGGACGTCACCGAGGTCACCGGTCAGGCTGGCGGCAGCGCGAAGACGGTCCACCTCGGTCGACGGCGGCAGCTTGTCGAGTAGCTCGACGGCTTCGTCCTGGCGGCCGAGGTCGATGAGGAGAGCGGCAAGGGCGGGCGCGGCCTCGGGATGGTCGGGGGTCTCGGCGAGGATTGCCTTCAGCTTGACCTCGGCGGCCTGGTCTGCCCCGGCGTCGAGGAGCTGCTCGATCTCGGCCATCTTCGGATCGCCCGGATCAGCCACGAACTGGGCCAGCCACTGGCGAATCTGGGACTCGGGCAGGGCGCCCTGGAATTGCGAGACCGGTTGTCCGTTCACGAAAGCCACGACCGTCGGGATGCTCTGGATGCCGAACTGCCCCGACAGCTGCTGGTTGGCGTCCACGTCGATCTTGGCCAGCTCCCACTCGCCGTCGTACTCGGCGGCGAGACGCTCGAGGGTGGGGGAGAGCTGCTTGCACGGACCGCACCACTCCGCCCAGAAATCGACCACGACCGGTACCTGCCGGGATCGCTCCACCACTTCATTCATGAAGCCCTGGGTGTCGACATCCTTGACGTGTGGCATGGCCTGCAAGATCGTGCTCCTCGGCTTGGCGGACGGAAGGGTAGTGGGCGGGGGTCCGAACCCCTCGGGGCTAGGCTGGCGGTCAGACTGCCAACCATCAGGAGTGGCTGGAAATGGCCCCGTTCGGGCATGTGATCACGGCGATCGTCACCCCATTCACCGACGATGGCGAAGTCGACTACGACACCTTCACCCGCCTGTGCTCCCACCTCGTCGGACACGGTTCGGATGGACTGGTCGTCGCAGGGACCACCGGCGAGTCGCCGACCCTCTCGGACGACGAGAAGTTGGCGCTCTTCAGGGCCGCCATCGACGCCGTCGGTGACAGGGCCAACGTGATCGCCGGCACCAGCACCTACGACACCGCCCACTCGGTGAGGCTCACCGAAGCGGCGTGCGAGCTCGGCGTCGACGGGATCCTCGCCGTGACCCCCTACTACTCGAAGCCCGATCAGCGCGGCATCACCAGGCATTTCACGGCCATGGCCGATGCCTCCTCCGTGCCACTGATGCTGTACAACATCCCCGGCAGGACGGCCCGACTCGTCGAGGTGGCCACGCTCGTCGAGCTTGCCGGCCATGAGCGGATCGTGGCCGTGAAGGACGCCGTGGAGGACCTCGGGTTCTCGACCCGTCAGCACGCGTCGGCGGACCTGGCCGTATACAGCGGCGCCGACATCTACAACCTGCCCCTCGCTGCGGTCGGAGCCGTCGGCGTCGTTTCCGTTGCCTCGCACCTCGTCGGCGACGAGATCTCTGCCATGCTGGCGCTCGTCCGATCTGGCGACCTACAAGGAGCCCTTGCCATCCACGAATCACTCATCCCCGTCTATGACGCCTGCTTCGCCGAGCCGAGCCCCCAACCCCTGAAGGGTGCGCTCGGCGTCCTGTGGGACGGGGTCGGAGTTCCTCGACTCCCGCTCGTGGAGGCAGAACCCGAGACCGTGGACGCGCTCGTCGCTGCCGTGCGAGCCGTCAAGGGATGAGCGTCCGGGTCACCTTCCTCGGCGGACTCGGCGAGATCGGCCGGAACTGCGCCGCCATCGAGATCGACGGCAAGATCGCCCTCATCGACGTCGGGATCATGTTCCCCGAAGAGGACATGCTTGGTGTCGACCTCGTCTTCCCCGACTGGTCCTGGCTCGAAGAGCGGGCCGACGACGTCGAATGCGTCATCCTCACGCACGGGCACGAGGACCACGTCGGCGCCTTGGCCTACTTCCTCCAGGAGTTCCCGGTGCCCGTGTATGGCACGGCCCTGACCTGCGAGGTCGCAGCCGGACGCCCCGCCGAGTTGGGCGTCAAAGCCGACTTCCGCCCGACCGCCGACAACGAGTGGGTCGAGCACGGGCCGTTCACGTTTTGCTTCGTCCCGGTCTCCCACTCGATCCCGGACGGTTCGGCCGTCGTGCTGGACACGCCGGAGGGCTACGTCATCCACTCGGGCGACTTCAAGCTCGACCCGACGCCGATCGACGGGCGGGCCACGGACCTCCCGACCTTTGCCGGCTTCGGACGCCGAGGCGTTCGCCTGCTGCTCGGTGACTCCACCAATGCCGAGGTCCCGGGATTCGTCCCCTCCGAACGGAGCCTTGGCAAGACGATTGAGGACATCGTGCGGCGGGCCCAGGGCAGGGTTGTCGCTGCCTGCTTCGCGTCCCACGTCCACCGCGTCCAGCAGATCGCCGACGCCGGTGTCGCCGATGGACGCAAGATCGCCTTCTTCGGGCGGTCCATGCATCGCATCAGCGACGTGAGCCGCCGCATGGGAGTGCTGTCGATCCCCGAGAAATCGATCGTCGAGATCGAGGAGCTGCTCAAGCTGCCTCCCGAGAAGCAGCTGCTGATCACCACCGGTTCCCAGGGCGAACCGTTCGCTGCGCTGTCGCTCATGGCGTCCAACCGGCACAAGTGGGTGGATCTCACCGAGGAGGACACGGTCCTCCTGTCTGCGACCCCGATCCCGGGCAACGAGCGAGCCGTGTCTCGCGTGATCTCCCAGCTCCATCGCATCGGCGCGAGGGTCTACCACGGCCGCAACGCTCCGGTCCACGTGTCGGGCCACGGAGCACAGGACGAGCTCAAGACGTTCCTGAACGTCGTCCGACCCAAGGCTTTCGTGCCCGTCCACGGCGAATACCGCCACCTCCGGGCCCATGCCGAGCTCGCCAAGGAGATGGGCGTCGAACAGATCGAGGTGTGCGAGGACGGCGACGCCATCGTCATCGACGGCGACAAGATCCGACGCGAGGAGCGGGCCGTGGCGGCCCGCTACATCTACTTCGACGGCACGTCGGATGTCTCGATGTCCGTCCTCCGGGCGCGCGGCAAACTCGCCGATGACGGCGTCGTGGTCGTGACGGTGGGCGTGGAGCTTGCGAGCTCCAAGGTGATCCTGGGGCCGGACGTGGACTTGCACGGTGTCGTCGATGGCGCCGAGAAGGACGCCGTCGCGAAGGAGATCGCCGATGAGGTCCGATCGTTGATCGAAGCGATCGCCAAGCGGCCGTCGTTGGACCAGCTCCAGCAGGTCACCCGCCAAGGAGCCCGGAAGGTGATTCGGGAGCACTCCCAGCGCAAGCCGGTCGTCATCCCGGCGATCCTCGAGGTCTGATCCCACGAACCCTGGGTTCTGGAGCCGCGCCTGAGCGGTCTGGGGCCCGCGGTTCGCCCGGAACCCGGTCCCTGAACCCAGGGTCCGCGTGACGAGTCCGGTTTGTAGCGGTGAATCGCGCGGTGCGCGCGAATCCGCGCGCCGGGAGTAACAACGTGGTAGTTTGCCGCCACATGGCGAAACGGACCTCCTCCCGACGCGGGGCAAAGCGGGCGGGGCGGGGTTCCAAGAAGCAGAAGTCGCTCTTCGGGTCACTCGGTGCCGCGCTGGCATCGGTTCCGGTCCGGGTCCGACACCGACTCGGCAGGCAGGCCGACGACGTCTGGGGCGTCGTGCTGGTCGTCCTGGCCGGGCTGATCACCCTGGCGTTCTTCGGCCAGGCCGGTCCCATCGGCCGCGGCGTGGTCTACGCACTCACCTTCCTCTTCGGGCTGTGGTCCGTGCTCGTCCCGGTGATCCTCGCCTTCCTCGGGGTGTCCTTGGTCATAGGCCGCACCCGGCGGCCACACGGGCGCATCGCCCTCGGCATCGCCATCGCATTCATCGGGACCCAAGCGCTGTTCCACCATCTCACCGACGGCCCCCTGCCGTGGGAGATCATCGAGGGTGGCGCGGCATCCGCCGAGCCCGGCTTGGAGGGCCTGCTGGTGCTCGGGGGCGGCCTCGTGGGTGCCCTCATCGCCTTCCCGACTGCTCGCCTGATCGGCGATTGGGGCGCCAACCTGGTGCTCGGCGCCCTCACCGTGACCGGGGTGCTCCTCGCCACGCAGACCTCTTTCCGGGACTTCTTCCTCGCCGTCGGTGACCTCTGGCGGGCCCTGTCGGCCTGGGTCCGCTCCCTGCGAACGACCATTCGACACGCAGTGCCGGTCAAGACGCGTGCCCCCCAGATCGTCACCCAGTCCCCGACGAGCCAAGGCCCGAAGAAGCGGCGTCCCGCCAAGCCCCGGCCGGGCGAGGACGAGGGAGAGCCGGAGCTCGCCGAGCCGGTCGCAGAAGAAGAACCGGAGGCGATCCCGACGAGCGTCGTGGACGAGGCCTACGAGAAGCCTCCGCTCGAGCTGCTGGAGCTGTCCGAGGGGATCACGCAGAACCGACGCTCACTCGAGCAAACCGCTGACCAACTGGCCGAGACGCTCCGCCAACACGGCGTGGATGCCGAGCTCACGAAGATCGTCCCCGGGCCCACCGTCACCCGGTACGAGATCGAGCTCGCCGCCGGCGTCAAGGTCAGCAAGGTCACGAACCTCGCCCACGACATCGCCTACGCCCTCGCCACACCCGACGTCCGCTTGCTGGCGCCGATCCCGGGCAAGTCGGCGATCGGCGTCGAAGTGCCGAACGTCCAGCGTCGTCTCGTGACCCTCGGTGACGTGCTCCATTCGGCAGAGGCCGAGAAGGCCGCCCACCCGTTGACGGTGGGTCTGGGCATGGACATCTCGGGAAAGCCGATCATGCTGAACCTCGCCGAGCTGCCGCACGTGCTCATCGCCGGCGCCACCGGGGCCGGGAAGTCGTCGTGCATCAACTCGATCGTCACGTCCCTGCTGGTCCGCACGCACCCCGACGACGTTCGATTGATCATGGTGGACCCCAAGCGGGTCGAGCTGGGCCAGTACAACGGCGTCCCCCACCTGTTGACCAAGGTCATCACGAACCCGCGCAAGGCGGCTGACGCCCTGAAGTGGGCCGTCGAGGAGATGGATCGCCGCTACGACCTCCTCGCCGATGCCGGCGTGCGGGACATCGTCGGGTATCGCCACAAGCTCGACGCCGACGAGCTCGACCCCGACGGCTTCGACCGCTTCCCCTACCTGGTCGTGCTCATCGACGAGCTGAACGACCTGATGATGGTGGCCGGGCGCGAAGTCGAGGATTCCGTCGTGCGCATCGCGCAGATGGCTCGTGCGGTTGGCATCCACCTCGTCATCGCCACCCAGCGCCCTTCGGTGAACGTCATCACCGGCGTGATCAAGGCCAATGTCCCGAGTCGTCTGGCCTTCTCGGTCGCCAGCCAGACCGACTCCCGCGTCATCATCGACTCGGCGGGAGCCGAGAAGCTCGTCGGCATGGGCGACATGCTCGTCGTGACTGCCAAACAGCCGCGGCCTCGCCGCATCCAAGGGTGCTGGGTCGAGGAGTCCGAGGTCGAGGAAGTCGTCGGATGGGTCAAGGAGCAGAAGGAGGCCCGCTACGAGGACACGGTCATCGAGCAGGCCGCCGAGGCTGCACGCGTGGCCCAAGCGGAAGAGGACGACGAGGACGAGGCCTTGGTGCGCCAGGCCGTCGAGCTGGTCGTCTCGAGCCAGCTCGGGTCGACGTCGATGCTCCAGCGCAAGCTTCGTATCGGATTCGCCCGTGCCGGGCGGGTGATGGACATCATGGAGACGAGGGGGGTCGTGGGACCGTCGCTCGGCTCGAAGGCAAGAGAAGTCCTGTGGACGACCGACGATCTCATGGAGAGCACAGATGCGTGACCCCCACCTCTTCGGCGCCCTGGTGACACAGCTACGGCTGTGGCGTCACGACGTCATGAACTGGGACCTGCCCTTCGGCCGGCGCGATGGCGTCTGGCGTTGGCGGAAGCGAGTCCCGGCCCGAGTTCTCACACTTCCGGCCATCGATACCGCTGACCTCCGGTCGGAAGAGGAGTCGAGGGCCGCCTAGGTGCCCCGCACCCGATTCGCGCCGGCACGGCGCCGATCGGGCCGCACCCCGAATGAGCCCCGGGTGGCACGCCCGGGGCTCATCTCATCTCAGAATTCGACCCCGACCGCATCACAGAGGAAGGCCATGAGTGGTGTCGCCGTGTCGAGCAGGTCGGTGTACGTGGCGAGGAAGTCGTCGGACATCACGACCTCCTGGTCCAATGCGGTGCTGGCCATGAACGACTTCAGTTTGAGGTCCTCGATGAGGGGGTGGTCGGGATCGAAACCTTTCGGGGGTCGTTTCAGCGTCTGTTCCCTGCTGAGCTCGAGCCCGCCGCCCAGCGCGGAAACGGCCGTCTCCCAGGTCTCCCGGTTCTCTGCGATGTGCTCACGGATGTCGTACTGGATCTTCGTCTCCGGAGTCCAGAGCCCGACCCCGGCGAAGCAGTTGTCCGGTTCCAGGTGGAGGTAGTAGCCGGGGGCGTGGGCATCCTTGGCTCGCTCGTGGCGGAAGTGGAGGGCGGCGTTGGTCTTGTAGGGCGTCTTGTCCTTGGAGAACCGGGTGTCCCGGTGGATGCGGAACATCGACCCACCCTGGGTCTTCGGAATCGCCCGAAAGCGACTGGAGATGCCGGAGAGGGGCGCAGCGAACGCCTCGATGAACTCCATGCACGGCTCACGCACATCCGCCTCGTAGCGGTCACGGTTGGCGTCGAACCACTCCTTGGTGTTGTTGTCGGCCAAGTCGTCGAGGAAACCGAACAGTTCGGGTCCAAAGAATCCCATGCCGCGACGCTAGGGGAAGAAGATGACGGGGAGCGGCGATCCCGGGGCGGTGTTGGAAGCCGGGTCGTCCCCCGAGGGGTAGCGTCATCGACATGTGGGCAGTGCTGTTCGACGACGTTCGGGGTGAAACGGTTCGCCGCGGGAAGCTCGGAGTCACGCCGGTGGCGCGGCGCTGGGGGCTTCGAGTAGGCCCGCCGGATGGTCGGTGGGCCTGGACGATGTCCTACGCGGCGCCGGCGCTCGAAGTCGTCGAAGGCGACGGCGAGCCCGACCTGCGCATGCTCCCCGACGTTGGACTGTGGTCTCGGCTGGGAGCGATGACACTGATCGCCCTCGCCGTGCTGATGATGGGAGTACGACGATGAGTGATGACACGATGCGCGGTGGCTTCGATGCCGTCGCGGCGACGTTCGAGCGGTACTTTGCCGTGGCGATCGACGACCTGTTCGGTGAACCGATCGAGCGGGGTGACCGCACCGTGTTCACGGCTGCGTCCATCGAACGCATGGGTGGCTTCGGCATGGGCGGCGGCTCCGGTGAGGACGAGGGCCCGGATGGCGAGGGAGCGGGGACCGGATCCGGTGCCGGTGGTGGGGGCGGGGGCACATTGCGCGCCCGGCCGGTTGCGGTGATCGAGGTCTCGCAGGACGGGATGCGTGTGGAGCCGGTGATCGACTTCACGAACGTGCTGGTGACGGCGCTCCTCGCCGCGGCCGCGTTCCTGTCCCTTGGGAGGCGCGTCCGCCGCTAGGTCGATGCCGGGGCTGCCGGGTGTGGATACCTGATCGGCGTGGCGGATCCGGATGAGTGCCCGGCCCGCGGACATCGATGCAAGGGACACGAAGGACCGGTCGGTGGAGCCGAATCGCGTGGCGACCCCACGCCACGGTGTGGACGTTGGTCCGCACGGCCTGGATCATGCGATTGACCGCTTGAATCCGGTCAGCGTCGACGAGCGCGTACGATCGCCTCGATGCGCCAGATCCTCCTGCCCGACGGCTCCCTAGATGGCGAGTCGCCACTCCCGACGGACCATGTGAAACGGCTCTTCGAGGCGATGGTCACGGCCCGCCGCTATGACCACAAGAGCATCTCGCTCCAACGACAGGGCCGGCTGGCGACCTACGCCCCGTTCGAGGGGCAGGAGGCCGCCCAACTGGCCTCCGTCGCCGCATTGGCTCCGGACGACTGGCTCGTGGCCACCTACCGGGACGCGGCTGCCAACTGGGCCCATGGCTACCCGATGGACCTGCTCTTCCTTGGCCGCGTTGGCGACGAGCGCGGCGGCGCCCCACCCGAAGATGTCCACTGCCTCCCACCCTCGATCACCGTTGGGGCCCACATGCTCCACGCTGTCGGCCTCGCCTGGGCTGCCATGCTCAAGGGCGAGAACCGGGTGGCGCTCACCATGTTCGGGGATGGTGCCACCAGCGAAGGGGATTTCCACGAGGCGATGAACTTCGCCGCCGTCTACGACACTCCCACCGTCTTCCTCTGCCAGAACAACGGGTACGCCATCTCGCTGCCGGTCGCCAGACAGACGAGGTCGGAGTCCATCGCCGCCAAGGCGTCGGCCTACGGCATGGCCGGCGTACGGGTGGACGGCAACGACCCCCTTGCCGTATACGACGTCACCCGCGAGGCGGTCGCCCGAGCAAGACGTGGCGGGGGACCGACGCTCATCGAAGCCGTCACGTACCGGTTGGGTGCCCACACCACCAACGACGATCCCGGCCGGTACCGGACGTCCGAGGAGGAAGAGGCGGCTCGCCGGCGTGATCCGATCGTTCGAACCCGCAGCTACCTCGAGGGTCTCGGCGAGTGGTCCCGGGGGTGGGAGGACGCCATCGAGACCGAGGCCGAGCGGCTCGTCGATGAAGCCATCGAGCGAGCGGAAGCGATGCAAGTACCCGACGTGGAGCATGTGTTCTCTGCGATGTTCGAGACGCCGCACGCCGGCCTGGTCGCCCAGGCCGAGGAGGCGGGGCGATGAGCGAGCGAACCCTCGCGCAGGCCATCACCGCTGGATTGGACGAAGCCTTGGCCTCGGACCCCTCCGTGATGCTGCTCGGCGAGGACGTCGGCGTGACCGGGGGCGTGTTCCGCATCTCCGATGGCCTCCTCGAGCGTCATGGTGCCGACCGGGTGGTCGACACACCGGTCGCCGAGTCCGGGATCGTCGGAGCCGCATTCGGACTCGCCGTCGGTGGCATGCGGCCGATCGCCGAGATCCAGTTCATGGGCTTCTCCACACCGGGCTACGACCAGGTCGTCAACCACGTCGCCCGCATCCGGCACCGCAGCCGACACCGCTTCACCGCTCCGCTGGTGCTCCGCATCCCCTACGGGGGCGGTTTCGGGGCAGCCGAGCACCACTCGGAGTCCTGGGAGGCCATCTACGCCCACACGCCCGGCCTCGTCGTCGTCACCCCGTCGACACCCCACGACGGGAAAGGCCTGCTGGCGGCGTCGGTCGCATCCAACGACCCGGTCGTCTTCCTCGAGCCCATCCGGCTCTACCGGTCGGTGAAGGGGCAGGTCCCCGACGAGCGTTACGAGGTGCCCCTCGGCACGGCCGCCGTTCGGCGTGAGGGCCGGGACGTCTCCCTCCTCACGTGGGGCGCGATGACCAAGGAGGTCCGCCAGGCCGCCGAGGTGCTGGCCGGCCAGGGGATCGACGCCGAGGTCGTGGATGTCCGATCGCTCGTCCCCCTCGACGAGGAGACCGTCCTCGGGTCGGTCGCCAAGACGGGACGGGCCGTCATCGTCCACGAAGCCCCCCGTACGGCCGGTTTCGGTGCCGAGTTGGCCGCCCGCATCGGCGAGACCTGTCTCTATGACCTACTCGCCCCGGTCCAGCGAGTAACGGGATGGGACACGGTCTTTCCGCTCAAACGAGGGGAGCACCACTACCTGCCCTCGGTCGACCGGATCGTCGCGGCCGCCGTCGACACGATGGCCGACGCCTGATGCCCACCGTCTTCCGTCTGCCGGACATAGGAGAGGGCCTCACCGAGGCCGAGGTCGTCGAGTGGCACGCCGCCGTGGGCGACGAGGTTCGGGCCGACCAGGTGCTCGTCACCGTCGAGACGGACAAAGCCCAAGCCGACCTGCCTGCTCCGGTGGCGGGGGTCCTCCTTCACCAGGGCGCCGCGCCCGGCGTGGTCCTACCGGTCGGAGAGGTGCTGGCGGTGATCGGCATTCGCGGTGAGCGGTGGAGCGGCCCGGTGGTCCCCGTTGCACCTCTCGAGCAGGATGCCCTGCCGCTCGATCCGCCGGCTGGAGCGGAACCGGAGCCCGAGCCGGAGCCGGAGCGGCCGCCACTGGTCGGCACGCTGGACGAATCCGCCGAAGACCTCGATGCGGAGCCGCCAGGGTCGAACGTGACCGAGGCCCCGCCCGCCGAAGTCCCACCGGCCAAGAAGGAGGCCGTCCTGCAGTCGGTGCGCCCGCGCGCCCTGCCCCTCGTCCGGCGTGAGGCCGCCGCCCGCGGTATCGATCTGTCCGAGATCGCGGGCTCCGGTCCGGGGGGCCGGGTGATCCGGGCCGATCTCGACCGGGTCGAGACCGACCCCGGGTCCGAGGCGGCGCCGGAAGTCCCTGCGCCCGAGCCCGAAGCAGATGCCGAGGTACCGGAGCCTGCGCCCGACATCGAGCCCGGCGAGAACCGCATCCGCATGTCGGCGACCCGCCGAACGATCGCCGCCCGACTCACCGAGTCGTGGCGGACGATCCCGCATGTCACGACCTTCGGGGAGTTCGACGCCGGCCGGCTCCTGGACGTGCGACGAGCCCTCGCCGAACGACACCGGACCGACGTCCCGCTCGATGCCTTGCTGGTTGGTGCCTGCCTTCCCGTGCTGGGGGCCCATCCGGAGCTGAACGCCACCCTCGACGGTGATGAGCTCGTCCTGCACGAGCGGGCCGACGTCGGGGTCGCGATCGACGGTCCCAGCGGCCTCCTGGTCGGTGTGGTCCGCGACGCCGGCACCCACGATGTGATCGGTCTGTCCGAGACCGTGCTGGACCTCGCCGAGCGCGCTCGGGCCCGCCGGCTGGCACCCGACGACATGTCCGGGCAGACGTTCACCGTCTCGAACATCGGTGCCGTGGGCGGGGG
Source organism: bacterium (assembly GCA_024639975.1). GTDB lineage: Bacteria > Actinomycetota > Acidimicrobiia > Spongiisociales > JAENVV01 > JAHEFX01. The sequence goes on from JAHEFX010000014.1 coordinate 32,208, forward strand.
GATGGGCACGCCGATCATCCCGCTCGGCACGACGGCGATCCTCTCGGTGGGTCGAGCCGAACCGAAACCGGTGGTGCGCGACGGAGGCGTCACGGTGGCGACCATTGCCTCGCTCAGCCTCTCCTATGACCACCGAGTCATCGATGGCGCCCAGGGTCGAGCCGTGATGTCGATGCTGGTCGAGAACCTCGAGGAGCCAGCCCTGTTCTTGGTCTGACCCGCTGGCGTAGCGATTGAGTTCAGGAGCCAAACGAACCGACCCCCGCCATGGGCGGGGGTCGGTGGTGACCCGGGGAAGGGCGGGTCACACACCCTTCCTGGCCGGGTTCCGGAGCGCTGGGAGGAGCGCCCCGATCTCGGTCAGTGGAACTGTCTTGTGTGTTCGGTTGGCCTTCCCTCCAACATTGTGAAGTCTTTCACAAACGGGAGGAGAATGCAAGCACCTGGCTCAGGAACGTCGTTGGCCTAGCGTCGCGCCCAATGAAGGCATTGCTCTGCACCCACCACGGGGATCCCGAGGACCTGGTCCTCACCGACGTACCCGACCCGACCGCCGGCCCCGG
>JAHEFX010000015.1 GCA_024639975.1 bacterium
GATCCTGCTCCCCCACCTCCGTGCCAGGTCAGCGATCGCGGCCGCCACCTCGACCCTCGTGGTCGGGACGGTGGCGCTCGACCTCGCCGTGCCCGTCCTCCTCGCACGCTTCGTCGACGGGGCACTGGACGCAGCCCCGCTCCAGGACCTGTTGATCCTCGCTGGGGCCTTCATCGTCGCGTCGATCGGCACATCGGTCCTGGCGGCATCGGCGACCTACCTCGGTTCCCGTATCGGCTGGGGGATCGCCAACGACCTGCGAGTCGTGGCCGCCAGGAAGATCCTCTCGCTCGACCTCGATTACCACACGGGCACCAATCCCGGCGCTCTGATCGAGCGGGTCGACGGCGACATAACGGCCGTGGCCAAGGTCTTCTCGCACTATGCGGTGAAGGTCGTGGGAGCGGCACTCCTGCTCGTCGGGATCATCGTCGTCTCGTTCCTCGAGCACCCCGTGGCGGGTTGGACCGTCGTCGGGTTCCTCGTCGTCGTCTCCGGGGCGCTCTGGCTCACCAGGGCCGTCGCCGTGGACGTCAGTGAGCTCGAGCGCGGTGCTTCGGGAAAGCTCTACGGCTTCATCGAGGAACACCTCGGCGCCATCGACGACCTCCGGGGCAACGGGGCCGGCGAGACCGCCATGGAGCGTTTCCGCGCCGTCATGCACGAGTACTTCACGGTTGGCGTCCGGACCTGGATGGTGCGCTCGCTCATCTGGGTCACCTCGATCGGCCTGTTCAACGCTGCGGCCGTCCTCGCCCTGGGGGTCGGCTCGTCGCTGGCCCTGAGCGGGTCGATCACCATCGGGACCGCCCTGCTCATCTACCAGTACATGACCAAGCTCGAGGCGCCGGTCGAGGAGATCACCAACCAGACACAGGAACTCCAGAAGGCAGCCGCCGGCTTGGCCCGGTTGAACCAGATCCTCGCCACCGACCCCTCGGTGCCACGCCACGGTGACCAACCGCTCCCGACCGGTCCCCTCTCCGTCGAGGTGGACGCCGTCGACTTCGCCTACGAGACGAGCCAGGTCCTCCACGACGTGACCCTCCGGTTCGAGCCGGGGACCCGGATCGGACTGCTCGGGAGGACCGGGAGCGGGAAGACGACGTTCACCAAGCTCCTGGCCCGGTTGTCGGACCCCGTCGCCGGCACGATCTCCGTCGGCGGGATCGACCTCCGCGACGTCGACCAGGAGTCGCTCGGCCCGCGGATCGCCACCGTCCCCCAGGACGTGCAGATCTTCGCCGGCACGGTCCGCCAGAACGTCACCTACTTCGACGACTCCATCGACCCCCGGATCGTTCGCTCGGCCCTGGAGGAGATCGGCTTGGGCAACTGGCTCGACGGCCTGCCCTCGGGGATCGACACCCTCATCGGCGCCGACGGGATCGGCCTCTCGTCGGGGGAGGCCCAGCTGCTGGCGTTCGCCCGCGCCTACCTGCTGGACCCGGGGCTCGTCATCCTCGACGAACCCTCATCCCGCGTCGATCCGGCCACGGAGACGCTGCTGGCCGGCGCCATCGAGCGCCTCACCCACCAGCGGACCGCCGTCATCATCGCCCACCGCCTCGACACGGTGAAGTCCGTGGACCGAATCGTCGTCCTCGAGGCCGGACGGGTCGTGGAGGACGGGGCCCGGGAGGCCCTCGCCGCCGATCCCCGCTCCCGCTTCGCCCGCATGCTGGAGGCCGCCGCCAGCGGCCACGACGACATCGACCACGTGTCGGGGGTGCTCGCATGAGCACACGCCAAGCATCTCCCCTCGGCGTCGTCCGGGCGGCCACGCGCCCGTGGCCCGGCCTGTTCTGGCTGAACGTGCTGCTGTGGACCCTCTTCCATGTCCTGCCGGTGTTCTACGGTATTGCGGTCGGGCTGGTGTTCGACGCCCTCGCCGCCGGGAACCCGGACGCGATCCGCGAGGGCCTGTTCCTCTTCGGTGCGGTCGTGCTCGCCCGGGTCGGGACGTTCGAGCTGGGTGTGTGGCGGTACTCGATCTTCTGGCACCGCTGGCGGCTGCTCCTGCAACGGAACCTGTTGATGTGGCTCCTGACCGCCAAGGGCTCACGGGTCCCCCCGACCGCGACCGGTGCGGCGGTGTCGACCTTCCGCGAGGACGTCGACGAGCTCGTCGAGTACGTCGAGAACTGGATCGACGGCGGCGGCCTGGTCGCCTTCGTCCTCGTCGCGCTCGGGGTATTGGTCTCGATCGACCCGCTCCTGACCGGTGTGGTCATCGTCCCGATGGTCTTGGCCGCCGTACTGAACCGGATGATGAGCGACACCATCCGGAGCCGCCGAACCACGCTCCGGCTGGCGACGGAATCGGTGACCGGCTACCTCGGGGACGTCTTCCGGGCGATCATGCCCGTCAAGGCCGCCGGCGTCGAGACTCGCCTCCTTTCCCACCTGGAGGACCTCAACGAGACCCGCAACGATGCGGCGCTGCGCGACACTGCCATCACCGAGATCCTCCGTTCGGTGGTCCAGAACATGGCGAACATCGCCACCGGCCTCGTGCTCATCGTCGGTGCCGGCTCCCTCCGAGAGGGCGCGCTGAGCGTCGGTGCCCTGGCGACCTTCATCGTCTACATCCCCCGCTTGACCGGCTACCTGGCGTGGGCCGGCGACATCGTCGCCCAGCACGCCCGAACCGATGTCTCGCTCAGCCGTATCCGCCGACTCTCGGTCGACGCCCCCGACGAGGCGCTCCTCGACCCGACGCCGCTCCGACTGGACGATTCCGTCGACCGTTTGCCGAGGCCGACGAGGGCGGCGCCGCTGGAGCAGCTCTCCGTCCGTGGCCTCACCTACCGCCATACCTCGACCGGTGGTGGTGTCTCCGACGTCGACCTCGACATCCCCGCCGGGTCGTTCACGGTGATCACCGGGCGGGTCGGGGCCGGGAAGACCACGCTCGTGCGGGCGTTGCTCGGCCTCGTCCCGGCCGAAGCCGGGGAAACGCTTTGGAACGGTGCCGTCGTCGCCGACCCCGCCGCCCACTTCGTCCCACCGCGCGCCGCGTACACGGCCCAGGTCCCCCGCCTCGTGTCGGCGTCGCTGGCCGACAACCTCACCCTCGGTCGGGAGTCGGGCGAGGAGGAGGTCTCGGAAGCCATCCGCCTTGCCGTGATGGAGGAGGACCTCGAACAGCTCGAGGACGGCCTCGACTCCCTGGTGGGCACCAGGGGTATCAAGCTGTCGGGCGGACAGGTCCAACGAGCCGCCGCTGCCCGCATGTTCCTGACCGAATCGGACCTCCTCGTATTCGACGACCTCTCCTCGGCGTTGGACATCCACACCGAGACCGAGCTCTGGAACCGACTCTTCGACGCCCGGGATGCGACTTGCCTCGTGGTGAGCCATCGCAAACCTGCCCTGCGTCGCGCCGACCAGATCATCCTCCTCCACGACGGCGTGGTTGCCGATCGAGGAACGCTGGACGAACTACTGGATCGCTCGGCCGAGATGCGTGCCCTGTGGGACGAGGAACTCGATGAGTGAGGGCTGGTGCACCTGGCGAGGCGACGACCCGCTCATGGCCGCCTACCACGACGAGGAGTGGGGCATCCCAACCCACGGCGAGGCCGAGCTGTTCGAGATGCTGACACTGGAAGGCGCACAGGCCGGGTTGTCCTGGCACACGATCCTCCATCGCCGGGAGGGCTATCGCAGCGCCTTCCAAGGATTCGACGCCGAGGTCGTGGCCACGTTCGACGACTCGAAGGTGACCGAGCTGCTCGCCGATCCCGGGATCATCCGACACCGGGGCAAGATCGAGTCGACCATCGCCAACGCCTCCCGGGTGCTCGAGCTACGCGACTCGGGAGGTCTCGACGCCTTCGTCTGGGATGTGGTCGGGGGGACGCCGTTCGTCCGACGTCCTCGATCCACTGCCGAGGTGCCCGCCACCGATGCCCGCGGGGACGAGCTCTCGAAACGCCTTCGCTCCGCCGGCTTCCGATTCGTCGGCCCGACCACGGCCTACGCGTTCTGCCAGGCCGCGGGGCTGGTCGACGACCACCTGGACGGGTGTCCCGCGATGTCGGCCTCGTCGGCACCGGGCTCCCATCGGTAGATTCCCCGTCGTGGACACACCGCGACTCCCCGACGAGCGACCGATCCTGGTCTTGGCCGAGGTGGCCAGCGCCTACGAACGCCAACTCCTTTGGTCTTGGGCGACCGAGCAAGGAGTCCCGTCCTCGGCGATCATCGAGCTGCCGTCGGCCCGCAGCAGACGCCGCCGCGACATCTCGCCGGTCCTCGATGCACGGCTCAAACGGGCCCCGGACGCCGTTGTCGTTCCGGTCCGGGTCGCCTGGTTGGCCGAGGAGCGCGACGGTCGGCGTCGGGTCCGCCTCATCGACATCGTCAAGGCGGTCGGTGACCCCCGAGACCCGGGACCCTGGACCCACAAGGTCAGGGCAATGCGTCACCCCGACTCGTTCCGGCTCCTCGTGGCCGAGCCGGCACGCGCCGGTGACCTCGTCCGCGACTGGCACGACTCCTACGCGCCGTCACGCCTCGGCGAGTACGTCGCCCGCCGGGCATGGCTTGCGCTCGAGCGAGCCGAGCGCAAGCTCCGGGGCAACCGGTACAAGGTGGCCCGCTTCGTCGCCGAGGAGATCACGGCCCAAGGCGAGTTCCAGGCCGGTCTGGCCGAGATCGCCGAGGAGACCAGCCAACGGGAGGGGAACGTCCAGGCTCGCGCCAAGCGTCTCCTCAACGAGATCGCCGCCACGCCGACGACGCTCGCCATCGACCTCGTCGCCGGTCTCATCCACCTGCTCTACCGCCAGGGGTACCGACGGATCGAGTACGACCGCCGCAAGCTGCTCGAGGTCTACTCGAAGGCCCACAAGACCTCACTCGTGTTCCTGCCGTCCCACAAGTCGCAGCTGGATCGACTCGTCATGCAGTACGTGCTGTGGGAGAACGACCTCCCCCCGAGCCACACCGCCGGCGGCATCAACATCAATTTCTGGCCGGTGGGCCCTCTCGTTCGGCGCAGCGGTGTCTTCTTCATCCGCCGCTCGTTCAAGGACGACCCCACCTACAAGTTCGTCCTGCGCTCCTACCTCGACTACCTCGTCAGCCGACGATTCCCGATCGAGTGGTACCTGGAGGGCGGGCGCTCCCGGACCGGCAAGCTCCGAGCACCGTCCTTGGGCCTCCTCCACTACGTGGTCGACTCCTACGAGCGGGGTGCGACCGATGACATCCTCCTCATCCCGACCTCGATCACCTACGACCAGATCCAGGACATCGGCGACTACGCCGCCGAGACACAGGGAGCCGCCAAGAGCGACGAGAGCTTCGGTTGGCTGCTGGGGGCGGTGGCCTCGCTCCGACGGCGCTACGGCGACGTCCACATCAGGTTCGGCGAGCCGCTGTCGTTGAAGAAGGATTGGACCGGTGACGCCGAAGAAGGATCGGTCGACATCGCCAAGCTCGCATTCGAGGTGATGATGCGGATCAACGCCGCCACCCCGATCAGCCCGACTGCGGCCGTCTCGCTCTACCTCACGGACGAGCCCGGCCCCACCACCGCGCCCGAGCTGGCTGCCCGGATCGGCCCGCTGGCGGCGCTCGTCGAACGCCGCGGGCTCCCGCGAACGGCCAGGTTCGACCGGCCGGTGGACATCGAGGTGGTCCTCGACCGCATGGCCGAACATGGCTTCGTGGCCCGCGACGGTGACCGGTGGGAGGTCGCCGAGGAAGGCCACCACCCGCTGGCGTTCTACCGCAATGTCATGGTCCACCACCTGCTCGTCCCGGCGATCGCCGAGCTGGCTCGACGTGCCGACGGGGATACCGACGCCGTGGCCCTCGATGTGAGGCGGCTCTTCCAGTTCGAGTTCTTCTTCGATCCCAGCGACGAGTTCCTCGAATCCCTGGACGACGCGCTCGCGATCGCAGACGCCATCGAAGGACTCCCCCGTCTGGTCCTCGAGCCGTTCCTCGAGTCGTACTACTCGGTGGTCGACCTTGCCGCCCACCGGGAGGAGCTCCCGGATGCCAAGGAGGCGCTGACCCACACCCTGCGGCTACTCGACCACGGTCGTATCCGTCGACCCGAGGCGGCCACACTCCCGATCATGGCTTCAGCCGTCAAGATGCTCGAGCATGCCGGGATCGAGGGCGACGACCAGGCTCTGCGCGATCTGCGCGAGCTGGTCGCCACCTACCTCGAACTCGTGACCAAGCCCCTCGATCGGGGGAGCTCCTAGGCCTCCACGATCGAGCGTCTGTAGAACCAGACGGACACGGCCAGCACCACCACGCCCATGCCGGCGAGCACTGCCAGCTGTGTCGTGATGTCGGCGATGGTGCCGTCCTCGAACAGGAGGACCCGGAACGCCTCAAGCGCCCAGAGATGAGGCGTGAACCTCGCCACCTGCTGGAGAGTCTCCGGGAAGAGTTCGTAGGGGACCATCCCTCCGCCGAGCGCTCCCAGGCCGATGCCGAGCATGACGCCGATACCGCCGGCGGCCGCATCCGACTTCATGATCGACCCCAGCAGGATTCCTGCGCCGGTCGCCACGAGCGAGAAAAGCGCCATGACGGCCGTCGACCCCCATGGATCGCCCCAGTCGACGCCGAAGATCAGGGCCGAGAACACCACGATGAACAGGGCCTGCACCACGGCGATGGCGTAGCGACCAACGGTCTCGCCCGCCACGATCCTCCCGACGGAGGTGGGCGTGGAGAGCATTCGACGGGCCACGCCGAGCTTGCGGGTGAGGATCAGGTATCCGGAGGTCGACAACGACGTCAGGAAGGTGAACAGGACGAGCTGTGACGACGCACCGATGTCGAACAACTCGATGTCCCCCTCGAAGAGCGGATCGCCGACGACCTCGGTGTCCACCTCGGTACGGGTGATCGTCTCGGCCGATGCCTCGACCGATGCCCGAGCGTCGTCGGGGTCGGCCCCGGTGGTCTCCACGACCGCCCTGGTGACCATCGGCCCCAGGTTCGACGAGGCAACCGCCGCCTGGATCGGTCCCAGGAGCTCGGTGACCGCCGCCCCCGAGGCGAGGTACTCGATCTCGACCGTGTCCCCGGCCCACGGGTCCCCATCCGGCACGATCGCGGCCGCTTGGGCCCATCCACGGGCCACCCACTCCTCGGCTTCGTCGCGATCGTCGACGCGTTCGACTCCCATGCCGGCTGCTTCGGTCTCCTGGACCACGGTGTCGGCAACGACCGAGTCGCCAACCACGACCAAGGTCGCAGCGACACCGCCGCCGAACTGGATGCCGACGAAGAAGATGATGAGGATCGGGAACCCGAAGACGAAGAACAGGTTCTCCTTGGTCCTCAGGAACCGCCGCAAGGACGTGGTGGTGATGGCTACGACCTTGGACATCAGACGACTCCAGTGAGCTTCGAGCGGCGGCCGAAGGCAAGGAGGCCCAGAAGGACTCCGATGCCGGCCACCACGAGGGTGGGAATGAGCACGTCGACGACGGTCCCGGTCCCCGAGTTCGCCCCGAACCCGTCAAGCAGCCAGCGATGCGGGCTGATGCGGGTCAGGGTGTCGAAGAGACCCGGCTCGGTGGAAATCGGGACGAAGACGCCACCGATGAAGGCCAGGACGGTTGCTACGATCCCAGCGAATTGACTGGCCTGCTCGGCGTTGCGGGCGTATGTCCCGATCAGCGCTCCGAGCCCCATGGCGTTGACAACCGCCGCCAGCGAGAGCAGTGCGACACCCCACACGGGGCCCCAGGCGGCGCCCAGCACGAGGGTCGTGGCGACCACCAGCACCACCATCGACAGCAACCCGGTCAGCGACGACGAAAGCGTCTTGCCGAACAGGATCGACCCGCGGCCCACCGGGGCCATCAGCAGTCTTTGCAGCGTCCCGTTCATCCGCTCCTCGACGATGTTGATGATCGAGGCCTGCACCGTGAAGTACAGGAAGAAGATGGCCATCCCCACCGAAAGGTAGGTGATGCCGTCCAGGACCTTGTCACCAGCATCTCCCTGGACCCACCCGACTGGTGGCTCCTGTCCGAGATAGGCGCCGACCGAGGCCGGATTGCCGGTCTCGGTGATCAGGACGCGCACGGCATCCGACTGGTTGGCAATCGATTCGGCGATCGACTCGGCGACCACGACAGCCGTCCCGTCGTCGAGGTCGCCGTAGACAACGATCGGGGGCGGGTCGCCGACGGGGCTCGGCGCCGGAATGAGGATGGCCGCCGAGGCCTCGCCGTCGTCGACGAGAGCCCGGGCAGCGTCCTCTGACCCCACCACCTCGGCGCCGAAGCCCGAATCCACGAGACCCTCGGCCAGTCCCTCCCCGACCGACCCTGTTTCGTCACTGATGGCGTAGTCGGCCGAGAATCCGTAGTCGTACACCGGGCCGGCGACGAGCGACAGTATGTAGGCCACGAAGAACGGGGCGATGATCCCAAGTATCAGGAAGGAGCGATCGCGCAGTCGCTGCACGAGGTCCTTCCTCGCAAGTAGAAGTGCAGTGGTCATCGTCAGTCCCGCAGCGCCTTGCCAGTGAGGTGGAGGAAGACAGCCTCGAGGTCCGGCTCGTCGACGTTCACGCCTTTCACCGTGGCTCCGGCATCCCGGACAACCACCAGGATCTCCGAGAGGAGGCTCCCGGCGTTGTGGGCGATGATGATGAGCTCTTCACCTTCGAGCTGAGCCGATTCGACCCCTTCGATGGCGGCCACGCGCTCGGCGCAACCGTCGGCACCGGTGATCTGGAGGGTGACGGTGTCCGCCTCCCCGATCAACCCGATCAGCTCTCGGCGATCGCCTTCGGCGACGATCCTCCCCTCATCGATGATGCCGATGCGGTCACAGAGCCGCTCGGCTTCTTCCATGTAGTGGGTCGTGTAGAGGACGGCCATGCCAAGCGATCCGAGCGCCGCCACCGAATCGAGGATGGCGTTGCGGGACTGCGGGTCAACGCCCACCGTCGGCTCATCGAGGATGAGCAGGTCGGGCTCGTGCAGCATGCCGATGCCGATGTTGAGCCGCCGCTGCATGCCGCCGGAGTACTCCTCGGCCTTGTCGTCGGCCCGATCGGTGAGCCCGACCACGTCGAGCACCTCGTCCACCCGCTCGTCCATCCGGTCGGACAGCCCATAGAGCCGGGCGAAGAACCGGAGGTTCTCTCGGGCCGTCAGGTCCGGGTAGAGCGCGATCTCCTGGGGGACGTACCCGATCGCCCGACGCTCCTCCACCGAGGAGGTGTCGATCGGTTCGCCGGCCACGATGACCGTTCCCTCGTCCCGCTTGAGGAGTCCGCATACCATCGAGATGGTCGTCGTCTTGCCCGCCCCGTTGGGTCCGAGGAGCCCGTAGGTCTCGCCCGCGGCGATCTCGAACCCGACCCCGTCGACGGCGGCTCGATCGTCGAACCGCTTGACAAGGCCCTCACATCTGAGCACCGCTTCCATGTTCCCTCCATTCATGAGCTCGCTCCGCGAACCCGTTCGATCATCTCTTCGAGCGCCATGAGGTAGTCGGCGAGGGCGGCGCGGCCCTTCTTCGTCGCGGAGACCGTGGTGTGCGGCTTGCGCCCCTGATACCCCTTGTTGATCCTGACGAGGCCGTGCTCCTCCAGTACGCGGAGGTGCCGGGAGAGATTCCCGTCGCTCAGCCCGAGGGTGTCCCGGAGGAACGTGAACGACGCGGCACCGGTCTCGGCGAGCATCGTGAGCACCGAGAGCCGGGTCTTTTGATGGACCACTTCGTCGAGATCGGCGAGCTCGTCCATCAGCGCACCGTCCTGAAGGCCGCTCCGGCCCCGACGAGCGCTGCTCCCAGGCCCGAGGCGAGCACTGCGTAGAGCGCTCCCTCATCCTCGATGACGCCATAGATGACGATGCCCCAGATGACCATCACGACCATCGCCACGGCCAGGGCTCGCTGCCCGTCGAGGAGTGAGAACAGGATGAAACCGATGAGCAGGACCGCCCACCATGAGAGGATCGCCTGCCGGCCCTCGAATACCTGGAACGAACCGAACGCTCCCACGAACATCACGACGGCCACCGCCAGGTAGGGCCTCGCCGACGAGTCCGGGTGGACCTCGGCTCGAGATCCCATGATCCAGGACGTGGCACCGCCGACGGCACCGCCGACGATCCAGTACCACATGGTGTTCCCGTCGAGCCAGTAGGCAGCGGGAACAGAGGCCAGGAAGAGGGCGCCCCACAACAGCAGGGCCTGCCAACCCTCCGTGAGGAGCGATCGTCGTGTCGTTGCCTGCAAGCGCCGTATCTCGGCGAGTCGCTCAGTCAACTCCTCGGCGCCCCGTGTGTCATCTTCCTCCATGGGGAGTACTTTGCCTGAGAAAGTACTCCCTGTCAAGCAGGACTTTGCACGAGTTGGACAAGAAGACCTACCGGCGTCTCTTCGGGAAGCGCCCGGAAGCGCCCAGGAGCTGGCCTAGCGGCCGATACCGAGGCTGATCGTCTGGGACGTCGAGGGTTCGGCGCAGCAGAACCAGGCCTCGGTGAGGCCGGTGCCGACGAGCTCTTCGGGCACGGCCGGGAGTGATACCCCTGCGGCTTCGGCAATGATGTCGACGAGACGGACAAGGACCTCACGGTCCCCCTCCCCCGCTCCGACGGCCTGGTCCACGGTGTCGGCGAGCCGGCGGGCCAGGACGTCGACGGTCGGGTCCGGATGCTCCCAGACATGGCCCAGCGAAGCCGGGTCGTAGCCCCGCAGGTGCGGTGTCATCTCGGGGTGATCGACCAACAGCGAGCCGTCGGGGAGCAGCAGGCGGATCGTCAGCTGGATGGGGTCGATCGCCCCCCAGAGACCGTGGTCGGCGAGGAACCGCACCAGATCGGCCATGTGGGTCCTCGTCGTCCAAGGCGTGAACGGCAGCCACGTGGGGCGGAGCTCCATCCCGGCTTCGTCGACGAGAGCCACGGCTTCGCTCATGTCGCGCGCAGTGTGACCCTTGTCCAGGATTGCGAGGACGGAGTCGTCCGTGTGCTCGAAGGCCGAGACGATGAAGACGACGCCCAACTCGGCCAGCTCCTCGAGGACCTCCCGGTGGTCGAGCAGGTGCTCCACTTTGATGGTCAGGTCGAAGGTCGTATCGGGTGCCGCCCGGTGCACGGCCCGCAACACCTTCAGGGCGTGGACCGGACCGTTCAGGAAGTCGGGGTCGCCGAAGGTGAGGTGACGGGCCCCCGCCTCGACCTGGGCGATGGCGTCGGCCACGATGACCTCGGGGGGAACGATCCGATACCGACCGTCGTACACGGCGGGCAGGGGGCAGTGCCTGCAGCGATGGCGACAACCCCGGCTGGCTTCCACATAGCCCGACACCCGTTCCTCGCCGTCGATGCGGAGCTTCGCGTAGCGGTCGAGCTCGGGGAGACCCGACCGGAGCGGCGCCGTCGGGGTCCGGCGATCGGCCACGGCCTTGACCACCGGTCGAGGGTCGTCGATCCAAGCGACCAACTCGTCCTCGGCCTCACCGGCGAAGAAGGCCCGGACGCCCTGGGCTCGCGCCTCGTCGACCGAGACCGTGCCGTAGAGCCCATGGAAGGCGATCGGGAGATGCTGGTCGAGGGCGTGGATGCTCGCGGCCACATCGCCTCCGAGGCGTCTGGCCGTGTGCATCGGCACGCTCACGACGACCCGCTCGGCCCAGACGACGTCGTCCGGATCCAGCGAATCGATCGAAAGGTCCCGACCACGGACCTCGTGGCCCGCCAAGGCCAGCTCGGCGGCGGGCCCCGCGATCCCCAAGGGTTGGTGACCGAGCTCGTAGGTGGAGAGGAGCAGCGTTCGCATCAGGATCGAGCGTATCGGCGCCGGGGCGCCAACGACGAGGCTCAGAGCTCGTGAAGCGCCTCGAGGAGGCGGTCAACTTCTGCTTCCGTCTGGTAGGCGAGAAAGCCGATTCGCACGACACCCCCCGTCTCGAGCCGACCGAGACGACGTAGTACCTCGAGGGCGTAGAAGTGTCCGTCCCAGACCTGGATACCTGCAGAACCGAGGTGCCCTGCCACGTCGGCCGGCGCGTGCCCGTCGACCGTTACGGCGAACGTGGGTGTTCGAGGTCGGCCGTCATCGATGCCGTGGAGGGTGATCCGATCCATGTCGCGGATGCCGGCGAGGAACTGGTTCGCCAGCGACTCGGTGTGGATATCCATCGCCGAGAGGGCCGATACGAGTCGCTCCCGCCGCGAGCTGCCCTCGCCGAAGGAGCCCATGAACTCGATGGCGGCCGTTACTCCGGCCAGCGCCTCGAAGCTCGCCGTGCCGATCTCCCAATGGCCCGGTTGGCTGCTCGGGGCCGGGCGAATTCGCTCCGGAGCGAGACCCCATGCCGACTCCGCCAAGGCAAGGACCCCGGCATGGGGCCCATAGAACTTGTACGGCGAGCAGAGCAGTGCATCGGCACCGAGGTCGGCGAAGTCCGTCGGCCGGTGGGGTACGTGGTGGACGGCGTCGACCACGGTGAAGGCACCGGCCTCCCTGGCCCTACCCACGATCTCTCCGAGGTCGGGCACCGTCCCGACGGCGTTGCTCGCCGCGGTGACGGCCACGAGCCGCGTGGAGGACGAGAGCACTTCTTCGATGGAGCCGAGGGAGCAGCCGTCATCGGGGTCGAAGTCGAGCCAGCGGACCGTCGCTCCCGACCGCTCGGCGGCCAGGAGCCAAGGCGACACGTTGGCGTCGTGGTCGAGGCGGGTCACGACCAGCTCGTCGCCCGGCCCCCAATCCCTCGACACGGCGCGCGCCAGGGCAAGGTTGAGGGCGGTCATGCTGGGTCCGAAGGCGATTGCGTCGGGATCGGTTGCGCCGACGAGGTCGGCGACCGCGGCACGGGCTCCGTTCACGATCGAGGAGGCCTCCCGGGAGGCGGCGAACGACCCGCCGAGGTTGGACACGCCAGCGGCGAGGACGGCCGCCATCGCGTCGATGACGGTGTCGGGGGCTTGGGACCCGCCCGGCCCGTCCATCCAGACAACTGGTTCTCCCCCCTCTTGGCGGGAGAGTGCCGGGAAGTGGGCGCGGAACGCCTCGACGTCGAACGTCACGGTGTCCGCACCGAGAGCAACTCCGGAACGACCTCACCGGCCAGCCCCCGGATGTCGACGTCGGCCGCGCGACCGGCGGGAGTCTCCTCGGGGTTCACCACGATCATCTTGGCGCCGTAGTCGCGGGCGAGGTCGATGAGCCCCGCTGCCGGGTAGACCTCACCGGAGGTGCCGACCACGATGATGGCGTCGGCCGCGGCAATCGCCGCCTGCGCCCGGAACCACTCCCGTTGGGGCAGCGGCTCACCGAACCAGACGATGGAAGGTCGCATCAGGGCGCCACAGCGGGGGCACGGGCGCAGCCCGGGAGGTGCCGAGGGATCGACCGCCTCCTCGTGCCCACAGCGGTCGTGGCAGTGGTCCCGGTCGATGACCCCGTGCAGGTGAACGACGTCGCCTACCCCGGCGCGCTCGAGCAGGTGGTCGATGTTCTGCGTGATGTGCACCATCGACGGCGCCACGGCCAACGCCCGGTGGGCCGGGTTCGGGTCCTTGCCGGCAATGAATCGACGACGCTCGTCGTACCAGTCGATGACCCCTTCCGGGTCGGCGGCAAAGCCGTCGGCCGAAGCCATCTTGAAGGGGTCCACCGTCGTCCAGATGCCGTCGGCATCCCGGAAGGTCGGGATACCGGACTCCTGGGAGAGTCCGGCACCACTGAAGCTGACAACGAGGTCGGCGTCGCGAATGATGGCCTTGGCGCGCTCCACCCGGCGAGCCTATCGCCGCCTTCGGGCTTGTCCGGAGTCGGTCAGGGCTCGAGGCCCTCGGGGAGACGCACCTCGTGGTGGACCAACATCACGGAGCCGCCTGCCGGGTCGACGACGACCGGTACCTCGATCTGCACCTGCTCGAATAGGCAGATCGACTCCTTCTCTTCCTCGCAGTACACGAGGCCGATGTCCCCGACCAGCGTTCCCGAGGCCTCGACCGTGATGTCGAACGTCAGGGGGAACTCCGGTTCGACGACGGTGAGTGAGTTGGGATCGACCGCTCCCACCCCGGCCGACCAGACGAACGATGCCGGGGCCTCGGGGTTCACCTTGTAGCCCGCCGGGAATGAGACATCGAGCACGAGCTCGGCAGCCCCTTCGATGACGGTCGACGGCTCGGCGACGACGAGGCCGTCCTCGGCCGGGCGTCGGAATCCTTCCATGCCGGCCAAGACGAGCGTGTCGGCGATGCCGGTGGCCGTATCGATCACCCGAATGGCGTGGTTGTTCGTGTCCGCGACGTACAGCAAACCGTTCGAAGCTTCTATCCCACCCGGCTGGGCGAACAGCGGCTCGGGGCCGTCGGCCCACCCGGCTTCGCCCCCGACGAAGGTCTCGGTGGCGCCCGTGTCGGGGTCGATCGCGCGGATCGCGGAGTTGTAGGTATCGGCGACCCAGACCGTCTCGCCGTCCCAAGCGATGCCCAAGGGATGCTGGAACCGGGCGTCGGGGCCGATGCCATCGCGGTGGCCGAAGGTGAAGAGGTCCTCGGCGGCACCGGCGAGCAGGTCGACTTCGTCGTCGGCGACCACGCGGATGCTGCTCGACTCCGAGTCGGCGAACCAGAGCCGGTAGCCGTCACTCGCCAGGCCGGACGGCTGGGCCAGCGCCGACGCCAACCGTGATCCGCCGTCGGTGGCTTCCCGGCCGGAGCCTGCGTACGGCCCGATCTCGCCCTCTGACAGGTCCAGGGCCCAGATCTGGTGGGACCCCGCCATGGCCACGTAGAGCGAGTCTCCGACGAGCTCCAGGTCCCATGGGGAATGCAACGGCGTACCTCCGGCGAATCCGCCCATCGGTGGCCAGGCACCCTTGCGGCCGGTGCCGGCGAGGGTCGTCACCAGTCCCGAATCGAGGTCGATCTCGCGCACGGTGTGGTTGCCCGTGTCGGCGACGTAGAGCGCCTTCCCATCCGCCGAGAGTGCCAGTCCTCGGGGCCCGTTGAACTTCGCCTCGTCGCCCCCACCGTCGCGGTAGCCGGGGCTCCCATCGCCGAATACGTCGATCACGGTCCCCGTGGAGAGTTCCACGACGACCACCTGGTCGTGGCCCGTGTCGGCCACGAACAACCGGTCGCCCACCGGGTCGACGGCAAGCTTCGTCGGGTAGGCGAGCACGGTCTCGACCCGCTGCTCCGGTGCGACGGCGAGCTCGGTCGCCGTGATGGTCGTGGCCGGATCATCCAACAGTGCCTGGAGCACCGGCTGGACGGTGTCGTAGACGCCTTCTCCCTGGTGGCGGCCCACGAGGTTGCCGTCGGGGTCGACGAGCCAGGCGGTCGGCCAGGCGCGCACGTCGTAGGAACGCCAGATCTCGAATCCGGCGTCGTTGACGACCGGGTGCTCGATGCCGTACCGCAGGACGATCTCGCGGATCGCGTCCGTCTGCGACTCGGTCTCGAACTTGGCGGAGTGGACACCGATGACCACCAGCTCGTCGGCGAACTCCTCCTCCAGTCGATGGAGGTCGGGGATCACGTGGATGCAGTTGATGCACCCGTAGGTCCAGAAATCGAGCAGGACGAAGCGGCCCTCGAGGCCCTCGATGGTGAGTGGGGAATCGACGTTCAACCAGTCCAGCCCGGGCGGGAACTCCGGCGCGGGGTACGCGTCCTCATCGGTCGTCGCGACCCGCTCGGTGGCGGTCGGGACGGTCGTGTCCGTGGTGGTCTCGGACGCATTGGACGGGAAGGTGCAGGCACTGGTCATCACGACGAGTGCCAGAACGGCGGATCGCATCACCCGGAAGTCTGCCAGCGGTCGGGCTATAGACGCAGGAAGCGCCCTCGCAGAAGGAGAAGTCCCCACGGGGGGATCGGGACCCACCGGGCCTTCAGGACCGGTGGAACGAGGTTCCTACTTCTTCGATCCCTGGTAGTAGGGATCGCTGCCCTGGGAGTGGTCGGTGACGTCGACGACACCGGCGACGGCGGGGAGGGTCTCGATGATCATCCGCTCGATCCCCTGCTTCAGGGTCACGGCGGCGAGACCACATCCCTGGCATCCGCCCGTGAGCTCCACGTAGACGTAGTTCTTCTCGTCCACGCTGACCAAACGGGCGGCCCCGCCATGCATGGCTATGCCGGGGTTGATCGACTGCTCGAGCAACTGGGCGACCTGGTCGGCCAGCTCACCCTCCAGCGACCCGGCAGCCGGGGCGGCGCCGGCGAGCGGCGACGGGCTGTTGGGATTGTCGATCGCCAGTCCCTCGGCGCCGATCTTCAGCGTTGCGCCGGTCAGGTTGGTCCGGTCGCCCTCCCGGAGGACGACGGCGAGCTCGCCATGGCGTTCCACGATGTCCTCGTCGGCTGCATCGTCGAGCGGCACGAAGGAGAGCTCATAGGCGAAGTCCGCCCCCTTGATGCCGGAGATCTCCATGAAAAGGGCGAACTCGGCGTCACCGGGTTCGTTGTCGCGGATGGCGACGATCTGGGTCAGTGCGTCTGGCTCGATGTTCAGTACGGTGTCGGACACGGGCCGCATGGTACCGGCGCTACCCCGGTAGCTCGGGAGACTCGTAGGCTCCCGACGTGCCCCGAGTAGCCGTCGTCCTCCCCACCACGACCTACCGGGCGAGCGCGTTCATGGAAGCCGCCGAGGCACTCGGCGTGGACCTCACCGTGGTTTCGGAGAGGGACCAGGTCCTGTCGGACCACATGGGTGGGTCGTTCCTCCTGACCGACTTGGCGCACCCGGACGGTGCCGCCGACGACATTGCCGGGGTCGGCCCATTCGACGCCGTCATCGCCCCGGACGACCAAGGCGTCCTCGCCGCGGCGCTGGCCGCCGAGCGACTCGGTCTCCCCCACAACCCACCCTCGGCCGTCGCCGCCACGAGGAACAAGGTTGCCCTCCGTCGAGCACTCCGCGGGACCGTGCGCCAGCCGGTCTACCAGGTGCTGGAGGACGGCACGGACGCCGGTCTCGTTGCCGGCGAGCTCGGTTTCCCCGTCGTTCTCAAGCCGTTGTCGCGCTCCGGCAGCCAAGGGGTCATTCGGGCCGACGATGCCAAGGGAGCCCGAGCAGCGGCCTCGCGCATCCGCCACATCCTCGCCGTCTGTGGCGAGAACCCCGGTGAACCCCTCTTGGTCGAACGGTTCGTGCCCGGGCCCGAGATCGCGGTCGAGGCCGTACTCGCCGATGGCGAGCTCCGGCTCCTCGCCGTCTTCGACAAGCCGGATCCGCTCGACGGGCCGTTCTTCGAAGAGACCATCTACGTCGCACCGTCCCGCCTGCACCCGGAGGTACTCGATGCGGCCATCGCGTTGGTTGCCGAAGCGTGCGGGACCCTCGGCCTCGAGACGGGGCCGGTGCATGCCGAGCTGCGGATCGATGCCGGACGGCCGGTGCTGATCGAGGTCGCGGCCCGCCCGATCGGCGGTCGCTGCGGCCAAGCCCTCCACTTCGGCCTCCTCGGAACTTCGCTCGAGGCCTTGCTGCTCCGTGCCGCGCTCGACCGGCCCCTTGCCGGTCTCCGACTCACCGAGGCCGTCGGTGCACTCATGATCCCGATTCCGAGGAGCGGGGTTCTCCGCGCAGTCCGGGGATTGGAAGCGGCGGCCGAGATCCCCGGGGTCACGGGCGTCGAGCTCTCCATCCCCATCGGTACCCACGTGCAAGCCCTCCCCGACGGCGACCGCTACCTCGGGTTCGCCTTCGCTGCCGCCGAAGAACCGGCCGACGTGGAAGCAGCGCTGCGCACCGTCCAGGAGACGGTCGTGGTGGAGGTCGACTGAGCCGGCTATACCCTCGCCGGATGCACCTCACCGCAGAGCACCTCTGGTCCCTCGGACGCGTCGGCAAGCCGACCGCCGCGGGCAGCACGGTCGTCGTCCCGGTCCAGACCTTCGATGCCGGGACGGACGCCTCGACGACGACACTGCACCTGTTGGACGATGACGGCCTACGGCTCATCACCTCCGGGGAGGCAGCGTCCCCCGCGCTCTCGCCCGATGGACGCAACGTTGCCTTCGTCCGGCCCGTCGACGGCACCAAGCAGGTGCACGTGATGGCTCTGGCTGGCGGCGAGGCGAGGCCGGTGACCGACTTCCCCCGGGGGGCCGGCAGCCCGAAGTGGCTCCCTGATGGGCGCGGGATCGTCTGCCACACCCCGCTGCTGGACGACGCACCAACGCCGAACGGCACGCGACGCCTCATCGACGAACGCGCCGAGTCGAAAGTGACGGCAAGGACGACGGAAGACCGGGTCTACCGGTTCTGGGACACCTGGTTGACCGATGGGTCCAACAACCACCTGTTCGTGGTCCCCCTCGACGGCGACCCGATAGACCTGACGCCCGGGTCCGGTCTCCGATGGACGCTCCCGGGGACCGGAGATCCGATCGACGACGTATCGATCTCGCCCGATGGGTCGACCGTGGTCTTCGCGGCCGCTGAGCCCTCGGTCGACGAGCGCGCCAGGTGGTGCCTGTGGCAGGTCCCCGTCGGCGGTGGTGATCGCTCGCTCGTGGCCGAGCACCCGACCGGTGACTGCCGACGACCCCGCCATCTTGGCGACCGGATCGTCTACGGGGAGACCCGCGAGCTCGACTACTACGCCACCCCGGTGATCCCATCCGTCGTCGATGCCGACGGCGGTACACGAGCGCTGATCGAGGACTGGCACCTCTCGCCCGGGGCCTGGGAGGTCGAGCCGACCAGCAACCAGGTGTTGTTGACGGCCGAAGACCGCGGTCGGGTCTCGCTGTTCGGCCTCGACCCGGAGGGCGGTGGCACGCCATCGCTCCTGGCCCAGGGACACACCCTCACGAACCCGGTCCCCGACGGGAAGGGAGCCGTCTACCTCCTCCAGCAGTCGATCTCGCGCCCGCCGGAAGTGGTCCGGGTACCGGTCGGCGGCGGAGCGCCTGAGCCGGTCACGGATGTCAACGGGGACGTGTTCGACGGTCTCGATCTCGGTGCGGTCGACGAGATCACCGTGGAGGGGGCACGGGGGGACGACATCCAGGTGTTCCTCGTGCATCCACCCGAGCCGACGGAACGACCCGCGCTGGTCCACCTCGTCCACGGCGGCCCGCACGCGACCTTCGGCGACATGTGGCATTGGCGCTGGAACGCCCACGCATTCGCCGCTCCGGGCTACCTGGTCGCCATGGTGAACTTCCACGGGTCGACCTCATTCGGGCACGAGTTCACCCGGTCGATCCAGGGTGACTGGGCGACGATGCCCACCACGGACGTCCTCGCTGCGACCGACCATCTCGTCGCCACGGGTCTGGTCGATCCCGAACGCATGGCCATCGCCGGCGGGTCCTACGGCGGCTACCTCGTCGCGTGGATGGGCGGCCACACCGACCGGTTCAAGACCATCGTCGCCCACGCCGCCGTCACGAACCAGGGTGCCATGTGGGCGACCGACTCGACCTTCGGCCTGCCCCGGGCTCGGGGCGCAGCCGTGTGGGAGGACCCCGACCGGGTTGCCGAGGCGAGCCCCTCCCACCACTACGAGCACTACGAGACCCCCACCCTGGTCATCCACGGCGAACGCGACTACCGGGTGCCGATCAACCAGGGCTTGGAGCTGTACGGCGTGCTCAAGGCCAAGGGGGTCCCCGCCCGACTCGTCTACTACCCGGATGAGAACCATTGGATCCTGTCGCGCTCGAACTCGATCCATTGGTACGGAGAGGTGCACGACTGGCTGGGGAGGTGGCTCCGATGACCACGGCGATCGTGGTCGCAGGTGGTGAGACCCCACCGGACACCGTCCGATCGATGCTTCCGCCGGATGCCTACGTCGTCGCCGCCGACTCCGGCCTGGACCATGCCCTCGCACTCGGCCTCTCGCCGGACGCGGTGGTCGGCGACATGGACTCCGTCAGCAGGGCGGCGCTCGACGCCCTCGACGAACGCATCGAGGTGCAGGTCCACCCGGTGGACAAGGACGCCTCGGACCTGGAGCTGGCCCTACGAGTCGCTCTCGACTTCGGCGCCGACGAGTTGATCGTCGTGGGCGGCCACGGCGGCAGGCTCGACCACCTCCTGGCCAACGTGGGACTGCTCGCCTCTGAGGACCTTGCCGACGTCGCCGTCCGGTGGCTCGCCGGACGCGACCTCGTGGTCCCCGTGCGCGATGCCGTCACCATCGAGGGTCGAGCTCGGGCCATGGTCTCGCTCCTCTCCGTCGGGGGCCCGGCACGGGGCGTCCGCACGGAGGGCCTCCGTTGGGAGCTCGACGACGAAGACCTCGACCCGACGTCCACCCGCACGATCTCGAACGAGTTCCTCGGCACCGAGGCAACCGTCTCGGTGCGGAGCGGCGCCGTCCTGGTCGTCGTGCCCGAGGCCGTCGCCTAGGACGCGAAAGGGCCCCGGTCTCCCGGGGCCCTCCGACCGATTCGACCGGCGCTCAGCCGTAGATGGCGTCGATGTAGTCGTGGTACTTCTCGCTCACGACCTCGCGCTTCACCTTCAACGTCGGCGTGAGCTCCCCCGTCTCGACCGTGAAGTCGTTCGGGAGGATCCTGAACGTCCTGACGGACTCCGCCCGTGAGACGGTTTCATTGGCCTCGTCGACGATGGCCTGGACGGCGGCGATGAGGTCCGGGTCCTCGAGGTGGTCTGCGATCTCGCCGGTCTTGCCCTTCTGCTCGGCGAACCGGGGCCACTCCTCGGGGTCGATCGTCAGGATCGCTGCGATGAACGGCTGCTGGTCACCGACCACCATCGCCTGGGACACCAAGGAGCTCGCTCGGATCTTGTCCTCGAGCACCGCCGGGGCGACGTCCTTGCCGGCCGCCGTGACGATGAGCTCCTTCTTGCGACCGGTGATGAAGACGTAGCCGTCGTCGTCGATCTCGCCGATGTCGCCCGAGTGGAACCAGCCGTCGGCCTCGAGGCTCTCGGCGGTCGCCTCCGGGTTGTTCCAGTAGCCCTTGAAGATGTGCTCGCCGCCGATGAGGATCTCACCATCGTCGGCGATCTTCACCGACACCCCCGGCAAGGGTCGGCCAACGGAGCCGATCCTGCGATGGGTGGGCGTGTTGACGGTTGCCGCTGCCGTGGTCTCCGTCAGGCCGTAGCCCTCGAAGATGGAGAGGCCCACACCTTCGAAGAAGTAGGCGAGCCGGGCGCCGAGCGGCGCCCCGCCGGAGACGGCGTACTTGGCCCGACCGCCGAGGGTCTCGCGCAGCTTGGCGTAGACCAGCTTGTCGAAGACCCCGTGCTTGGCCTTCAGGCCGAACCCGACCCGTCCGGATTCCTTGGCCTTGGCGTAGTCGATCGCCGTCTGGACGGCGGCATCCATGATCTTGCCCTTGCCCTCGTCGTTCGCCTTGGACACCGCTCCGTTGTAGACCTTCTCGAAGACCCTCGGGACCGAGAAGAGCCAAGTCGGATTCGTCATGGCCAGCTCCGGCAGGAGCTTCGGGAGCCCGGTGGAGAAGGCGGTCTTGCCGCCCGAGTTGATGGTCACGACCATCAGGAGGCGGGCGAAGATGTGGGCGAGCGGCAGGAACATCAACTGCACCGAGTCGCTGCCGATGATCTCGCCGGCAGCCTCGTTGGCCTGGGCGGCATCCCAGACGAAGTTCCGGTGGGTCAGCTCGCAGCCCTTCGGGCGGCCGGTGGTCCCCGAGGTGTATACGAGCGTTGCGAGGTCGGACGAGTCCAGGGAGTCGGCCCGGGCCCTCACATCCTCGTCGGAGACGTCCTTGCCGACCTCGTGCAGGTGTGGGATCGCACCGTCGTCGATGCTGAAGACGTGTTGGCAGGTCCCGAGGGCGGCGGCCTGGGCCTCGTACACGTCGATGAGGTCCTGGTTGGCCGCGATCAGTGCCACGGCACCGGAATCCTTCATGATCCAGTCGACCTGGTCGGGCGACGATGTCTCGTAGATGGTCACGGTCGCACAGCCGGCGATCCAGATCGCGTAGTCGATGATCGGGAACTCGTACCGGCTGGGGCTGAACAGGGCGATGCGTGAGCCCTTCTCGATCCCGAGGGCGATGAGGCCCGCAGCGATACGCCGGGCGGACTCGGCCATCTCCGACAGCGTCACATCGATGAACTCGTCACCCTCGCGGTAGGCCAGCACGGGCCTCGACCCGAACGCGGCCTCGGCCTCCCAGAAGGTGTCGGGGATCGTCACCCCGGCGTCGACCTCCACCTCCCCCGGTGTGGTGAACTCGTTCATCGCGTCGTCCTCTCCTGAATCGGCTGCGCCGAGGCTACCCAAGCTGGGGCCGGACCGAAGAGCCGTCAGGCGATGACACCCCGACCGCGCAGCGCCTCGATCTCGGCGGGGTCCAGCCCGATCTGGGCGAGGATGGCGTCGGTCCCCGAACCGGCGGGCGCCGGAGGAGTCGGCTCGCCGGTCGGCGTCGACGAGAACCTGGGTGCGGGAGCCGGCTGGACCACACCGGCCACTTCGGTGAAGGTGCCCCGGGCCGCGAGGTGGGGGTGGTGGGGGGCCTCCTCGAAGTCCAGGACCGGTGCGACGCACGCGTCGCTCCCGGCGAAGTGGGCGGCCCACTCGTCTCGCGTCCGGGTGGCGAAACGCCCGGCGATCGCCCGGCGCAGCTCGGGCCATGCGTCCCTGTCCCATTGGGCGGCTGCCAGCTCGGCCGGTAGGTCCAACAGTTCGGCCAGGGCGGCGAAGAACTGCGGCTCCAGGGCCCCCACCGCCATGTGCTCCCCGTCGGAGGTCTCGTAGACGTCATAGAACGGCGCCCCGGTGTCGAGCAGGTTCGTGCCGCGCGTGGTGGTCCAACCCCCACCTGCGGCCAACCCCCAGATGAACGACCCGAGGACGCTGGCACCGTCGACCATTGCGGCATCGACCACCTGCCCCTCCCCCGTCTGCCGGGCCGACAGGATCGCGGCGAGCATGCCGAGGGCGAGCAGCAGCCCTCCCCCGCCGAAGTCGCCGACGAGGTTGAGTGGGGGGACGGGCGGCTCGCCCTCCCGCCCCACGGCGTGGAGCATCCCCGTGAGGGCTATGTAGTCGATGTCATGGCCCGCCATCTGGGCCCATGGACCGTCCTGGCCCCACCCGGTCATGCGGCCGTACACCAAAGCCGGGTTGCGGCCGATGGCCTCCTCGGGGCCGATCCCGAGACGCTCGGCCACCCCCGGGCGCATGCCCTCGAACATGGCGTCTGCGCTCTCGGCCAGTCTCAGGACGAGCTCGACGCCGGCGGGCACCTTGAGGTCGATCGCTATCGAGCGGCGTCCCCTGGCGAGCACATCCACGGCGGGGTCGGTCGGAACGAACATCCGACCGGGATCGGCGCGGTCGATTCGGATCACATCGGCGCCGAGGTCGGCGAGCAGCATTCCACAGAAGGGCCCGGGGCCGAGGCCGACGATCTCGACGACGGTCATTCCTTCGAGTGGTCCGGGCATGGGTCGAGGCTACGGGATCTGGCGGTCCACCGGATCCCGCTCGCACCCTGCGGCGACCGCCCATCTCGGAGGCGGCCCTGCTGATCTTCGCTGCCCGACTGCTCCCGAGGGCCTGGCTCCTGGAACTCGGAGCGAAGGGCTAGCCGCCTCGCAGAGAGACCCCCGTCAGCAGCTCTTGACGCCCAACAGCGCCTGGGCTCTGGCAGCGTGCTCGGCTGGCACGCAGCCGAGGTGGTAGCGCCCGTCGTCGAAGAAGAACGTCGGCTCGCCGCGCCTGGTCGGTTGGCCGCATTCGGCACAGAGCCGGTCGTCGGTGGCAGGTCGGGGGTCCGGAGCGGACGACGTCACGACCGCCGGCCCTCTGACCCACCGGCATCGCTCCTGGGTTCGCTCCGATGGCTTCCACGGACTTCGCAGGCTTCGCCGGGATGGGACCCACCGACCCGATCCGCGTGACGGTCGATGGCGCACTCCCGTCGCACGTGGACAGCGTCGTGCGGGGCGCGCGCCGCTTCGTCGAGTCGGGCGAGCCGGTGGTCAGGAACCAGTTCGGACCTCATGCGATCTTCTCGCCGGATCGAGCGCCGGTCAACGTTCCGACCCGGCGTCGGTCACGCCTTCTCGATCGGTAGTCCGACGCTGTTGCCCCACTCGGTCCATGAGCCGTCGTAGTTGCGGACCGTCGGGTAGCCGAGCAGGTAGGTGAGGACGAACCACGTGTGGCTCGACCGCTCGCCGATCCGGCAGTAGGCGATGACTTCTTCGTCCCTTGAGAGACCGAGTTCGTCCTCATAGATCGCGGCGAGGTCGTCACGGGACCTGAACGTGCCGTCGTCGTTGGCTGCGGCCTTCCAGGGCTTGCTGACCGCACCCGGGATGTGGCCACCACGCAGCACACCTTCCTGGGGGTAGTCCGGCATGTGGAGGCGCTCGCCGGAGAACTCCTCGGGCGACCGCACATCGACCAGTTGCCCACCTGCCGTCGAGAAGTCACGCACTTCGTCGCGGAACGCCCTGATCCGGCCGTCCTCCCGCCCATGGGGGACGTCGTACTCGGCCTCGAACACCTCGGGAGCATCGGTCGTGAGAGGTCTGCCCTCCTCGACCCACTTCGCCCGGCCGCCGTTCATCAGCTTCGTGTTGGTGTGGCCGAACAACTCGAACACCCAAAGGGCATAGGCGGCCCACCAGTTGTGGTTGTCGCCGTAGAAGACAACGGTGGTCTCGGGGGTGATGCCCTTCGAGCTGCAGAGCGAGGCGAACTCCTCGGGCGAGAGGTAGTCGCGGATCACCGTGTCATTCAGGTCGGTGTGCCAATCGAGCTTCACGGCACCAGGGATGTGGCCGGTGTGATAGAGCAGCACGTCCTCGTCGGACTCGGCGATGACGACATTCGGGTCGTCCGCGTGGTCGGCGACCCATTGGGTCGTGACGAGCTTCTCGGGGTGGGCGTACTCGGCGATTGTGGGGTCGGTGTCGGTCACGGTCACTCCTTCGGGTGCGGAGCGTACCGCCGGCCGGCGACGGGCTCGGGCCCCGTCACCCGGCGGTGAGCTCCGTCACCTGGCGTTTCATTCTGCGCACGATCGCCCCCATGCCGTTGAGTCGCTGGGGCGTCACGACATCCTCGAGGCCGATGCCCAGGTAGAAGTCGTCCGGGACGGCAAGGATCGCTTCCGGCGACTCGCCGTCGAGGCCCTCATGGAGTATCCCGGCATACCCCCGGACCGTCGGCGACTCGGGCGGGCTCTCGAAGTAGATCCGGACGCCGCCGTCGGCATCCAGCTCGGTGTGCAGGAAGAACGGTGTCTGGCACTCGTGGACCTGCTCCAGGTCCCCCGGGTCGATCGAATCGGGCAACGCCGGCACTCGTCGCGAGTAGTCCAGGAGGGCCTGGATCCTGAGTTCCTTGGGGGCCGAGGCGAACAGGTCGACGAGGCGCTGAAGGCGTTCGGGCAGCATCGGTGGGAGCGTAGGCGGGGCCGATCGCCAAAGCGCTAGCGTCGCGGCCCGAACCCGAGAAAGGACCAGGCATGCACCTCACTGGAGCTTCAGCCATCGTCACCGGAGGTGCGTCAGGCCTCGGTGGAGCCACCGCTCGTCGGCTCGCCGCCGACGGGGCCCACGTCGTCGTCGTCGACCTCAACGAGGAGAAGGGCGAGGCCATGGCGGCCGAGCTCAACGGTGCATTCGTGCAGGCCGATGTACGTGACGAGGACCAGGTCCGCACCGCCGTGGAGGCGGCGGTCGAGATGGGACCACTCCGAGCGCTCGTCAACTGCGCCGGGGTCGGCAACCCGGGCCGAACGCTCAACCGGGACGGCGAGCCACTCTCGCTCGAATTCTGGGACTTCGTCGTCGGGATCAACCTCACGGGCACGTTCAACTGCATTCGGCTTGCCGCCGCTGCCATGGCGGACAACGAACCGGACGACGGCGACCGCGGTGCCATCGTGAACACGGCGTCCGTCGCCGCCTACGACGGCCAGATCGGCCAAGCCGCCTACGCCGCCTCGAAGGGCGGCATCGTCGGCATGACGCTGCCCATTGCCCGAGACCTCTCGGCGATCAACGTGCGCGTCAACACCATCGCCCCGGGGATCATCGACACCCCACTGCTCGCCGGCCTACCCGAGCCGGCCAGGGAGTCGCTGGCCACCCAGGTCCTCCACCCCAAGCGCCTCGGCCAACCCGAGGAGTACGCCGAACTGGCCCACCTGCTCATCACCCACGGCTACATGAACGCAGAGTCGATCCGGATGGACGGCGGCATCCGGATGGCACCGAAGTAGGCCACCTCGGATGCGGGGACTTCAGCCCATCAGATCGGAGTGGCCATGAAGACCACGGGACAACGACTCAGTGAGCAGCAGCGGGCAGCCCAGCAGATGTTGGACTGGTGGGGCGAGCTGCTCCCCGCCCTGGGCGAGCTGGAGGCTCGGGTCAACCAGCTCGATCCCGACCTCCCCGAGCTCAAGCGACTCCGGGCGCTACTCGCCAGGGCATCCACCGATGTGGCTACCTCGAACGAGTAGACAGGTCGGGATTACCGGGGCAACAGCCGGCCGGGCCCGGCCCTAGAGGCTGATCACCTGGTCGGGCATGTTCCCCGACAATGCGGTGTAGAGGTCGGGGAAGCACCCGACGGTTGCGCCGTTGACCATGTCCTTCGGCGCGCACTCGGCCGCTTCGCTGCGCCCCTGGCCCGTGGCGGGGTCACACCAACGCGGCGCTCCCTCGGCGAGGTTTCGCTCGAGGGCGCAGTTGTCACAGGCCATGATGAGCATGCCGGTCTCCGCCGACAGGGCCGCGAGTCGCTCTCCGATCGGGTCGCCCTTGCGTAGGGCGAAGACGTTGTCGTCGAAGAAGAAGATGCCGACCACCTCGACGCCGTGTGTTCCGGCCTCCAGTTGGGGCAGGATCATCTGCGCGACCTTGTACGAAGCGGCCCGAGGGGTGTTGAGGACGTAGGCGACCTTCATGGGTTGGGCTCCGGTGGTCGGACGGTCACCGCACCCTGCGGGTGGTCGGATCCCCACCAGTGAGGGTGGCGGCCCTTACCCTGCGGCCATGATCGGGGTCTTCGACTCGGGATTGGGCGGGCTCGGCATCGTCTCTGCGTTGAGGGACCTGGCTCCTGCGGCCGACATCGTGGTCCTTGCCGACCAGGCGAGGGCGCCCTACGGCGATCGACCCGTCGAAGAGGTTCGGCGCCTCGCCCATCGGGCCGCCGACGAGCTCATCGATCGGGGATGCACGACCATCGTGGTCGCCTGCAACACGGCATCGACCGCCGCCCTCTCCTCGCTCCGCGACGCCCGGCCCGATGTCGCATTCGTCGGCATGGAGCCTGCCGTGAAGCCCGCGGCCTCCCACACCGACAGCGGCGTCATAGCCGTACTAGGGACGACAGGCACGATCGAAGGCGGTCTCCTGGCATCGATGATCGAGCGATTCGGTATGGGGCGGACGGTGAAGGGAGTGGCGCTCCCGGGTCTCGTCGAGATGATCGAGGATGGCTTGGCACATGCTCCCGCCGTCGAGCGGTTCCTGGAACGCGAGCTCGCCGGGGCCATCGCGGAGGGCGCCGACACCTATGTCCTGGCTTGCACCCACTACGGATTCGCCCGTGACGCCATCGAGACGGTCACCGGGTCCGGGACGACGGTGATCGACCCGGCCGAGCCGGTCGCCCGCCAAGCCCTGAGGGTGTCCGGGGGCAATCAGGGGTCCGGGGCGACGATCGTGCTGACGACGGCCGATCCCGTCAGGATGAGGCGACAGGTCCGGCTCATACTCGGGTGGGACCTGCCGGTGGGGCGGGTCGAGACGAGGACCACGACGGGCTGACCCCGCCGGGTCAGCGGCCCTGTTGCTCCATCACGTAGTCGACCACGAGGTCGATCTGCTCCGGCGTGAGCGTGCCACCGAACGACGGCATCCGCGACCGACCGTTCGTGACCGTGTCCACGAGGTACTGCCTCGGTTCGTCGGATGCCGGGGACCCCGCTCCTATTCCCGGGGTCGTGCCGATCCCGGAGAGATCGCCGCCGTGACAGCGGGCACAGGTGATCGGATAGATCTCCTCGCCGGTCGCCCCCTCGGGGATCTCGGGGCCGCACGCGGCGAGGAAGATGGCCAGGCCGAGCAGCGCAGTCAGTCGTCGCACGAGCGGGAACGGTAGGCCACCACGGCAACAACACGATCCGGACACCGCCTACGCTGCCGGGCCGATGCCTCCCTCCACACGCCGCGCCGCACTCACCGGACTCGCCATGGGCACTGCCGATCTCGTGCCCGGGGTGTCCGGTGGCACGATCGCCCTGGTCGCGGGCATCTACGACGAACTGATCGAGGGCATCGCCTCGGTCGACGGCCAGGCGGTCAGGCTCCTGTTCGGGGGCCGATTCCGTGAGTTCGCCGAGCACATCCACCTCCGCTTCCTCGCTCCGCTCCTCGCCGGCATCGCCGCCGCCGTACTGCTCCTTGCCGGCGTCCTGCACGACTGGCTCGAGGTCCCGGAATCGCGCGCCATGCTCTTCTCCTTCTTCATGGGCCTCGTCGTGGCCTCGATCGTCGCGGTCGGCTCACACGTCGACTGGGGGACGAGCAGGTGGGTCTCCGCTGCCGTCGGGGCCGGGGTCGGACTCGTCGTGGCTCTCGCCACGCCGGCCCAAACCCCCGAAACGGCCTTGTGGGGCCTACTCGGCGGGGGCCTCGCCATCTCGGCGATGATCCTGCCGGGGATCTCCGGGTCGTTCATCCTGCTCCTCGTCGGTCAGTACGACCGGGCGATCGAGGCCGTGGCCGAATTCGACTTCGCCACGATCGGCCTGTTCGCAGCCGGCGCCATCGTCGGGCTCTTCCTCATGGTCCGGGTCCTGCGCTGGGCGCTCCGGGAGTACCACGGCATCACCCTGGCGGGCCTGGTCGGCCTGATGGCGGGGACACTCCCCCGCCTCTGGCCCTGGAGCGAGTGCCCCGACTGCGCCGATCCCGGCTGGTACGTGCCCGAGATCGGTGTCGCCGGCGTGGGCCTGGCTCTCGCCGTCGCCGGCGCGTTGGTGGTCGGGGCCCTGGAGTGGCTCGGCCGCTCGTCGGCCGAGCCCACCGAATAGGGTCCGCTCCATGCGGGTCTCCATCATCGGTGCCGGTTCCTGGGGTACCACCATGGCGTCGCTCGTCGCCGAGAACGCCGACGTCACCCTGTGGGCGCGACGCGAGGAGCTGGCTGCCGCGCTGCGGTCCGGAGGCAATCCCGACTACCTCCCGGGCCTGGAGCTGCCCCCGATCGACGCAACCAGCGACCTCGAGGCGGCCCTGAGCGGGGCCGACGCGATCCTCGTCGCCGTGCCGTCGCACGGATTCCGGACCGTCCTCGAAGGGGCGGCGAGCCACATCCCCGCCTCGACCCCCGTCCTGTCGCTCACCAAGGGCATCGAGCGCGGCAGTCACCTGCGCATGACCGAGGTCGTCGCCGACGTCCTCGCGGGTCACGACCGCTCACGCGTCGGCGTCCTTTCCGGGCCGAACCTCGCCCGGGAGATCGTTGCCGGCGAACCGGCCGCCACGGTCATCGCCATCGCCGATCCCGATGCCGCCGGACTGCTCCAAACTGCCGTCATGACGCCTCGTTTCCGGGTCTACACGAACCCTGATGTGGTCGGCGCCGAACTGGCCGGCGCCATGAAGAACGTGATGGCGATCGCCGTCGGCATCATCCAAGGCCTCGGGTTCGGCTTGAACACCGTCGCCACGACGATCACCCGGGCCCTCGCCGAGATCACCCGACTGGGTATCGCCATGGGCGGCGACCAGCTCACGTTCGGCGGGCTCGCCGGCGTCGGCGACCTGATGGCCACCTGCATGTCCGAGCTCTCCCGCAACCACCAGGTCGGCCACCAGCTCGGGCAGGGGCGCTCACTCGACGACATCGTCGACGAGATGCGGATGGTCGCCGAGGGCGTCAAGACCACGACGCCGGTGCTCGAGATGGCCGCAACGAAGGGCATCGAGCTCCCGATCGCTTCCGAGGTCGGCCGAGTGCTGGCAGGCGGGGCGCCCGAGGAGAGCGTTGCGCGGCTCATGGGCAGGGGGCCGAAGGCCGAGGGCTACGGCCTGCCGACCTGATCGAGGGGACGAACCGTCCCCCCATCTTCCTAGATTCGGTCGTGCAGCGACATCGAGGTTCCACCAATGACGACCGACGACCTCTCCAAATGGGAGACCGAGGCGATCACGAAGTCCGGGCTGGTCGTGCTCGTCCGGCCACTCGTGGCAGAAGATGAGCCGGCGCTCCGCGCGTTCGCCGACGGCATGTCCGAGGAGTCCCACTACCAGCGGTTCTTCACGCTTCGCCGACTGAACGACGAGGACTACGCCCGCCTGATGGACCTCGACTACGACCGTCGTTTCGCGCTCATCGCACTCCGCGAGGACGAGATCATCGGCGTCGGCCGCTACATGGGCAGCGAAGGTTCGAGCATCGCCGAAGTCGCGTTCGCCGTCCACGACGGCCACCACCACCAAGGCATCGGGACGTTGCTCCTCGAGCACCTGCGGTCCGTGGCCAAGTCCCGGGGGATCACCCACTTCGAGGCGGATGTCCTCGGTTCGAACCACCCGATGATGGGCGTGTTCGACGGCGCCGGCTACCCGATCGCCCAGAGCCTCGAGAGTGGGATCTGGGAAGTGGACCTCGACGTCACCGAGGAAGCGCTCGAGCAGATCGAGCTCCGCGAGCAGGTCGGCGAGGCCGCGTCCGTCGCCCGGATCCTCCGACCCCATGGCGTGGCCGTCATCGGGGCCTCCCAGAAGGATGGGTCCATCGGCAACGCCCTCCTCAAGAACATCCTCGAGTCGGGATTCCAGGGAGTCGTGCACCCGGTGAACCCGACGGCCCGATCGGTGCTCGGCGTGAAGGCCTACCCGTCGGTGTTGGACGTCCCCGACGACATCGACCTGGCGATCATCTCGGTACCCCACACGATCGCGCCGAAGGTGCTCGAAGAATGCGGCAAGAAGGGCGTCGCCGGTGCGGTCATCATCACGGCCGGATTCGCCGAGATCGGCGAGGAGGGTGCCAAGGCACAAGCCGAGATGATGGCTTCAGCCCGCCACCACGGTGTCCGCATCGTCGGGCCGAACTGCATGGGCATCGTCAACAGCGAGCCCGGGATCCGACTGAACGCGACCTTCGCCCCGGTGCGGCCCATGCGGGGGCGGGTGGGTTTCGTGTCACAGTCCGGCGCACTCGGCATCGCGATCCTGAGCGCCGCCAACCGGGTCGGCGTCGGCATCTCATCGTTCCTGTCCGTCGGCAACAAGGCCGACATCTCGGGCAACGACATCATCCAGTACTGGGAGACCGATCCCGAGACCGACATCGGTCTGCTCTACCTCGAATCGTTCGGCAACCCGCGCAAGTTCGGGCGGGTCTCGCGACGCTTCACCCGGAAGAAGCCGCTGATCGTCGTGAAGAGTGGCCGCTCGGAGGCCGGCGCCCGCGGTGCTTCGTCCCACACGGCCGCGATGGCGTCCTCGGACGTGCTCACCCAGACGCTCTTCGAGCAGGCGGGGATCATCCGCGTCGACACACTGGAGGAGTTGTTCAACGTCGCCCGGGTGCTCACCCACCAGCCGCTGCCGAAGGGGAATCGGGTCGCGATCGTCGGCAACTCCGGCGGACCCGGGATCCTGGCCGCCGATGCCTGTGAGGGTGCCGGACTGTCCGTCCCGGAGCTCTCCGACGAGACGAAGGCGAAGCTTCGCGAGGTGCTCCCGCTCGGCGCTGCCGTCGGGAACCCGGTCGACCTCGTCGCCGACTCGGGGCCCGAGGAGTATGAGGCGGCGCTGCGAATCGTGCTCGACGACGACGACATCGACTCGGTCATCATCATCTACACCGACCCGCTCGTCTCCGATCCGACCGAGGTGGGTGAGGCCGTGCGCCGAGCGGTATCCGAGGGTCCGACGAAACCGGTCCTCGCCACGTTCCTCAGCGTCGATGCGCACCCGGTCCTCGAGGTCGAAGCGCCGGACGGCACCAAGCGGGACATCCCGATCTTCCCATTCCCCGAGGCGCCGGCGGTCGCCCTGGGCCGCATGACCAGTCTGGGGATGTGGCGTGAGAAGGACCAGGGCCAGACGCCCATCCTCGACGGCGTCGACATCCACGAAGCCCGCCGGTTGGCAGCGGCCGTACTCGCCGACTCTCCCGAGGGCCGCTGGCTCACCCAGACGGAGTTCTACGACCTCTTGCAGACCGTCGGCGTGCAGATGGTCCGGACGGCGGAGGTGCCGACGGCGGACGAAGCCGAGGCCCTCGCCACCGAGTGGGACTCGAAGGTCGCCCTCAAGGTCCAGTCCTCGACGATCCTCCACAAGAGCGACGTCGGCGGCGTGCTGCTCGGGATCGAGCCCGGCGACGTCGGCGATGCGGTCCGCGACATGAAGGAACGGCTCGGCGACGGCATGGAAGGCGTCGTCGTCCAGGAAATGGCCGACCCCGGCGTCGAAGTGATCATCGGCGTCGTCAATGATCCCTCGTTCGGGCCACTGGTCATGTTCGGCATGGGTGGGACGGCGACCGAGCTCTTCAAGGACACGGCCTATCGGATCGTGCCGATCACCGATGTCGATGCGGCCGAGATGGTCCGCACGCCGAAGTCATCCGACCTCCTGTCCGGCTATCGCGGCTCGGACCCGACCGACACGGC
>JAHEFX010000082.1 GCA_024639975.1 bacterium
CCGGGTGGAGTCGTTCGCCCCGCTGGTGGACTCCGTGAAGCTGCGACCCCCCACCTACTACCTCCCCGAATCAGAGATCCGGTCCTGGCAGGACGCCCTGCTGGGAGCCTTCCCGACCCTGTAAGTGACGAGAGAGAGACGGCGATGAGCGAAGAGAGCGAGTGGCAGAAGCGGATCACCGGCGAGTGGTGGGGGTGTCCCTCCACCTTCGATGCCGAGGGACGACACGTCGGCTTCGACCAGGTGAACCGGTCGAGCGTGTTCGAGGACGGCAAGACGACGTACTACATGACGACCGCGTTCGAGGGCGGTTCACTGCTGCGCCCCCGCTTCGACGTCCGTGACTTCGAGTTCGGCGTCATCGACTCCGACGAGAACCGCCTCTACCTCGGCCCGGACTTCGTCGGCGCCGGTCACCCCTACGGCGCCCTCGTCGACGCCAACTACTACTCCCCCGGGTGGGAGGCCGACCTGCGAACGATGAACCACATCCTCCCCGACGGCTACCGACAGGTGTACTCCTCGATGCTCATGGAGGGCCCGGTCGTGGTGGCGCTGTTCAACGGCGTCTACATCAACGAGGTCGGCGCCCACGACGACCCCGAGGTCCGCGCCAAGGTCGACCAGTGGCTCGAGGATGAGCGGGCCAACGGTTCGAAGCCGCACATCCTCCCGATGAAGAAGTCCGGTCGATGGATCGGCGACTTCGAGGTGTACGGCGCCGACCAGCAGAAGGCCGGTGACGTCGAGGTCGAGGTCATCCACACGCCCAAGGACCTCCTGCGGGCCGACCAGACGGTGAAGATCACCGGCGACTTCGAAAGGGAGTACTCCTTCGAGCGCTTCCGAAACCGGATGGTCCACACGTACAACGGACCCGACATGTACGGCAATGCCCGCGGCTACGGCCGGGCGCTCTACACGGTGCAGCACGCCTACGCCGACCCGTTCAAGGTCAAGGGCCGGGAGTTCATCGTCGACGACGACTACACGATGAGCGTCGTGTGGGAGTGGTTCGACGGCGACAAGCGCACCCACATGGTGTTCGGCGTCCTGGAGTGGGAGGCCGAGTAGTGAACGCCCCGTTCGAGGTCGTCGTCGGGACCACCGACCCAGCTGCCACGGCGGCGTTCTTCGGGGCGATGGGGTTCGAGGAGGTGGCACCCGGCTCGCTCCGGGTCCCCGGCGCAGCCTCGGGCGGGATCGCCCTCGAGCGGGCGGAGGAGCCGGGCGAGCCGCCTGTCCCGTTCTCGCTCGGGCCCTCTGCGATCGACGTCTACACCCGGTCGATCGACGAGGCATCCGAGTTGCTCGCAGCGACCGGCGCATCCCTCGGCAAGATCGGCGAACTGAACCTTGGGCCGCTGAACCTCCGCCAGCGACGGGTGCTCGGCCCCGACCACCTACCCGTGGTGTTGGTGGAGACCGAGTCGCGTCGCTCGTCGATCCTCGACAGTGATCCGGACCGCCTCTGCTCGGAGGTGCACTCGGTCGTGTGGGGCGTCGCCGACCTCGACGCCGAGCGCCAGTGGTTCGTCGCTCGCAACTGTGCGGCCTCGCCGGCCTTCGGCTTCGAGGCACCCGGCGTGTCCGACCTGCTCGACCTGCCCCGATCGCCGGTCCCGGCCCGCATGTGCATGATCAGCGATGACGACGTGGGCCCCATCCGCCTGGAGTTGATGGAGTTCCCCGAAGACCCGGGCCGCCGGCGCCCCGGCCGCCCCGTGGCCGGCATCTGGGGCCTTCGGTCCGAGGCGATGAGCGCCCCCGGCAAGCTCGTCAGCCCCGAATCCATCACCATCGAACTCGTCTGAACCCAGGGTTCACACCCACGGGTGCAGGCCAACCAAGGGCCCACACCTACCGCGGGGGTAGGCACCAGCCCTCGGTTCAACCGGGGGTGACGCGCTCACCCGAGCACGACCATGTCGCACCGATTCAACAGGTCGCGAAAACCGGATGACCAGCCCCTGCGGGCTCGGAACCGGACCGGTGTAGATTCAGTACCAAGAATTCTCTATCAGGGGAGCGTCATGCGACGCGTAATTGCAATTCTCATCCCCGCTGTTCTGATCGCAGCCATCGTCGCCCTCGTCAAGGCGATCCAGGCGCTTTCGGGGCTCAGCGAGGACGAGATCCGAGCCAAGGTCACCGAGAAGACGGAACCGCGAATGGGCGCCGAGACGGCTGCCGAGATCGCCGACGCCGTAGTCGAGGCCATGGCCGCCAAGGACAAGTTCTCGGCACAGGTCGGCGAAGCCGTCGAAGAGTTCACCGAGGCAGCGACCGGGATGTACGAAGAGGGCAAGCACAAGGTCGAAGAGGTCCTCGCCGACGGCAAGGAGCAGGTCGAAGAGGCTGCCGAAGCCGTCAACGGCAAGGTCGAAGAGACCCTCGACGTCTGACAAGCCCACAACCGAATGACCTCATCGGGCCGTCGCCTTGCGACGGCCCGATGTCATTGGACGCCTTCGGGCCCTTCTCGAATCCCGGGCTGGAATCGGGACTGTGGGCCGAATCCAGCCCCGGGAACCGGGAGTCGGCCCCGCCTGGAACCCTGGGTTCAGGCGGCGTGTATCGCTGAGTGGAACGGCGTTCCGTTTATCGGCTAGGGTGGGGGCTCGTCGACGCCCCGGGAGGCAGCGTGGCACTTCGCCCCGGGGGCGCAGAGCTCAATATCGCCAATGGAATCAGGGAGTTCGCCAAGGCGTCCCCTGCCACGACAGCGGTGATCGACGGTGACCGGACCCTCTCCTACGCGGCCCTCCACGACCGCTCCTCCCGCGTCGCCCACCTCCTCCGCTCGGCGGGCCTCAAACCGGGCGACCACGTCGCCTTCCTCTGCGGCAACCGCCTCGAGTACCCCGAGGTGGCGGCCGGGATCGCCAAGACCGGCATGGTCATGGTGCCCCTCAACCCCCGCAGCGCCGCCCCGGAGATCTCGTTCATCCTCGGCCACTCCAAGGCCAAGGCCCTGATCGTCGACTCAGCCCTCGCCCCCAACGCCGCACCCGGCGTCGAGGATGCCGGGATCGAGATCGTCTTCGAGATCGACGGCTCGGAGCTCGGAACGACCTATGAGTCCGCCCTCGAGGGCGCCGGCTCGATCGACCCCGCCGTCGAGATCGACGAGCGCGACCCATTCGCCATTGCCTACACATCGGGCACCACCGGCGACCCGAAGGGCGTGATGATCTCCCACCGGTCGCGCAGCCTCACCTTCTACGCCGCTGCCCTCGAATGGGACCTCGGCCCCGGCCACACGACCGTCGCCGTCGCCCCGATGTACCACGGCGCCGGGTTCGCCTTCGCCTACGCCGCCCTCCACACGGGCGGCACCGTCTCCATGCTGCGGGCTTTCGATCCCGAGGCGATGCTCGCCCAGGTCGCCCGGCACCGGGCCAACTCGATCTTCCTCGTGCCGACCCACGCGGCCATGCTCAAGGCAATCGGCGAGGACACGATCCGCCAGTACGACGTGTCCTGCCTCGACACCATGTACTTCAACGCCGCTCCCTTCCCCCAGGCGCTGAAGCTCTGGACGCTCGACATGTTCCCCACCGCCGGCGTCCACGAGCTCTACGGCTCGACCGAAGGCGGGATCGTCACCAACCTCCGGCCCGAGTTCCAGCGCTCCAAGGAGCGCTGCGTCGGGCCGGCCTGGTTCATGACCGACGTCCGAGTCGTCGACGAGGGCGGCAACCCGGTCGGCGTCGGCGAGAAGGGTGAGCTCTTCAGCCGATCCCCCTTCCTCATGAACGGCTACTTCGAGAACGAGGCCGCCACCGAGGCGTCGACGACGGCCGACGGCTACTTCTCGGCCGGCGACGTCGCCGTGCTCGACGAGGACGGGTTCGTCCACATCGTCGACCGGGTGAAGGACCTCATCATCTCGGGCGGGGCGAACATCTACCCCCGCGAGGTGGAGGAAGTGCTCATCACCCACCCGAAGGTCTCCGACGTCGCCGTGGTCGGCGTACCCGACGACGACTGGGGCGAGAAGGTGGTCGCCGTGGTGGTCGGGGAAGCCACCGAGGCGGAGCTCGAAACCCTCGCTCGCGAGCAGCTCTCGGGGTACAAGGTGCCCCGGGGTTGGGTCACGAGCGAGGTCCTCCCGAGGAACGCGTCGGGCAAGGTCCTCAAACGGACGATTCGGGACGAATTGACGGCCTGAATTCAGGGAAATCCCCCTGTTGGCAAGCGGGGGGCAACAGGTAAGGTTCATATCACTGTGCGGAACGGCATTCCAGAGAGCGGAACAGGCGCCAAGGCCCTCGAGGGGGTCCGCGTCATCGATGCCGCAACGCTGTTCGCCGGTCCCCTCGCCGCCACGATCCTCGGCGACTTCGGTGCCGAGGTCATCAAGATCGAGCACCCCGAGCGCGGCGACCCGGTCCGCGACCACGGTCATTCCAAGGACGGCCACGGCCTCTGGTGGAAGATCGTCGGCCGCAACAAGAAGGCCATCACCCTCAACCTCAAGACCGACGGCGGCCGCGACGTCATGCTGGACCTCGTCCGCACGGCCGACGTCCTCATCGAGAACTTCCGGCCCGGCACCCTCGAACGGTGGGGACTCTCCCCCGAGGTCCTCCACGAGGCCAACCCCGACCTCGTCATCGCCCGGGTGACCGGCTTCGGCCAGTTCGGCCCATACTCGAACCGCCCCGGGTTCGGCACCCTCGCCGAGTCGATGAGCGGCTTCGCTGCCATCACCGGCCAGCCCGACGGGCCGCCGACCCTCCCCCCGTTCGGTCTCGCCGACGGCATCACCGCTCTCACGACCGCCAACGCCGTACTCACGGCGCTCTACCACCGTCAGGCCCACGGCGGGGGCGGCCAAGTTCTCGACCTGGCCATCATCGAGCCGATCCTCTCGCTCATCGGCCCCCAGGCGACGGTCTACGACCAGCTCGGAATCATGCAGGAGCGCACCGGCAACCGCTCAGCCAACAACGCCCCCCGCAACACGTACAAGACGGCCGACGACAAGTGGGTGGCCATATCCACGTCGGCCCAATCGATCGCCGAGCGGGTCATGCGCCTCGTCGGCCACCCCGAGGTCATCGACGAGCCGTGGTTCGCCTCGGGCAAGGGCCGCGCGGAGCACGGCGACCTCCTCGACCGATACGTGGGCGACTGGATCGCCGAACGAGATCTCGACACCGTCGTCGAAGCCTTCGAGAAGGCCGAAGCCGCCGTCGCCCCGATCTACGACATCAGCCAGATCTTCGAGGACCCCCAATACCGGGCCCTCGACACCATCACCACGGTCGAAGACCCCGACCTCGGACCCCTGCGCATGACCAACGTCATGTGGCGGATGTCCGAGACCCCGGGGTCGATCGAGTGGTCGGGCCGCAGCCAAGGGGCGGACACCGACGAAATCCTCGCCGAACTGGGATACGGCGAGGACGCAAGGAAGCAACTGAGGGACAGGGGGGCCATCTGATGGCTTTGTGGGACGACATGGCAGGAGCGAAGGTCATCGACCTCGCCCACACGTACGAACGGGGCATGCCCGTGTCGCCGAACCACCCGGCGTACCAGTACTCCATGATGCGCCGCCACGGCGACATGGTGCGGTCCGACGGGGGCTCGGCCGCCAACGAGATCATCGTGCTGGGCGGCCACGTCGGCACTCACATCGACGCCCTCGGTCATGTCTCCCATGACGGGAAGCTCCACGGCGGCGTCGACGCCGACTCCTCCCAGACCAACAACGGCCTCACCACCCACGGCATCGACTCCATGGAGCCGATCATCTGCCGCGGCGTCCTGCTCGACATCCCCGCCGTCCGCAATGTCGCCGTCCTGGACGGCGGCGACGAGGTGACGGTGGCCGACCTCGAAGCCGCCGAGCAGCGCGCCGGGGTCACGGTGGGCAAGGGTGACGCCGTGCTCATCCGCACCGGCTGGGCCACCCACTGGAACCAGGTCGAGAAGTTCCGTGGACAGGTGGACGGCGCCCCGGGCCCCGGCGAAGCCGCCGCCCAGTGGCTTGCTGATCGCGAGGTCCGGGTGACCGGCGCCGAGACCATCGCCTACGAGGTCATCCACCCGGGTAGGGGCCACGCCACACTCCCCGGCCACCGGGTCCTCCTCGTCGAGTCGGGCATCCCGATCATCGAGGTCCTCGACCTGACCGCCCTCGCCTCCTCGGGCACCGCCGAGTTCCTCTTCGTTGCCTCGCCCCTGAAGATCAAGGGCGGCACCGGCTCGCCCGTGCGGCCGATCGCGGTGATCGCGTGACCCACGTAGCGGCGCTCGGCGAGTTCGTCGCCGACACGATCGAGCGGGGCATCGGTGACGCCCGTGCCACCGACTCGAGGATGCGCATCCTCGACACCGTCGGCAACGGGCTCGCGGCCGCACCCGAGGAGCCGGTGAGGATCGTCCGCGCCTTCGCCGAGCAGCAGGCCGGTAGCGGCGAAGCGCCGGTCTGGGGCTCCGACCTCCGCCTCCCCGCCGCCTCGGCGGCCCTGGTCAACGGGACGATGGCGCATGCGCTCGACTTCGACGACACCCACCTCCCGTCGGTCCTACACCCGTCCGCGTCGGTCGTGCCGGCCGTCCTTGCCGCTGCCGCGGCGACCGGAGCGACCGCCGAGCACACCCTTGCGGCGATCGCAGCCGGCAACGAGGTCACGATCCGGCTCGGGACCGCCGGCTATGACGAGGAGTTCGGCAACTCGATCTTCTTCGAGAAGGGCCTCCACGCCACGTCCATCTGCGGCACGATCGGCGCCGCCGCGGCCTGTGCCGTGCTCTTCGGTGGGACCGCCGACACCGCGGCCCACGCAATGGGCATCGCCGCCTCGATGGGAGCGGGTCTCATCGAGGCCAACCGGACGGGCGGCAGCGTCAAGCGGATCCATACGGGCTGGGCTGCCCACTCCGGGCTGACCGCCGGGCAGCTCGCCGCCGGCGGGCTCACCGGACCCCCGACCGTGCTCGAGGGTCGCTTCGGGTTCTTCCAGGCCTACACCGACGGGCACTTCAACGAGGAGGCGCTCGTTGGCGGGCTCGGCGACGAGTGGCAGTCCGATCGGCTGTTCTTCAAGCCATACCCGACCAACCACTTCACCCATGCCGGCATCGACGCCGCCATGGCCCTGCGCGACGAGGTGGACCTCGACGACATCACGGCCATCCGCCTCGGTGCCCCGGCCCCCGTGCTGCGGACCATCGCCGAGCCGGCCGACCAGAAGGCAACGCCCACCGACCCCTACACGGCTCGGTTCTCGGGCCCGTTCACGGTCGCCGCAGCCCTCGTCGGCGGTGGCGGACTCGGCCTCTGGCTCGACGACTTCACCGACGAGACGATCGCCGACGAGACGCGACTTCGCCTGTCGGGCCTCGTGGAGTGCTCGGCCGACGAGCGGGCCACGGAGATCTTCCCGCACCAGTTCCCCGCCGTGCTCGAGATCGAGACGAGCTCGGGCGACACGCTCACCCACCGGATCGACCACAACCGGGGTGGCCCGGAGAACCCGCTGTCGGAGGCCGAGGTCGCCCGCAAGTTCGAGATCAACGCCCGTCGGGTCCTCGACGCCCCGGCCGCCGCCCACATCCAACTGACCGTCACGTCGCTGTCGGGCGGGGCGTCGGTCGCCGAGCTGGGGGCGGCGTGAACGACCTGCTCCTGACCCTGCACGTCGCCGGCGCCGGAATCTGGCTGGGCATGGACTTCGGGACGTTCATGTCGTTCCAAGGTGCCCGCAACCAGGACCTCTCGATCGACCAACGGGTCCAGATGGCCCGCTACTTCGCCCTCATCGACATGGGCCCCCGCACCGCCGTGGTGGCGATGCTCACCCTCGGCCTGACGATGATGATGCAGCGCAACCTCGGCTTCATCGAGGGCTACTGGGCGTTCATCGGCGCGATCTTGTCGATCCTCACGCTCGTCTGGATGTTCCTCGTGTGGTGGCAGTACTGGGCCACCCACCCAGGCCCCGACGAGACCCGGTCGGACGTGACGAAGGCCCGCGCCGAGCGGGTGAAGAAGCTGGACCTCGGGTGGCGGGTCATCGTCCTGGTCGTCATGGGCGCCGCCGGCATCACCTCACTGGTCGGCTCCGACGGACCGACGCAGGCCGCCTACCTCGGCTGGAAGATGGCGCTCTACGCGCTGATCCTCGCCTTCGGCCTCGGCATTCGTGTGTTCCTCCCGAACGTGGTCTCGACGATGGGTGCGATCTTCACCCAGGGCTCGACCCCCGAGCGGGAGGCGGCGCTCACGAGGGGCGCTCGCCCTACCCAGGCATTCGTCATCGCCATCTGGGTGACGATCGTCCTGATCATCTGGATATCCATCGCCAAACCGGTATGACACCCTGGAAGGAAACCCCCGTGCAACCCACCTGGGACCTGCTCGTACGCGATGTCCGGGTCGTTCGACCCGGTGTCGAAGGCACCCTCGCCGGCGACATCGCCGTCAAGGACGGCAAGGTCGCCGAGGTCGGACCCGGTCTCGACCCAACCACCGCGGCGGCGGTCGTCGAGGGCGGCGGCCGGTTGGCGTTCCCCGGGGCGGTGGATGCCCACTTCCACATGGGCATCTACAACCCGTTGTCCGAGGATGCCGACTCCGAGTCGCGTGCCGCCGCCCAAGGTGGCGTCACGACGGCGCTGAACTACATGCGGACCGGCGCCTACTACCTCAACAAGGGCGGCTCCTACCGGGAGTTCTTCCCCGAGGTCCTCGAGCAGATCGGGGGGCGTTCGTTCGTCGACTACGCCTTCCACCTGGCGCCGATCCAGTCGAGCCACATCGACGAAATCCCGTACCTCGTCGAGGAGCACGGCGTCACGTCGTTCAAGATCTTCATGTTCTACGGCAGCCACGGCTTGCACGGGGCGTCGTCGGACCAGTCGA
This sequence comes from bacterium, assembly GCA_024639975.1. Taxonomy (GTDB): domain Bacteria; phylum Actinomycetota; class Acidimicrobiia; order Spongiisociales; family JAENVV01; genus JAHEFX01. Next base: position 8,882 of record JAHEFX010000082.1, read on the forward strand.
AGTTCTTGATGACCCCGCCGGGCGAGTCCTATGACTACGCCCACTTCGAGTTCATCATGCGCGGCGTCAAGGAAGCGGTCGACGCCTTCCCGGACAAGGCCGACCACCTGTCGGTGAGCCTCCACTGCGAGACGGCCGAGATCATGGCGGCGTACACGAAGCTGGTCGAGGCGGACGCCTCGCTCAGCGGACTCGAGGCCTACCACCGGTCCCGACCGCCGCACTCGGAGGGTCTGGCGATCAACATCGCCGCCTACCTGGCGTATGCGACGGGCTGCCCGAACATCAACCTGCTGCACCTGTCGAGTGCGGCGGCGATCGACGCGGCGTTGCGGATGCGTGGGGCGTTCCCCGAGGTCGACTTCCGGCGGGAGGTGACGATCGGGCACCTGGTCGCCGACATCCACTCTGCGAACGGCGTGTACGGCAAGGTGAACCCGCCGATCCGGCCCCGGGCCGACGTCGAGGCACTGTGGGATGCCGTCCTACGCGACGACGTGTCGTGGGTGGTCTCGGACCACGCCTGCTGCAAGGAGGAGATGAAGGTCGGCGAACCCGCCGAGGACGTCTTCCTGGCGAAGTCGGGCTTCGGCGGCACCGAGTACCTGCTGTCAGGACTGCACACGCAGGCGGTCAAGCGGGGACTGCCGCTCCAGAAGATCGC
>JAHEFX010000165.1 GCA_024639975.1 bacterium
GACCGAACGCGAGTTCCTCCCCCTCGACGATCGCTGAGCAATCGTCGGTACTGACGTACTGACGACCCAGCGAGAGATCCCCCCGACAGGAGGGATGGGACCCGCCGGCGGAGGCGGCGGGAGGGGGCTTCGGGCGAAGGTCCGAGCAGGGCCCGGCCTCAACGTTCGGCCGCTAGGCCGCTGACAGATCCTCGGCGACCACACCGAGGACCCTTCCGTCGACGGCGTCGACTCGGACGAGGGCCCGGTGGGCCGGGGGTTCGTGGGCGTCGTACAGGACCACGTGCCAGATCGGCTTGGACCGCCAACCAGCGAACCGAACAGCTGCAGAGGCATGACCGATCGGGAAGGTGAGCTCTCGCGCTGCGGCTCGCAACGCCACCTGCTCGTCGATCGCCAGGGGCCAGGCGGCGATGAAGTGCCACCCGGCGAGCACGGCAAGCAGGCCGGCCACCACCCACATTCCCGCCCCCAGTCCGAGGACGCCCCCGAGGGCGAGGAACACGGCGCCGACGAGGTAGATCCACCCGGCGACCTTCCGGCGTTCCGGGCTGGGGATGACGAACGGCTCCCCGAGATTCGCGTCGAGATCCAGCGGGACGCCTTCCGATTCGGCGATATCGCCGGGCACATGGATTCCCGATCGGTCGAACTCCGGGTCGACCGGATCGCTCGTCTCGTCGTTCACGACGGGATCGTCCCGAGCTCGGTCAGCGTCTCGACGATGTCGCCGATGGGTGTACCGCGCTTCTCGTCCTCGCCCCGGAGCCGGAAACCGGCCGTGCCTGCCTCTACGTCGTTGTCGCCGACCACGAGGATGGAGGGGGTCTTCGACATGATCGCCTTGCGGATCTTCTCCCCGAGCTTGCCTGATCCCGCGTCCACCTCGGCTCGGATGCCGGCAGCTTTCAGTTGGCCGGCGACCTCGTAGGCGTAGTCCTCGTGCCGGTCGGCGACGGTGATGACTGCAGCCTGCACCGGTGCGAGCCACATGGGAAAAGCCCCGGCGTAGTGCTCGGTGAGAACGCCGAAGAACCGCTCGAGCGAGCCTGCCTTGGCCGAGTGGACCATGAACGGTCGGGCCTTGGTGTTCTCCGACGTCGTGTACTCGACACCGAATCGCTCAGGCAGGTTGAAGTCGACCTGGATCGTCGACATCTGCCAGCGCCTCCCGATGGCGTCCTTGATGTGGACATCGATCTTCGGGCCGTAGAAGGCGCCTTCCCCCTCGGCGATCTTGTAGGGGATCCCGGCATGGTCGAGCGCCGCAGCCAGGTCGGCTTCCGCCTGCTCCCAGCGGGGCACCTCTCCGACGTACTTCTCCGGCCGGGTCGACAGGTCGGCCTCGAATTCCTCGAACCCGAAGTCCCGTAGCCACTGCAGCACGAAGTCGATGTGCATGACCAACTCATCCGCCAACTGCTCGGGCGTGGCGAAGGTGTGTGAGTCGTCCTGGGTGAAGCCCCGGGCCCGGAGGAGGCCATGGACGACGCCCGATCGCTCGTATCGATAGACGGCCCCGAGCTCCGAGAGGCGCAGGGGTAGGTCCCGGTAGGAGCGGCCTGAGCTCTTGTAGATGAGTACGTGGCCGGGGCAGTTCATCGGCTTGACCCGGTACTCCTCCTCGGAGTCGAGCTCCATGCCCGGGTACATGTTCTCGGCGTAGAAGTCGAGGTGACCCGATGTCCGCCAGAGCTCGGCCTTCGCCACGTGCGGCGAGACGACGAAGTCGAACCCGTACCGCTCGTGCATCCGCCGGGAGTGGTCCTCGATGAGCTTGCGCATCAGGCCGCCCTTCGGGTGCCAGACCGCGAGCCCGGGACCGAGGTCGCGGGGGAAGGAGAAGAGGTCCAGCTCGGGGCCCAGTCGCCGGTGGTCGCGCTTCTCCGCCTCCTCGAGGCGATGAAGGTAGGCGTCGAGCTCCTTCTTCGACTCCCAGGCGGTGCCGTAGATGCGGTGGAGCTGGGGGTTGTTCTCGTCGCCGCGCCAGTAGGCGCCCGAAGTGCGCAGCAACTTGACGGCCTCCAGGCGGCCGGTCGAGGGCACATGGGGGCCGCGGCACAGATCGGTGAACACCTCGGTGTTGCGATAGGCGCTGACCACGTCGCCACCTTCCACCTCGGAGGCGTCGACCGACTCGATGATCTCGCACTTGAACCGGTGGCGGGCGAATATCTCGAGGGCGTCCTCGGCCGACATCTCCTCACGGACGAACGGCTGGTCCGCGGCGATGATGTCGTGCATCTTCGCCTCGATCCGCTCCAGGTCCTCCTCGGTGAAGGGTTCCGGGTTCCAGAAGTCGTAGTAGAAGCCGTCGGTGATCGGTGGCCCGATGGCGAAGGTGGCTTCCGGGAAGAGCTCGAGGACGGCTTGTGCGAGGACATGGGCGGCCGAGTGGCGCATGACATGGCGGCCTTCCTCGGAGGCAGCCGTGATGACGGCGAACTCACCGCCCCCTTCCGGGAGTGGGCGACCCAGGTCCCATTCCGCTCCATCGACACTGACAGCGACAGCGGCTTTCGCGAGGCGGCTCCCGATCGATGCGGCCACGTCGAGTCCTGTGGTTCCTTGGGGGAACTCGTGGATGGAGCCGTCGGGGTACGTCAGTTGCATGTCGGTGTCTCCTCGGGGGCGAGCGGAAGGGTAGATCCCCGGCAGGGTTGCGTCGGTCGCATTTCGCTCGCAGGTCGCGAAATCCACCCTTCGGGATTGGACCGTCCGTACCCTGCGAAACCGAGGCGATCAAGCGAGGATTCAGGTGGCATTGGGACTGTTCGGAGTGCGGACCATCGACTTGGCGGCCGTCGAATTCGTCGACGACCTCGACGGCCACTCACCGGATCTCCCTTGCCCCTGGTGCGGCTCGTCCACGTCCGAGACCGACGCCCGCTGCCCGTCTTGTCAGCGCAACTTCGGTTGAGTCCGAACGTAGGCCGAATCGGTATGTCGAACC